>HF992606.1:12544-31339 GCA_000436695.1 Prevotella sp. CAG:1185 | reverse complement strand
TGCTAATTTGGGAACATGCGGACATTCATTTTGTATTATTGTGACAATATGATTCAATTATACTAAAAAGAAAAACCACATAACTGTTGAAGAAAACAAAGAAACATAAAAATTATAAAGGCGTCAAGATTCCTTTGCCGAGCAACATTAAGATGCTTGACGACAACATAAAATATGCATATTGATGATAACAGAAAGGAAAACAAGAAATAAGAAAATAAAACTCCTGGCAACTTAATTATGGCTTTTGGAATAGCCTGAATATAAAATTTGCCGGCCTTCACGGAATGTTGTATGTCCCATAAAGACCGGCTGATATGTTTACATTAAAAATTTATCAGTACTATTTAACGATGAACTTTTTGCCGTTACATATATACAGACCTGACTTGTCAGCATTCTTTACAGCCATGCCCTGTATGTTATATATCTTGCCATTGCCCTTTTTATCGGCCATGACATCAGTGATAGCCGTGGCAACATTACCATGAAGCACAATTGAAGCAGCCGTCTGGTCATCACCAGAGAATTCAAACGACAACGAACCTACTGCAGGATTGTCAAGGTCGATACTATATGTGGCAGTATTTGGAGTTGCGTTAAGTGCCGGAAACACATAGTCTGCTTCATCATAAGTTACGCCATTGAGCGATTTCAGATATGACGTCTTGTCGTTTTTGTTGCAATAACCGGTAAATGCGACCTTGCTTACGCTTACATTTGCAGGCAGGTTTATAGTGAACACATAGTTGCGCGAAAACTTAATGGTGTTGTTCTTTGCAGCAGCATATCCACGGTCGCCCGACTCTGAGATTATCGAACATCCGTTGCTGAATGTCCATTCAGTAGCTCCGCTCTCGCATGTTGCCGTACTTGCATCGAGCATGTATGTAACAGGATCGCCTTCGCCAGGCACATAACCCGAACCGGTATAGTCGCCTTCAATGTCGGCTTCATAGCTTGTCTCAATGAGTTTTCCCGGTGTTTTAGAGTTGGTTATCTTGCATCCGTTAATAAAGTTCACGTTACAGTAAGCAAGGAACATACCCTTCTGTGTCTCAATCTGAACGTTGTCGAATGTTACGTTCTTGACATAACTCTCGGGCAATCCGTAAATATAAACCGGGAAATAAGCTTTCGCACTTGTGTTATATGGCGTTCCTGTAGACACAACATTCTGTATCAGAATATCACGGAATGCAGGTGTCGTGCTTGTCACAGGCTCTGCTTCTGCCTCTGAAGGCACCGGCTTTGTGCTCTTGTCGTACCAACATTCTATATAAACAGGATTCTTAACGCCTGTCATTGTGCAGTTTCTGAAGATTATATCATGCACATCACCGCTTCGGCCGCGCTGAGATTTAAGTCTGAAACCACTGTCAGTGCCGTTAAACGTACAGTCTTCATATATTATGTTGTTCAGGTTTTCTGTATAGCTTCCTATTGACGCGCCATGTCCGTCGCCGAATTTACAGTTCCAAACATGAACATAACGTGCATCCGTGTCAGCCACCACATTATCGTCGCCGTTGCTGATATCACAGTTATAGATGTTGATGTATGGTCCCCACATTGATATTCCGTCTGTATTGTGCGACTTCTGCACGTCAGTTGCCGACGAAGACGGCTCACGAATGATTACATCATGTATCGTAGCATGGCTCGCATTGCCGTTTTGGCTTATTGTTATGTTCACACCGGGAGCATTCTTTACAGTCAGATTTTTTATAAGGAAACGAGAGCCTTTCTTAAAGCGTATCATCGCACCGCGCTTTATGTCCTTGTCGTTTTCGTATGCAATCCACCATGCTTCGCCTTGTCCGTCGATAACAGAGGTCTGCTTATCCTCGCCTTCAATAACGACATCTGTTATAGATGAGCTGCCGTTGCTGATAAAGTTGTCATATTCTTTTCCGCCGGTTGTAGTTGATGGATACTGCCCATAAGGCAACATCTTAAGCGTTGCGCCAGCCGAAAGATATAATATTGTTTTCGACTTTAAATGAATTGGACCACAAAGCCATGTCCCGGCAGGAATGACAACTTTGCCGCCTGTTGAAGGCACTGCATTGAGAGCTTTCTGTATGGCAGTAGTATTGTCATTTGAAGAAGTTGAAGCGCCATAAGATGTGATGTCAAATGTGTTAGATGAAGTTATTTCAGGCAACACGGGAAGCTGAACGGCTGTCCATCCTTCGGGTGTGTTCTGCTCATTTGCTTCATTATCCACCCCGTCGGCGCTTGCAGACAAAGGTAATACCAAGGCACATAACAGCGCCGCTTTAAATACAAATTTATTCATACCAGACTTTTAATGTTTTTATTTTTTGATTTGTTTATTACGCGTTTATTTTAATAATGATTAATGTTTCATCTGACAGTAGAATCAAGACTAAAGATTATATCTTCTGCAAAATTAGCAAAATACAATAAAAGCTCATAGACATTGTCATTATTTTTACAAATATTTAAATACTGAAGTTTGATATATTCACAAACCAATTAAATAAAATCAACAAATATATGAAAACAAAAAGAGGAGCAGTGAATAACACTGCCCCTCTTAATATTAAATCAGTATGCTATTATTCAGCCACCGGCCACCATCTTGGATCACCGGCACCGGCATTTTCTATTGTACCAGTTTTGAAGTGGAAGTCAGCATTTGCCGGATCAACAAACAGCTTGTCTGAAGCATAGTCAAGAATCATTATGTTCGGGAAGCCTTTAGACTTATAGAAGTCGCTTGCGCAATAAGTATTTACAACTTCAGGCTCAATCTTTGCACGTATGTTCTTGTTTGTTGCCTCATCAGGAGTCTTTCCGAATACACAGTTGCTTACAGTGAATACCTCAGGACCATAACCCTTATCGTTGAAGTCGATGAAATACTGTCCGTTACCATTGTTGTTATAGAACGTACAAGAAGCAAGTTCAATAGAATTCATGTTAACCTTTTCACTGTAGATGAATGTCTTACCACCAACACAGATGTTCCAGAATGTACTGTTCTCCATCTTGATGTTGTTAACATAAACAGCCTGGTTACCATTGTCGTCAATATGGATGAATGAATATCCAGAACCTAAGTCATGTACCAAGCAATCGCTGATAACCAAATTGTTAATAACTTTGGCCTCGCTACCCTGCAGACGGAAGAAGGTGTTCTTCATTCCTGATATTTCACAGTCAGTGAATGTCAGCTGGTCTACAGTACAAGCATTGCTCTGGTTAATCAGATAATTTGCACCTGAACCGTCATCAACAATCTTCAAATGCTGGAATGTTACATAATTATGTGAGCCGGCAATGTCAATGCTCTTAAGCAGACGAAGCACAGGTGTTTCACCACCGCCACGACCGAAGAAGTTGACAGACATTCCGTCTGGTACCTTAAGAGCACCTGGTTCACTCTCAGTGTCATCGCCAATGATTTCGATAGTCTTGTCAGCCGGGAATACAATTGTTACGCTGATGTTTGAACTTCCACCGGCCTCAGCCTGAGCCTTGGCATAGATTTCATCCATAAGTGCCTGGTTGAGTCTTGTTACATTTGCATCAAGGTATTCTGTATAACTTGCAGCAGGAGGAGCAGCTGTTGTTGTTACAGTCTGAGTTCCACGCTTAGCCTCTCCATTATAGATTATGAATGTGTAAGTTGTCAGAGGAGCAAGACCTGTGAATGTATGAGTCCGGTTGGCCTTGTCTTCATCAGTAAGTACATAATCTGTAGTATCTGTTCCCTGAACTATCTTAATGTTGGTAACAGAATCAGCAGGCGCATTCCAACGCAACGTTACTTGAGAATCTGTGTAGTCATCAGCCAAAACATCATCAAAGATCTGCTCTGCAGCAGTCTTGAATGATTCACCGTCCTTATAATAAACCCACTTTGACTCAGACTTAGTATCAGACATCGTCTTTATTCGCATGTAATACTTGGTGTCGCCATCAAGTCCTGTAAGCACACAAGGCGATTTTGTTATCTCCTTGTTCAAGCCAAACACCTTGGCACGGGCGCCACCCATGGCAACTTCGTCATAGAGTGAATCTTTACTAACTTCAATCACGAAATACAAAGAATCACTTGTAGCAGACATTGCCGAGAAAGTAACAGTGGCAGTTGTTGCTGTTGTCTCAACAGATATATCATCTGAACCAACTCCAAACAATCTGTCGAAAGCACTGTCTATGCCCCAGTCGTTTCCATCTGTACAAGAAACGGCAGAAAAGCCTAAAAACATTATCAGTATAGTACTGAAAATTTTATTAATGGTTTTCATCCTTTTTTTAATTTACTGTTAATTAATAACCATATGAGTTACTTAAGTATCCCTGTGAGTCAGAGATTGTCGTCAAGCCGATAGGCATAAGGTAACGGTTCTTCACCGCAACGCCTGCATCCTTAGAGTTTACGTCTGTTCCTACAAGACCGCTGCTTATAGAAGGAAGGTTAGTGTCAACCTGCTTATCTGTACCTGTATCAAGTTTTGAATTTCCAAACCAACTTACACTAGCTGCATAATCGACCTCGTTAACCATCTCAGATGGAGTATACCATGTAACACTTGACATATCAATCTTCTTCTTTGCCTCATCTGAGTAGTTATAGAAGATCTTGTCAGGATATGTTCCGTCAGCAAGTTCCTGCAAATATGTCTGCTTAAACTCATAAATTTTTTCTACGAGCAAGTTCCAACGGATAAGATCCCATTTACGGAAACCTTCACCGGCAAACTCCCACGCATTCTCCTGAACGATACCTTCATTAAAGAAACCGTCTTTGTCTGAAGGCAGAGAAGCTACATAAGCTGCGGCTTCTGACTTATGCTCAGAATCGAAAGCACGCTCATGTACAAGAGCCAAAGCCTGACGTGCTGTCATTCCGGCATCACCAGGATAAGAAGCATCCGGACTTCCGGCCAGTTCGTTCATACACTCAGAATAGAAGAGCAATACATTAGAGTAACGCATCTTAACAGGATTGATACCTGTCATGTGCTTACCTGAAGCCTTGATATTATCGTCGAGCCAAGTAGAATTCATCTTTCTCGGATCCCATTTTCCAACATACAATCCAAAAGGAGCGTTAGAAAGCATACTTTCGCGTGTAACGTTTTGGTCTTCCTTTATTTCATAAGGAGCAACGGTTACGTCACGGCGTGTATCGTTAGAATCGTATGAATAGAAGAGAGGTGCTGTAAGTTTAACCTTACCTGAAGAGTTACCATATCCGTAATCTGTTGTAACACCATTCAGACGAACACCTACAGTATAACCAAGCTCACTGGTAAGATTATACTTAAGAGGAATCTCAAACAGATTCTCCTGATAAGTCTGGTCAAGCACCTGCTGATTCAGCTGATACCACTCGTTTTCAAAAGAAGGATTCAACTGATGTTTTCCACTCTTGATAACAGCTGTCAAGTGAGACAGTGCTCTCTCATAAAGAGCCTTACGTTCAGCAGCGCCCGGACGCTGAGTAGGATAAACGGCATCAGAATAAGACGCTGTTTCATATCCGTCTTTTGCCTTCTCACGGATAACGTAACCGGCACGTGTCATAGCTATCTGCGCAAGCAGTGCATGAGCATATCCCTTAGTAACATGTTCTGTTGTATATCCGTCTTCACCAGCCCAAGGCAGATAGTTAATAGCCTCGTCAAGGTCGGTCATAAGAGTATCCATGATGACATCACGGTCAGTCTTTGCCATAAAGGCATTGCTCAGATCCGGATTAGAAGTTTCAAGCTTCAATGGAATATCACCCCAATAGCGCAACATGTCAAAATATACCATTGCTCTAAGAGTGAGGGCCTCACCGAGATAACGGGCCATCTCTTCATAAGAAGAATTGTTCTTGTCAAACAGAGGACTTGTGCGTACACCTTCGATTACGTCGTTGGCGTCTTCAATAATTCCATACATGGCAGTCCACTCGTCAGCAATTGTCGACCAACCAGCAGAGAAATTATAATTGCAAACGCCACGCTCGTTTGAAAGATAAGCGTCATTTCCCAATCCGTCAACCAACTCAATATCACTGTTTATGTTCGCCTTTGTTATGAAATCCTGTGAATAGGTACGATCCTGTCCCAATCCACCATAGATTTTATTAACACGCAGACTTGTGTAATATGTTGAATTATATACTGTTGTAGACGACATATCTGAAGGAGAATCCTGATCGAGGAAATCAGAGCAGGAAGCCAAACCTAAGAGACCTGCAGACAGCGCCATTATTGAAAATATTTTTTTCATAATTGTTGTGATCTTAAAATTTAGAATGTTACATTAATACCACCTACAAACGTACGGCTCTTAGGATATGCCGCATAGTCGATACCCGGGCACATAGGAGTTTTCTTGCTGCTGGTATCTACTTCAGGATCATAGCCGTCATATCCTGTTATGCAGAAGAGGTTGTATCCTGTGAAATAGATTCTGATATTCTCTATGTGCATAGATTTAACCCATTTCTTGGGAAGAGTGTAACCTACTGTTATATTCTGTACACGCAAGAATGAAGCATCCTCAACAGCATAGTCGATGAGATACATCTTTGTTACGCCGGCAGGATTGTACATTGTCTTACCCTGGTTAAGTTCGTTCAGGCGTGCCATAACAGCCTCAACACTTCCGTAAGCTGTAATAGTTCCTATTGAAGGACGGCCTAAGTTGAGACCTGTTGCAGGGTCAATCCATGTATAACGGTTATCAAGATTGAAATCAGCTATAAGGTTATAGTTCTTGCTTGAACCAGAATAGAATGAGTTAGCAAGTTTTGTACCGTTAACAAGCTTGTTGCCGAGAGAATAGTTGAAGAATACGTTGAAATCGAAATTACCTATACGGCCGTCAAATCCGAAACCACCAGTTGTAGGAGCAACTGTATTACCGAGACGCTGCTTGATAGGATCACCATTCTCGTCAACCTGCACCTTTATAACGCCAGGATAGAGTCCGCCGAAGAGACTGTAGCTGTTGTCTTTCATTCCGTCACGCAGTGACCATGTTCCATTAGCGTTCAGCACGAGGTCGCCTTTACCTGTATTCGGGTCATATACGGTATAATAACCATTTGTCTTATATCCCCAAAGTTCACCAAGACGTCCACCGGCAACGACACGGAAGTCTTCATACTGCTCAAGAGTCTTTCCACTCCAGTTTGAGCTTTGCCAAGGACTACCGCTGTTAAGTTCCTCAATCTTGTTGCGGTTGTAAGATATGTTGAAGTTGAAATTCAAGCCAAAATTTTTCTTGTCAACAAGCACTGCGTTGACAGCAAACTCAACACCCTTGTTTGATGTCTTACCAAAGTTCTGGAACTGAGTCTTATATCCAGTGCTTGAAGGTATGACAGTTTCCATAAGAAGGTCTTTGGTTGTATTCCAGTAGAAATCCAATGTACCGCTGATTCTGTTGTTCCAGAAGCCAAAGTCAAGACCAAAGTTACGTGTTACAGTAGTTTCCCACTTCAAATCAGGATTGTAAAGAGATGTTCCATGCTCAAGCATTGAACTTGTTACGCCACCAAACTCAGGAGCCTTTGATGTATTTGAAGCCATTGAATACAATGGTTCAAGAAGTCCTGAATCGATACGGTTGTTACCGGCTGTACCAAAACTCAGACGGAGTTTCAAGTTAGAAAGCCAGCTTGCAGTGCTCTTCATGAAGTTTTCCTCAGACAAGCGCCATGCCAAAGCAAGTGAAGGGAACCATCCCCAACGATGATCTTTGCCAAACTTACTTGAACCATCGGCACGGAGTGTGAATGTTGCCAAATACTTGTCAGCCATTGTATAATTGATACGGCCAAAGTATGAAAGAATATTTTCCTGAGCCTCAATATCACCTTCGTTAGGAAGAGCTGTACCGGCAGCAGTATTAGCCAGCACCTCATTAATAGTCATTGATGTCGGGAAAGCAACAGAAACGTTTGTACGTGTAACATCCTGTGAACTGCTCCACTCCTGACCAATCATTACATTCAACTGGTCGCGTCCGCCGAACAATTTTTTATTCTCGTATGTAAGAGTGTTGGCATTACGCCAGTTTTTATTCTCAAGGCGAACAAACATAGCCTGAGGCTGTCCGTTGAAACCATACTTAGAGTTAGTGACAGCTCTTGATCCCCAAACCTGGTCTGTGTTGTTATATTTCCATCCGTAACCGAACTCAGAACGGAAAGTAAGACCTTTGAAAGGTTTCCAGTTCAAGCCGACATTATAGTTCTGAGAGAAACGCTCCTGATATTTATATGTATCTGTTATACGCTCTACAGGATTACGACGTGTGTTAGAGTCGTTCTCGCCGTCATCATCAACAGAAACGAGAGCTTCTACGGGGTTCCATTTTACAGAGTTGGCAACAGCAGAGTTAGCAGCGTTGCTTTCGTTAGTATCGGCACCACCATTAAGACCTTTAAGTTTGGTAAATGCCATACGGCCGTTGAAATCAAGAGTCAACCACTTATTCAGTGTAGCATTAATCTTTGCATTAATGTTGTTCTTGGCATAACCAGAACCGAGCATGATGCTCTTTTCATCGTTGTGAGAGAAACCTACATTATATTTGATTTCTTTTGAACCTCCACTGACGTTAACATTATACTGTTTCTGCAGACCTGTACGTCCGAAGAGTTCATCCTGATAATCACGTCCTTCGATTGACTTCCAGATATCAAGGTCATCATAGTTTCCGTAAGCATCATTACCAAGTTCATACTGATAATATGCATAGTTGTAAGGATCCATTGTCTTGATAAGCTTAGTAACCTTCTTCCATCCCAGAGATGCATTGAAGTTAACCTGAGTCTTACCCTCTTTACCGCTCTTTGTTGTAACGATGATTACACCGTTTGCACCACGCGCACCATAAATAGCAGTAGACGAAGCATCCTTCAATACGTCGATGCTCTGAATTTCACTGGGTGCGATGTCGCTGATGCTCTCAACAGGGAAACCGTCTACTATATAAAGAGGTGAGTTGTCCTGAGACAAAGAACCTCCACCACGCACACGAATCTTGATGTCGGCATCAGGAGAACCTTCTGTTGTTGTGATGTTAACACCGGCCATTTTACCTGTCATAGCCTCGCTTACGCTTGAAACAGGAATGTTTGCGATGTCTTCAGCACTAACTGATGCAACAGAACCAGTCAAGTCTCTTTTCTTAACCGTACCATAACCGATAACGACAACGTCATCAAGATTTGTTGCCTCATCTTCAAGTACAACGTTGATGTTTGATTTTCCGGCAGCATTTACAGTCTTAGCCTTCATACCGATGTATGAAAACTGTAACTGTCCGTCGCCGGTTGTTTTAATAGAGAAATTTCCGTCAAGATCTGTCACGGCGACATTCTTCGTGCCTTTCTCCTGGACCGTAACACCGATGATGGGTTCACCATTGGTGTCCTTCACATTACCTTTAACTGTTTGCGCAGAAATGCTGCTCACCACAAAAGTGAAAAGCACTAAAAGCACAATTCGAAAAGTTTTCAAATTACCAGACATAAATGTTATTAATTTAATTAAATAATAAAAAATAAATTCGTAATGTCACAAAACCACCATGAATTGCGCAGATATAGCATGATCAAAACAGCTAAGCGCTTGATCCTTACACACTTTATATCGCATAATAAAGGTTCTAAAAACAACAAATTACCTTGCTTTGACCTTGTTTTTTGATATTAGTTTTTATAAGTTTGATAGTTTATTGTGCAAAGATACTAAAAAATCAAATATTACAAAATAAAATCTTTATTTTTAAATAAAAATTTTTAAATGCCCAAATTACCCTTTGTGTATTGATAAAAGCCCGGCATCACCTGACTACAAAAAAGCGGATGCCCCCCCAGAAGAGAAACATCCGCAAACCTACATATTTTAAACTCACTATATAACTATCGCATAATCTTTGTAGCCACCTTTTTTCCGTCTTTCAAAGTGTCGACTTTAATAACAATTCCCTTATAAGAATTATTTACACGAACACCCTGAACATTATAATAAGATGTCTGCATGATATCGGCATTGTCGGCAAAAGTATCAGAAATAGCAGTTGTCATGCTCGCTCCCTGACCGAATCCGCCACACTCGTTGGCTGCACGCACGATGTATTCAGAAGCTGTTCCTTCAGTGATATCATAAGACTCTGTGGTTGTCATTCCTACAAATGTGCCATTTCTGAACACTGCATAAGCCAAAGCGCCATCAACAGCATCCCATGTCAGCTTGTTGCCGTCGGCCTTCAGCAAGTTCATGCTCTTCTGTGCGGTATATGTTGCAGGATACCAGTTCCATGCCTTAGACAGATTATCGAGCGAGTAGGTGTCAGCCTCGTCAGCAGTAAGTATTGTCTCATAAGTGTTCTTCTTGCTGTCCTTTGTGAAAGTACATACATAAGATGACGGTGAGATTACTTTTCCGCTTGCATCCATAGTGTTATACTCAACAAATTTGTCTGCCGGCACGTTCATTCCACCGAGAGTCCATCTGTTAGAGTTAAGCTTTTCGGGCTGCAGCAAAGTTGTGTTAATGTAAGCACAGCGCGGAGTGTTGTTCCATGCACGGCCGTAATTAAACTTCTCGGCCTTGCTGTCTATCGTACATCCGCTGAACACATAGCCATACTTAGTATTATTTGTAGATGGAGCAGTAAGAGTACATTCACCTGAACCATCGGCATTACGTGGCTCTACGGTAAGAGTACAGTTGTTGAAGAACACATCACCTTCACCGCAGATGAAGTCAACAGTTCCGTGTATGTCAGAATTCTCGAAATAGAAGTGTGAATCACTGTTAGAATAATATGTGTCCTGATAAGACAACATACGCACATTCTTGCATATTGTGTGGCTACCCTTATCCTGGATAACTACTGCACGGCCTGCAAATCCCGGTTTGTAATAGTCGTAAGCATTCTTCAGTGTGAGATCCTGCAGATATGTATTCTGACCGGTAATATATAATGTTGCCGAAACTCCAATACCCTCCTGTTCAGCCTCATTGACAATAATAGTGTTATCCATGCTCTGACCGATAATAGAGATGTTGTTTCCTGAGATCGGTGTAAGCACAGCATTGCCAAGATCGTAAGTTCCATCAGGAACAAATACATAAGTACGCTTGTCTGAAGAAGATGTGGCATTAGCAATTTCAAGTGTGGTAAGGAAGTTGCCACCGTCGTTTGCCTTAACAACATAATATCCCTGTTCGTTCTTCTCGATTGGTGAACCTTCAACATTGGCTATAACCAGTTTGTGAAGATAAACCTCATTGCTCGATTTCAGAGTAACAGTTCCGGCAGCTCCTTTATATTCAAGCATAACGCTCTTGCCGTCGGTAGAATCATAACCGGGAACAGTTGACACCTCATTGCCTTCAGCATCATAGAGAGTGAGTGTAGCATCTTGCTTGCTGTAACGGCACAATGTAGCTATGATATAAGCATGACCTCCGACGAGCAAGTCGATTTTTCCGTTTGACTCTAAAGTCCATCCGTGTGTAGAGTCATGGAAGCCTGCATTCTCTGCATTGAAAGCCTCATGGTCTTCATCATAGAAATACTCGTCAGTAAGATTAAATGTATAACGTGCAGAAGTGCTTTCTGTCTCAATGTCAGTAACGCCGGCATAAAGATTCAAGTCAGACGTAACAACGTCATCAACAGAATATTTGCGTCCTCCGTCAGTCTCTACATACCATCCGCGGAATTTTTTGCCTTCAGCAACAGTAACGCCTTCGTCATTTCTCAATGTAGCAATCTTGGCATCCTTCTCAACTTTCTGAGAATTTTCGAGCACACTTCCGTCTACATTATAATATGTAAGAGTGAAATAAGGTTTATGAACAAATGTAACCTTATAAGTCATAACGTCGTCATTAGCCTTAACCTTCATTGTAATAACAGATGTCTCACCTACAGTTTCATAAATTACGTCACCGTCAAGTTCACCATTGTCACAAACAATATCTATGACAGGATTCTCTGCAGAAGGAAGCGGAGTAGCATTAGCAACTTCAATGGTTGCAGTCTGCAAGCCTTCCTCGCTTTCTGCAAATATGTCTGCTGCATTATATTTCTCACCATTGTATGAGAATGAGCCTAAAGCCGGAGTGAGAGACATGTCTACACTGCCATAAATGCCAAGACGGAACAAATATGCGTTCTGAGCATCGGCCAGATTAGTAAATTTAAGCTGACAGTTTGTACGGTTTACATCTGCAGACACCTCACACCATCCTGCAGGACTTGCAGCAGTTGTGGTTATCTGCACCCAGTCAGCATCACCGTCGCCTTTTGCCCAAAGCGACCATCCGCGATTGCCGCCTGTTGCTCCATGAACAAAAGTAACTTTTGTAACTGAAGCCAGCGCAGAAGTAACGATATACGAACCGCCATTCTTCTCTGCCTGCAATGTTCCGCCTACCAAATCTTTGTCAAACTTACTCCAATCAATACCTATTTCATCTGGATTTGGAGCCACATTAGTGTTATAAACAGAGAAAGCTATGTTCTCATGGCTGTATTTTGTAGTTGCATTATGCACCTCAGTCTCTACTGCAGAAGCCTTGACATAGGTCCACTCAGAAAAATCTGTAGAATAAAGTTCCTTTGTCTGAATATTTGATACAAACTGTACCTTAATATTATAAAGGTAGCAACTGCCTGTAACCACGATATCAACATATCCGGCAGACACCTCATCTGTAGTAGCCTTATGCTCCGTAACATCAGCAGTAGCCTCAATGCCTCCAACGGTGTAGTTATGATAATTCGGATATGAAGTTACAGTGACAATGTCTTTTGCCGATTTTACAGGTACACGGATTATCGTGCCGGGATTAACTTGTGCGTCAGAAGCACGATCCTTAACATTAAATTTTCCGTTTGTGGCATCAACATAAAGTTTTACGCCGTCAACTGTCGATTCTACTTCCCCGGTAGTGCCCTGTAAAGCCACGTCAGCCAAAGATGCAGGAACTCTGTTCTGAAAATCCCATAATGCCGTTACGTCTTGTGCTTTGGTTACCATAGCAACAAGCATAAAAAGACACATGAGAGTCATTTTTTGTAACGATTTTCTCATTTTTAAATAGGTTAGTTAATTATTTTAGTAAATTATTTTAATTAGTACGATTTAGTAAGTCGTTTGTACAAGTGCAAAGATAAAAATAAAATGGCATATTACAACTAAATAAAAAGAAAAAATGCAAAATCATTTTACAAAACATAAAAATCAACATATAATCTCTTTTTATTATTCAACATCAGCATGCAAGAATTTACGGTTCAAACGACCAAATCAATGCAAAACGAACAAAACTTAAAACAGCTAAATTAACAATAATATGAGTATATATGCAAATATTTTATCTCAAGACAAGTATTTATTTGAATTTAATTATTACCTTTGCATTATCAAACTATGAAATCGTTGCAAACGACATAATTATAAACAAATCAAATTATTAACTATAAAATTTAAGTCTTATGAAAAAAATCTTTACTCTTGTGGCAGCTGCTTTCATGGCAGTATGCGCCAATGCTCAAGGAACCTATGCAATCCCGGATGACGGTTCAACCCCTGAAGACAACATGGTAATAACAGATGTTCCTAATATTACCGTTACACTTGGAACCGGATTCAAAGAAAACAAGAGCAACACTAATTTACCTGAATTTGTAGCTTATACACAAGGAAACAGCAATGCTTCTTTTGGAGAAGACGGCATAACACCCGTTTCAGGTACATACTATGAATTCAAGCCTGCTGTCGACGGTTCATTAAAAGTAGGAGCTGTTATTGGCAACGGCAAAGGATTCTATGTAGTATGCGACGGTGCATACATGACACCAGGAACAGACTTCACTCTGGTGAACAAAAACGGTGAAACTGTTGAACTTGCAGAAGATAACACTCTCGCAGAAAAATTCTACGGATATGTAAACTTTGACGTTAAGGCAAACAGTACGTATTATCTTTACATGAAAGGATCTAAGATGAGTTTCTACGGATTCATCTTTACTACAAACGGCACTACAGGCATCAGCGACCTTACAGCAGACAAAGCTGACGCAAATGCTCCTGTATACAACCTCGCAGGTCAGCGTGTAAGCAAGGGCACTAAAGGCATTCTTATTCAGAACGGAAAAAAATTCATCAATAATAAATAATATAGTTACGTTATAATGATGAAAAGAGACGGAGTTAAAAAAATTAACTTCGTCTCTTTTTATATATATGTCAATAGTCCTTCAATATTTTTGCTATACGCTTATGCCTCTTCTCAAGTTTGTGTCCCCTAAAGTTAAACAAATCAAGGAAACTAAAACCTGAAGGAGGTTTACCACTAAACTGACTTGCATATTTAGCCACTTCTTCCTTACTGACACACATCTTTGGTCCCTGGGCAGTTACCACAACCTCGTCAAGCCGGTGAAGTTTTGGCATGAGCCATATTGTGTCGCACAGTTCCTTTCGGCTGTAGGCTCTGCTTTCGTAGCTGACATGCGAAAATGTCACACCGTTACATGGCTGATTAATTACAAAGCGGCCATGAGTATCGGTAATAGCTGTTCCCTTAGGATTGATGTAAATCCTTACGCCGGATATCTGACGACGCGTCTCCATATCAAAGACTACGCCCGAAATCTGCGCGTGCATAACTACACACACCGACATCAAAACAAGACTAAACAAAAGTCTGACAGCAAGCATAAAGTTAAATTTCAAACCCGATTATAATTACAAATATAATTGTTTTACATATAAACGGCAAAATGTCACATAAACAATTATACTACTTTCACGTTGTTTCAGGCACATTAATACGACATATAAATAAAATATAGAATCAGAACTGACCGCAAATCAATAAACGCAAGCCGAGGATATTATCATTGATTTACAGGAAAAGATTCATCAACAGAAAGCAATATTGTCACGCTGTAAAAATGAGAAAGACATAGTAGTTTAAAAAACAACGCCTCTTTTTATTTTAGCTCAGACACTTAATAATCTTTTAAAATCTTCTCTATACGTTCACGTCGCTTCTTATTTTTATGTCCTTTGAAATCAAACATATTGGAAACATCAAACGTAAATAACCCCTTCGGGGCTTTAAACTGACTTGCATATTTAGACACTTCTCCCTTTCTGACACACATCTTAGGTCCCTGAGCAGTTACCACAACCTCGTCAAGCCGGTGAAGTTTTGGCATGAGCCATATTGTGTCGCACAGTTCCTTTCGGCTGTAGGCTCTGCTCTCGTAGCTGACATGCGAAAATGTTACGCCGTTACATGGCTGATTAATTACAAAGCGGCCATGAGAATCGGTAATGGCTGTTCCCTTGGGATTGATGTAAACCT
Source organism: Prevotella sp. CAG:1185 (assembly GCA_000436695.1). Classification (GTDB taxonomy): domain Bacteria; phylum Bacteroidota; class Bacteroidia; order Bacteroidales; family Bacteroidaceae; genus Prevotella. The sequence continues at coordinate 15,956 of HF992606.1, read as the reverse complement.
TTACGCCGGCTATCTGGCGACGGGTCTCCATATCAAAGACTACGCCTGAAATCTGCGCATGCAAACCTACACACACCGACATCAAAACAAGACTAAACAAAAGTCTGACAGCAAGCATAAAGTTAAATTTTAAACCCGATTGTAATTACAAATATAATTGTTTTATGCATAAATGGCAAAATGTAATATTAACAATTATACTACTTTCACGCTGTTTCAGGCATATTAATATGACATATTAAAAATGAATACAGAACACAATGACATTATAAAAGCGTATCTTTTATGATCTAAAAGGCATGCTTTTACATTGCAAAAGGTGGCATTTCATGATGTAAAAGGTATGCTTTTATATGACAAAAGAGGGCAAATCATAATGTGAAAGAGAGTTGACGGAAGAATGAAATATCAATATCCAAAAAACAAAAAAACTTTTTACAATAGACTCATCACTCGTCACATCAGGATGTAATCCACTGAATAATAGACACTTACGGAGTGACGAGTTATATTTCAGACTCATCACGCATGATTTACGCATCTGGCCGTGATGAGTTGCGAATTCAACTCATCACAGCATAAACGACTGATTATCAACTCGTTAAGAGTATTTGTGACGAGTGATGAGTTTTTTATAAAATAAAATACGGTTTAATTATAACAAAGCAATTATCATTAAAAAGCGAAAAAGGGCAAATGCCATACAAGCATTTGCCCCTTATACCTTATTATATATATGGCGCTTAACGCACCAGTTAATTCAGGTAATACTAAAGTGGTTACTCCCATTCGATTGTCGAAGGCGGTTTTGACGAGATGTCATAGCAAACGCGGTTAACGCCTTTCACCTTATTAATAATCTCGTTAGAAACCTTAGCCATAAAGTCGTAAGGCAGATGTGCCCAGTCGGCTGTCATGGCGTCTGTGCTCGTTACGGCACGCAAAGCCACAGGATGCTCGTAAGTGCGCTCGTCGCCCATGACTCCCACGCTGCGTATCGTAGAAAGAAGCACCGTTCCTGCCTGCCAAACCTTGTCGTACAGACATTCGCCGTCTTCACAGATATAGTTGTGCATAGCCTCGATATATATGTCGTCGGCATCCTGAAGTATGCGCACTTTCTCGCGTGTGATGTCGCCGAGAATACGAACTGCAAGACCCGGTCCGGGGAACGGATGGCGCTTGATGAGTCGCTCGGGCATGCCAAGCTCATAACCTACGCGGCGCACTTCGTCCTTAAACAGCCACTTCAGCGGCTCGCAGAGCTGCACCCCCCAGCCACTTCAGCGGCTCGCAGAGCTGCAAGTGCATCTCCTCAGGCAGTCCGCCAACGTTGTGATGGCTCTTGATAACCATACCTGTTATGCTCAGACTCTCAATGCGGTCGGGATAGATTGTGCCCTGTGCGAGCCATTTTGCGTCGGTTATCTTCTTTGCCTCGGCATTGAACACCTCAACAAAGTCGCGGCCTATAATCTTGCGTTTCTTCTCCGGGTCGGTAACGCCTTCAAGGTCTTTAAAGAATTTTTCGCTTGCGTCAACACCGATAACGTTGAGTCCGAGTCCCTGATATGCCTCCATAACCTTCTGGAACTCGTTCTTGCGCAACATTCCGTGGTCAACGAAGATACATGTAAGGTTCTTTCCGATGGCACGGTTAAGCAATGTAGCACAAACCGAAGAGTCTACACCGCCGCTCAGACCGAGGATTACGCGGTCGTTGCCCAACTGCTCCTTAAGCTCGCTCACCGTAGAATCTACGAATGAAGCGGGACTCCACTGCTGCTTGCTTCCGCAAATGTCAACAACAAAGTTCTTGAGCAACAGCTTGCCCTGTGTTGTGTGGAACACTTCGGGGTGGAACTGAACAGCCCACAATGGGTTGGTGTCGCTTGCATAAGCGGCATACTTAACGTCGGCAGTTGAAGCAATTACATGGCAGTCGGCCGGTATTGCCGTGATGGTGTCGCCGTGACTCATCCATACCTGAGAGTTCTCTTCGAAGCCTTTAAACAGAGCGTTATCAGCATCGAAAGTCTTCAAGTTGGCACGTCCATACTCACGTGTGCCGGTCTTTTCAACCTTTCCGCCGTTAGAATTGGCAATAAACTGCGCACCATAGCAGATGCCGAGCACAGGATATTTGCCTACAAACTGACTGAGGTCTACCTTGAAGGCCTCTTCATCATGAACAGAATAGGGCGATCCGCTCAGAATCACACCGATAACGTCGCTGTCGTCTTTCGGAAACTTGTTGTAAGGCAAGATTTCGCAAAACGTGTCGAGCTCACGCACTCTACGGCCTATCAGCTGTGTGGTTTGTGAACCAAAATCGAGAATAATAATTTTCTGTTGCATATTATTATAATTGGTTTATAAAATTTTCTGCTTCTGCAAGTGTGTCAAGTTTTCCTACATCCATAAGTTTTAGGTCGGATTTATTATATCCTTTTATCACCACTTTGTCGCACACTTTAAGATAAAAGTCTATTATGCCGAACTTATCGGGAAAATCATCCATAAGCCTGAACATCGACGGCGAAATGACATGTATGCCCGAAAATGCCAGCATATGGCAGTCGGCAACCTTCAGGTCGGGGTAAGGACTTCTAACCTCGCCCGTCTCAATGTTTGTCCATCCTTTCAGCCTCATGTCGTCGTCAAAGAGCAGATAGCGCTTTGTCTTGCGGCTGCTTACAACAAGCGTCGCAGCACAGTCGCCGTGCATGGCGTAGAGGTGAGCAAGATCTACATTGCTCAATATGTCAACATTGTGTATCAGCACAGGCCTGTCGGCATCAAACAGCGGTGCGGCTTTCTTTATGCCTCCGCCCGTGTCGAGCAGTTTGTCAGTCTCGTCAGACACTCTGATGTCCGTACCGAAATTGGCATTGTCTTTCAGATAGTCGACAATCTGTGATGCAAAATGATGAACATTAACCACTATGCGGTCGGCTCCGGCACCTTTCAGCTTTTCAATAACGCGCTCTATCAGCGGCTTGCCCCCCACCCTTACAAGTGCTTTCGGCATTGTGTCGGTAAGCGGTTTGAGCCTTGTGCCCAGTCCGGCTGCAAATATCATAGCCTGCATCTTAAGCATATTTTTTGAGTTTTTATTTCATTTCAACGCCTCAAGCGTCTGTGTTATGTTTTGTTCTCTGTGAATGATGTGCACCTCAATGCCGAATTTCTTGTTGAGATGTTCAGCCAGATGCTGCGCCGAATACACGCTGCGGTGCTGTCCGCCTGTACATCCGAAACAGAACATCAAGTTTGTGAATCCGCGCTGGATATAGCGGCGCACATGAGCGTCGGCAAGTTTATAAACGCTGTCAAGGAATGTCAGTATCTCTCCATCATCCTCAAGGAAACGTATAACGGGTTCGTCAAGTCCCGTAAGTTTCTTATACGG
>HF992606.1:0-12469 GCA_000436695.1 Prevotella sp. CAG:1185 | reverse complement strand
TAACCGCCGCCGTTGCCCGACTCGTCTTCAGGTATTCCCTTGTGATAAGAGAAACTGTAGACACGAACCACAAGCGGACCCTTGTTGTCATATTTAGAGAATGTTGCCGGTCCGTCTGAAGGATGTGCCGCAAACACCTTGCTGTCTGACACTTTCAGTCCGTCGGCACGGCTCAGCGCAGGCTCTTCGATAGAGGCAAAGCGCGGAAGTTCTGTCAGACGCTTCAGCATGTCCATGAGATATGGATATGTAAACACATTTAAATCAAGCATCTCGCGCAGGTTCTGTATTGCCGGCGGAATGCTGTCAATAAAATGTTTCTTGCGCTCAAAGTATCCTCTGAATCCGTAAGCACCGAGCACCTGGAGAGTGCGGAAAAGCACAAACAGGCTCAGACGCTCAACAAAATGTCTTACTGAGGGCACTTCGGTATAGTTTTTCAGCGAATTATAATATTCGTATGTCAGTTCGCGGCGCAGTTTATGAGGATATTTTGCCGATGCCTGCCACAGGAACGAAGCCAGGTCGTAATAATAAGGTCCCTTGCGTCCGCCCTGATAGTCGATAAAATAAGGATGTCCTGAAGCGTCAAGCATTATGTTGCGCGCCTGAAAGTCGCGGTACATAAAGCTGTCTGTCTTTTCGGCAACAAGGTCTTTTGCGAAAAGTCTGAAGTTTGCCTCAAGCTTCAGTTCGTGAAAATCAAGCTCCGTGGGTTTAAGAAAACAGTACTTAAAATAATTAAGGTCGAAGAGCACGCTGTTCTCGTCAAATTCGGGCTGCGGATAGCAGTTCGACCAGTCTAGTCCACGCGCGCCGCGTATCTGTATGTTTGGCAGTTCCTTTATGGTGTTTATCAGCAGTTGCTTCTCCTTTTGGTTGTATCTGCCGCCGGCTTCGCGTCCGCCGCTGATTGCATTATACAATGACACGCGCCCGAGGTCTTCCTGTAAATATCTCAGTTCGTCGTCCGACACTGCCAATATGCGCGGAACGGGCAACTGGCGCTTGCGAAAATGTCCCGAAAGATATATAAAGGCGTGATTCTCGTCGCGGCTCGTGCCTATGGCTCCGATGACAGAGCTTCCGTCATCGCCCGTAATTCTGTAATATTCGCGGTTGCTTCCTGCAAGTGGCAGCTTCTCCGCACTGACCGGCTCTGAGCCGTTCCATTGTTTATATAGCTCTAACAGTTTTTGCATGACGTCAAAACATTTTATCTTCTTCGTCGCCCCGTTTCTTTCCGATATACTCGGCAAGGACAAAATCCAACACTATAAGCAGCAGCATTATTCCGAGAGACATAAGCAACGACTCTGTAAGGAACATCAGTCCGGCTGCAATCAAAATGAAGATAACCCACTGCGACTTCTTTATTTTAAAATCCTTAATGTCCATAAAGTATTTTTCTTGACTCGAAACTAACCCGGCCATCAGCTTATGCCAAACTAATCTACAGGGCTGAAAGTGCGTCAGAACATCAGCCCGCCCAACGGCGAAAACCTGCCCGACAACCATCACGCAGCCTCAACAAACGGGGCTAAGATGCTATAGCCGAATAACATTCGGTGCAAAGATAAGCAAAATCAAAGACAATATGAAATAATGGTGTTTATTTTTGACAAACGTAAGGACATAAAAAAAATCGCATGTCGTCACGACAAGCGATTTTCAAAAAACAAACTACTTAAAAACTAATCTACTAAAACAAATCAAAAAAATATCTACTTTAGGATCTTTATCCATAACGTATCTATCTGTTGACATGCAAATATAGACATTTTATAATTTGTGACAAAACTTTTTTCAAAAAAAATGCACAAAAACATGTCTATAGCATAAAAAAAAGAGGCTACTCATCGAGCAGCCTCCTATTTTGATATTTGTAGTTTACAAATTACATCATTCCGCCCATTCCAGGAGCGCCCATAGGCATCTGAGGTTTCTCCTCAGGTTTGTCAACAATCAGGCACTCTGTTGTCAGGAACATTCCAGCTATTGAAGCAGCGTTCTCAAGAGCTACACGGGCAACCTTTGCAGGATCAATGACACCGGCCTTACGCATATCCTCGTAAACACCTGTACGTGCATTGTAACCGAAGTCGCCTTCGCCTTCTCTTACCTTCTGTACAACTACAGCACCCTCGCCACCGGCATTTGCGACAATCTGGCGGAGAGGCTCCTCTATTGCACGCTCAACGATGTTGATACCGGTCTGCTCGTCGGCATTGTCACCTTTAACGTCTTTCAGACCTTCGAGAGCACGGATGTATGTTGTACCACCTCCGGCAACAACACCTTCCTCGATAGCGGCACGTGTAGCGCAAAGAGCATCGTCAACACGGTCTTTCTTCTCTTTCATCTCAACCTCGCTGTTAGCACCTACATAGAGTACTGCAACGCCACCGGCCAACTTAGCCAGACGCTCCTGCAGCTTCTCTTTGTCATAGCTGCTTGTTGTGTTTGCTATCTCGTTCTTTATCTGAGCAACACGGTCAGCAATAAGCTGTTTGTCACCGGCACCGTTTACGATAGTTGTATTGTCCTTAGAAACAACAACCTTGTCGCAAGTACCAAGCATCTCGAGAGTAGCCTGCTCAAGTTTCAAGCCTTTATCCTCGCTGATTACAAGTCCGCCAGTCAATACTGCGATATCCTCGAGCATTGCCTTACGACGGTCGCCAAATCCAGGAGCCTTAACAGCGCAAATCTTCAAGTTGCTGCGCAGACGGTTTACAACCAATGTTGTAAGAGCCTCTGAATCAACATCCTCAGCTATAACGAGCAATGGACGTCCGCTCTCGGCTGCAGGCTGCAGGATAGGCAAGAAATCCTTCAGGTTGCTGATCTTCTTGTCATAGATAAGGATGTAAGGATTCTCCATTACACATTCCATCTTGTCAGCGTCTGTTACGAAATATCCGCTCAGATAGCCACGGTCGAACTGCATACCCTCAACAACACCGATGTGTGTGTCGCGGCTCTTGCTTTCCTCGATAGTGATAACACCATCCTTATAAACCTTGCGCATTGCATCAGCCAACAGTTTACCAATCTCAGGATCGTTGTTTGCGCTGACTGTGGCAACCTGCTCTATCTTGTCATAGTTGTCGTCAACCTGCTCTGCGTTGTTCTTGATGTAATCAACAACAGCTGCAACAGCCTTGTCGATACCACGTTTCAGGTCCATTGGGTTAGCACCTGCTGTAACGTTCTTCAGTCCTTCTGTAACAATAGCCTGTGTAAGGATTGTTGCTGTTGTAGTACCGTCACCAGCGTCATCACCAGTCTTGCTTGCTACGCTCTTTACGAGCTGTGCGCCAGTGTTCTCGAAATGATCAGAAAGTTCAATCTCCTTAGCTACGGTTACACCGTCTTTTGTAATCTGAGGAGCACCAAACTTCTTCTCAATAACAACGTTGCGGCCTTTAGGACCAAGTGTTACTTTTACTGCGTTTGCCAGCTGGTCAACACCTCTTTTGAGGAGTTCGCGGGCATCTGTATCGAATTTTATTTCTTTAGCCATGATTTTTTATTTTATAAATGAAGCACGTCTTGTCAGCATTTCAAAGTCATTTTTCAGTCTTAATGCTTTCCGACTGCTCCACGGTTTGTTTTTTAATTAATAAAGTTGAAAATATTATTTCTCTATAACAGCGAGTACATCGCTCTGGCGCATCATAAGATATTTTGTGCCTTCATATTCGAGCTCTGTTCCAGAATATTTACCATAAAGAACCTCGTCACCTTCTTTGAGTACCATTTCTTCATCTTTGGTGCCTTTGCCCGTAGCAACGATAGTGCCATGTAATGGTTTTTCTTTTGCTGTATCAGGAATGATGATACCACCAATTTTTTCTTCTGCCGGTGCAGGAAGTACCAGCACTCTGTCTGCTAATGGTTTAATGTTCATAATTTTTATATTTAAACTTGTTATTTATACGTTTTATATTATGGATGCCTTCAGCATCCGCAAACACAATAGCGAAAAGCGTGCCAAAAGTCAAAATGTCAGTCTTTGGTTGTCAGTGTATGACAAACGTGTCAGTCGGAAATATACATTTGGCATACTGACACATGATATATAACAACATAAAATACGCCGACATCCTTATATATAAATATGTGCAACTGTTACAGCATTAACTGACAATAATCAAAAAGACACATAAATACAGAATGACTGCACATAATATTTATAACTTAAACAAATGAGCCGGAACAGCAATACAGCATAATTCTTTATGTGTTTTTCATTATTCCTCACGCACTTTTTACCGGATATATCATAGATGCCCTATTTTCAAGATGTTTGTGTTTTATCAAATCATGCATCAATATGACATAATAAGAATGTCGAGATTTTAGGATGAAACAGAAAATCAGAAGCCGTTTATCAACTCATCATACATGGCTTTAGAGCGTTTTTCAGCCAAGAGCTATTGGCTAATGGTGCAAAAGCATGCCTTTTATGACACAAAAGCTATGCTTTTACGGGGCATTTATCAGCGATTTTCAGCACAAAAAGCCGTGTTTTTCATGCAATTTCATTGCTATCCGAATGCACACTTTTTACACAATCGCTGTAGATTACTGACTTTTATGACGTTACAATTGCACACGATAACCGGCGATTTTCCGCACGAAATATTATATTTTTCAAAAAAGCACAGTTATGAGAGCTTATAAAAAATCAACATGCAAGCAATCTCTCCAAATCGCTTACATGTTGTTTTATTCAATAACAAAACGACAATTAATGTCATTTCTGCTTTTTCCCGTTTATAACAAGATTCTTTATCTTTGTATTATCAATCATGTTTTTATCAAAAGCATTAGTGCTGTCAGTGATATTGCAGTTGAAAAACGAGAAGTCTGTCAGCCGGTATTTGTCTGATGTTCCTACGTCAAAAAAGTTGTCACACGTAGCGTCAACATTGCTTACAGATATATTGTTGCAAACTGACAACGGCATATCGTCACGCTGTTCGGGCTTATAGAATTGAGTCCACGGACGTATAACAAGAAAACTTCCGCAATGTCCGCTCAAATCATCAAGACTCACATATTCATAATGTTGCGGAGTGTCGGGGCGCATCTTAAGCCAAAGCACGCGGTTGGCATTGTTGAATGTGCAGCGGCGCATAACGATGTTGCGGTCATGAAGGCTCTCGCTTCCAAGCGTCAGGCAGCCATGCACCTTGCCATAAGTGCAATTCTGCACCACAACGTTATAGTTTGGTCCATTGTCAGGGTCTTTATCGGCAAACGTTCCCTTGCCTCCCTTCAGCACAACTGCGTCGTCGTTGACGCTCATATAGCATCCGCTTATCAGTATGTCGTGACAATAGTCTATGTCAACGGCGTCGCTGCTGGGTGCCTTTACGCCCGAAGTAGGCGCAAAAATATAGCATCCGATGTATTTAACATGATTACAGCGGTAAAGATGATTAGTCCAAAACGCACTGTTTATCAGTCTTACGTCCTGCACCTGAACGTTGGTGCAATGCGACAGATATACAAGACGCGGACGCAGAGCCTCAAGATTGGTACAGTCGGGATTAAACTTGCGCCTTATCCAAAACTCCTCCCAGAAACGCAGTCCGTTGCCGTTTATCGTTCCCGGGCCTGTTATGGTGAAGCCGTCTAATCCGTCGGCATTGATAAGAGCGGCAAAATATTTGAGCGTCTGCCCCTCCATTCTGGTCCTGACAAGCGGATAATATTTTATTGCATCAACGCCTTTGATCACTCCGCCACGGCAAATATGCAGATGAGTGCCCTGTCTGAAAAACAGAGAACCGCTGAGGAATGTGCCTTCGGGCACCACTATCACTCCCCCGCCCTCTGACGCAGAAAGGTCGATTACGCGCTGAATTGCGTCGGTCTGCAACAGTGAAGAGTCGCTTTTCACACCATACTCGGTTATGACATACTTACGCCCGAGAGTGTCGATGTCAACACGCGAAGTGTCGTTAAACCATGCAGGCATTGCCGTTCCGTCAGGAAAGGTGTCACCTGCCGCATTAGCTTTTAACGCAACAGCCACGACAACAAGCACAACCAATAATATTCGGCGCAACATTTTCATAATGAAATTATATCTTTTTATTGGTAACATTCATCTTTCTCCACACCCTGCGCGGTATCAGCCGCCAAAAGAACACCATTATGCTATAGCGCCAGTCGATAATCTTGACATGACGATGAGCCTTAACGGCCTTGACAATCTGGCGCGCCACATATTTCTTGTCCATGAGCATAGGATAATGTCCGCTGCCCGAAAGCAACGGTGTATCAACAAATCCGGGGCGTATGTCGGTAAACCTGATATGCAGATGACGCATGTTTGACAGCTGTTCAAGAGCCTGAATGTAATTGTTCTGAAATGCCTTCGACGCGCTGTAACACGGCGCAGCACCGAGTCCCTTAGTACCGGCTATTGAAGAAATAACGGCAATGTCGCCTCCGAGATTGTCGGCCATATAGTTAAACATGGTGTCAACCATCTGCGTAAAGCCGAAAACATTGACATCAACGGTTGAAAGTTCTGTTCCTAAATCGAGGCGCGGATTCTGATGTCCAACGCCGGAACAATAGACAAAAAGATTTACTCCGCCCATACGGCCCACAAGATCGAGCAGTTTGCCCGGAGCATCCCTTTTGGTAACATCCATTGCACACACCTCAACCATGCCCGGATTAAGTTCTTTTATCTCGAGCAATTTGTCCTCACGCCTTGCGGCAATACCAATATTCCAGCCTTCTGCCAGCAATATTTTGCTAACCTCGCGCCCTATGCCCGAAGAAGCTCCAATAATTATAGCACGTTTCATCAGTGCGAAAATAATAATATTTGGCGATTCGGTCAAACTTTGCATACGTTTTCAGACAAAATAAAATAAAATTGCTTATATTTGCAGGTGGTAAGTGGCAATGCGGCATGCGCTGTTATATAGAACAGCCATAAAGCCGGCCACACGACATTGAATAAAACATTTTTCTGAAATTTTTAAACGTAAAGCATATTATATGAAGGACTTTTTGAAATACATGGCCGCCACTGTTGTCGGCTTGATTATTTTTTCTATACTGACAGTTGCATTCGGCTTTATATGCATAGTAGGCATGATAGCATCTGAAAACAGCGCAAAGGACGTAAGCGACAACTCGGTCATGGTGCTCAATCTGTCGGGAATGCTCAACGAAAGGTCGGAAGACAACGTTATGGACAAGCTGAGCGGAAACACTGTGGGCAACTTAGGACTTGAAGACATAGTGGATGCCATCAAAAAGGCAAAGAAAAACGACAAAATAAAGGGTATATATATCGAGGCAGGAATGTTCGGAGCCGACTCTTATGCTTCGCTGCAGGCCATACGCAACGCTCTAAAAGACTTCAAGAAGAGCGGCAAATGGATTGTGTCTTACGGCGACGTATACACTCAAGGCACATATTATGTGGCATCAGTTGCCGACAAAGTGCTGCTCAATCCGAGCGGACAGGTAGACTGGCACGGACTGGCTTCGCAGCCTGTATTTCTGAAAGACATGCTGGCTAAGTTCGGAGTAAAGATGCAGCTGGCTAAAGTGGGAGCATACAAGAGTGCCCCCGAAATGTTTACTGCCGACAAGATGAGCGATCCTAACCGCGAACAGGTTACGGCATATCTCACCGGCACATGGCAGAATATATGCAAAGACGTGTCTGAAAGCAGAAACATAAGCGTTGACTCGCTCAATGCCTATGCCGACAGACTGATTACATTTAACGACCCGAAAGACCTCGTGAGGTGTAAGATGGTTGACAAACTGGTTTACACCGACGGAATAAAGGCTGAAATAAATCAGCTTCTGAAAAAAGATTCCGGACGCGACATCAACACAGTCAACCTCGCTCAAATGCAGCTTCTTAAGGACAATAATGACAAAGGCGACGAGATCGCCGTTTATTATGCTTACGGAAACATCGTTGACAGCGAAGAGACGGGCATGATGAGCCAGGGACACAACATTGTGGGCAACAAGGTATGTAAAGACCTGCAGGAGCTTGCCGACGATGATGACGTCAAGGCGGTTGTATTGCGCATCAACTCCGGCGGCGGCAGCGCTTATGCTTCTGAACAGATATGGCACTATGTCGAGATGCTGAAAAAGAAGAAACCCGTGGTTGTTTCAATGGGCGGTATGGCTGCGTCTGGCGGATATTATATCAGCAGCGGAGCCAACTGGATTGTGGCTGAGCCTACAACGCTTACGGGAAGTATAGGTATATTCGGCATGTTCCCCGACTTCAGCGGACTGCTGACTCAGAAACTCGGAATAAAGTTTGACGAGGTGAAAACCAACAAGAACAGCGGACTGGGCACTCCCGCGCGTCCGTTTAACGCTGAAGAGATGGCATACATCGAGAACTATATCGACCGCGGCTACAAGCTGTTCCGCTCACGTGTGGCAGAAGGACGCAAACTTACTACTGCACAGGTTGAAAAGATTGCACAGGGACACGTTTGGCTCGGTCAGGATGCATACAAGATAAAGCTGGTTGACCAGCTCGGCGGACTCGACGAGGCTGTAGACAAGGCAGCAAGTCTGGCTAAACTGCACGAATATCACACCACTTCTTATCCGGGCAAGAGCAGCTGGATGGATCAGCTGTTAAGCGAAGCCACGCAGGGCAGCTACATAGACAGCCAGCTGAGACTTACCCTCGGAGAATATTACGAGCCGTTTATGCTCATAAGAAGCATCAACAAGCAGAACGCCGTACAGGCACGACTGCCGTTCATACTTAACATAAGATAAATAAAAAAATGGTGCGAAGGTGCACAAACACCGCCGTAACACCTGCAAGAAACAATTTAAACAATAAAAAATAAAGTAAAGGAATGGAAGGCGACTTCATAAAAATAAACGAATGGATGCTTCCTCTAAGTTGGCTCTACGGTTTAGGCGTGAGAGTGCGCAACCAGCTTTTTGAACTCGGTATTCTTAAAAGCCGCAGCTTCGACATTCCGGTTATATCGGTAGGAAACATAACTGTAGGAGGCTCAGGCAAGACTCCTCATGTGGAATATCTGATAAGACTGCTTAAAGACAAAGGCAAAGTGGCTGTGCTCAGCCGCGGATACAAGCGCAAGGGCAAAGGATATGTGCTTGCGGGAAAAGACACTGGCATGAGAGATATAGGTGACGAGCCTTATCAGATGAAGCAGAAATTCAGCGACATATACGTGGCTGTGGACAAGAACAGATGCCACGGCATTGACCGTATAACCGGAGATGAGGAAACCAAAGACACCGACGTTATCCTGCTCGACGACGCCTTTCAGCACAGATATGTCAAACCGGGCATCAACATACTGCTCGTTGACTATCACCGACTAATAATCTACGACAAGCTGCTGCCTGCCGGACGACTGCGCGAACCGCAGAGCGGAAAGGCAAGGGCCGACATCGTTATTATCACCAAATGCCCTAAAGATCTTAAGCCTATGGAGTATCGAGTGATAATAAAGGCAATGAACCTGTATCCGTATCAGCAGCTGTTCTTCTCTACTCTCGAATATGACGACATGAAAGCCGTGTTCGGCAAACAGACCAAAACGCTGAAAAGCCTCAAAGACAACAGGGAGAACGTGCTGCTGCTGACTGGCATAGCATCGCCAAAGCAGATGATATACGACCTGAAGCCTTATGCGCACAACATTGTGCCGCTGACTTTCGGCGACCATCACCAGTTTACCGCGAGAGACATCGAACGCATCAACGAGGCATTCGACAAGATGCCTTCGCCTAAAATAATTATAACAACTGAAAAAGACAACTCACGACTGGACGGCATGGACGGACTTTCTGACGAAGTAAGGCAGAACATATATATGCTGCCCGTAAGAATAAAGTTTATGCTTGATCAGGAAAATGAATTTAATGAAAAAATAATTGGTTATGTACGAAAAAATTCAAGAAACAGCATCCTGGCTAAAGCAAAGGATGACAACAAGCCCAAAAACAGCAATAATTCTGGGAACAGGCCTCGGACAATTAGCTTCAGAAATCACTGACAGCTACGAGTTTCCGTATTCTGAAATACCTAACTTCCCCGTTTCAACAGTTGAGGGACATGCCGGAAAACTGATTTTCGGCAAGCTCGGCAACGTTGACATAATGGCAATGGAAGGACGTTTCCACTATTATGAGGGCTACAGCATGAAAGAAGTTACGTTCCCAATACGCATAATGTACGAACTCGGCATAAAGACCTTATTTGTAAGCAACGCTTCAGGAGGCATGAACCCGGAGTTTAAGATTGGCGACCTGATGATAATAACCGACCACATCAACTTCTTCCCGGAGCATCCGCTGCGCGGAAAGAACTTCCCCACAGGCCCGCGCTTCCCGGATATGCACGAGACTTACGACAAAAAGCTCATTGCAGAGGCTGACGCCATTGCTGCCGAAAAGGGCATACGCGTCGTTCATGGCGTATATGTAGGCGTACAGGGTCCTACGTTTGAGACTCCTGCCGAATACAAGATGTATCACCGCCTTGGCGGAGACGCCGTAGGCATGAGCACTGTGCCTGAGGTTATCGTGGCTCACCATTGCGGAATAAAGACATTCGGCATAAGCATAATAACCGACCTCGGACTTGAGGACACCCCGGTTGAGGTTAGCCATGAAGAGGTGCAGATTGCAGCCAACAAGGCTCAGCCGCTGATGACCGAGATAATGAGAGAGATGATTAACCGTGCATAACCTGCGCGGACAACAAACAAGAGATAAGGAGTTGGGAAAACTGCGTCAAGGCGTTTTCTTAACTCCTTTAATCCTAATCTGTAATCAGACCGCACACAGCTTTATCTATTTTGTGCGTTCACATTATTAGCCCGTCTTTTTGTTTCTATTGGCGCCTTTTAGCCGGATTATTCTTGACATAGCCCGCTATAGGCTGCGAAATATCTAACGAAAATCCGCTCAATATAAAGCAAAAATACAGACCGAATACTAATAACAGATTTGGATTAAAATTAAACATCAAACAAGAAAATCCGAAAGCATAATGACAGACATTGCGAAACTTGGCGAATTTGGACTTATACGCCACCTGACGGACGGATATAAGGCCAAAAACGAATCGACAATATACGGCGTAGGCGACGACTGCGCCGTGATGCACTATCCCGACAAAGAAGTGCTCGTTACGACAGACATGCTTATGGAGGGCGTCCACTTCGACCTTACATACATCGACCTGCAGCACCTTGGCTACAAGTCGGCAATGGTGAACATAAGCGACATATTTGCAATGAACGGCACACCGCGCCAGCTCGTTGTAAGCATTGCGCTGAGCAAACGCTTCACGGTTGAAGACATGGAGATGTTCTACAGCGGTCTGCGCATGGCCTGCGACAAATGGAATGTAGACATTGTCGGAGGCGACACAACGTCGTCGTACACCGGAATGGCCATAAGCATCACTTGCATAGGCGAATGCGCCAAAGAGGACATTGTGTACAGAAACGGCGCTAAAGACACCGACCTGATATGCGTCAGCGGTGATCTCGGGGCGGCATACATGGGACTGCAACTGCTCGAACGCGAAAAGAGCGTTTACTATCAGCAGGTGAACGAGGCAAAGAAGAAGAACGACAAGCACGCGCTTGAAGAGCTTGCCCACTTCCAACCAGATTTTGCCGGAAAGGAATATCTGCTGCAGCGCCAGCTAAAGCCTGAGGCAAGGGGCGACATTCTGCAAGCACTGCGCGAGCGCAACATACACCCCACGGCCATGATGGACATAAGCGACGGACTGAGCAGCGAACTGCTGCATATATGCAACCAAAGCAACTGCGGATGCAGAATTTACGAAAAGAACATCCCGATAGACTATCAGACGGCAGTGATGGCTGAGGAGATGAACATGAACGTAACCACGTGCGCGCTCAACGGCGGCGAAGACTACGAACTGCTGTTCACCGTACCCATAGGCGACCATGAGAAGATTGAGGACATGGAGGACGTAAAACTGATAGGACATATAACGAAGAAGGAGTTTGGCCACATGCTCGTTACACGCGACAACAACGAGTTTGAGCTGAAAGCGCAAGGCTGGAATCCTTTAAAGGATTAAATCCAAAAGCTATAAAAAATAAAAAATGTTCAGGCTTCCCGCAGTCTGAACATTTTTTATTAACCTTACGCCAATGACAAAAGCACACAAATCATCAAGGAAACAATACACAAACGCATAAGCTGCATGGCTATTTCATATAATGCTTAAACCGGCGACAAATTATTAAACCATGCCATATACAATAGTATGGATAAACTATTAAGCTTATTCTGCCGCGCAAAAGGTATGCTTTTACATGCTGAAAGGCGGCCTTTTACAATGCGAAAGGGCATCTTTTGCATTGTAAGAAGAGGCTTTTTACTGGTTCATCCGACATTTCGCGTGATAGTTGTT
>HF992605.1:14187-16581 GCA_000436695.1 Prevotella sp. CAG:1185 | reverse complement strand
GGCCTGCCAAAAAAGGAGCCGTGCGGCCGTCGGGACGCTCGATGTAGGGCAGATACAGCGGCTGATCCTTGATAAAGCATCCCGTGATAAAGCTGTCGCCGGGCATCAGCTTGCTGTTCTGCGACGACTCTACCTCATATCGGCTGTCGCCAAGATAGCGCAGACGCACCAGCCGGTTGGGGCTCCAGCCTATCTCTACCTCCATGCCGGCATCGAGTTCGCTGCTTATAAGCTGCTTGGCGTTGAAGAACGACGAGTTGTAACGTGTACTCGTCTTGAGCCACGACACAAAGGCGTCGAAACTTAGATGGCCGAGATACTGGGCCAATATATTTAGTGTGTATATGCGTGGCTTGTGGCTGTCGTTGACATATCCCCAAAGTCTTTTGAGTGTCGACGGCGACACACTCTGCCCCGTCTTGTGTCCAAGACTCACCGAAAACTCCTCAAAGTCGGTAGTTGTGCTGAGAGTCTTGCCGTATTTTTGTTCTATAAGCAGTTTCAGCTCTTCTATTTCAGGTGTATTCATTGCCATAAATTTTAATTTAGGTTGGTAATGTCTGCTCTGCCTATTCCTCTACGATGGTGCCGAAGCGTTTCCAGCTCGCGTCGGCCTTATAGAAATTTTTGCGGCCTTTGGGCACGTGCAAGGTGCATGTAGGCAGAAAGTCGGGCGTGCTGGTCAGCGCGTTGCTGTTGCACACTGGCGGATATTGAGCGTCGATATAAAGATCCGTGAGCGGACAGCCGTCGAACACATAGTTGGAAATGAGCTCGGTGGCGGCTCCAAGTCTTACTGTCTTCAGCCGGCTGCACTTCTGGAACGTTGCCGTAGGTATAAGCCTAAGATTAGACGGCATAACCACTTCCTCTACGCTACTGTCGAAGAACACGGCCTGACCTATCTGCGTAAGATTGTCGGGCAGCGTAAAACGGGTTATGTGGCAGCCCTGGAAGGCGTAGTCACCGATTGACTTTACTGATGCAGGCAGCGTGTAGTCGCCCTGCTTGCCTATGGGGAACCACAATATTTCGGTCGCAGCGGCATCAAACAGCACGCCGTCTATACTACGGTAAGCTGTGTTTGCAGCCGACACATTGATGGCTGCGAGCGACGTGCAGCCCGAAGACGGACTGATGGATGCGGCAGATGCCGGAATAGTAATGGTCTTTATCGACGTGCAGTTCATAAAGGCGTCTTTCTCAATCTTCACGGCATCAGACGGCAGTGTAACACTGGTAAGACTGTTGCAGTCGGCAAATAGTCCGTAGCCCACCACATTATTCTCCGTATAGCGTGATGAGCCGTACACTCCGCCACCCTCAACTATGTGAGCATCGGCAAGGTTGACCTCGGCAAGCTGTCCGGGCGTGGCTGTGCCGTCGACGTCGCGGCCCATCATCTGGCGCAGGCAGCGCAGGTCGTCGCCATTCATCGGACCTGCAATCGACAGCGATGTGTAAGTGTATTTGCCGTCGCCCATCAGTTCTTCAAACTCTCCGGCCTCGGCAAGCAGCACGGCATTTGAGGTTACAAAGGTAAGTGGCTCGCCCACACTCTCGCCCTCATTGTTGGCGGCATAGGCCTTTATCTCATACGTTGCGTTCTGACGGAGTCCGTCTATGCGCACTCTCATCTTAATACCTTCGGCGCCTTCTGTCTCAGCCTCAACCTTCTGAGTGTTGCCGTCGGCCATGTCGGTTACGTAACATCCCGTGGCTGTTATGTCTTCGTTGCCGTCGTCGGTTATCTCATATTCAACGATAACGCTCACAGGACCTTGACTAAGCACCGCCGGAACGCCCACCGAGGGTCTGTCGTTGGGCACGGTTACAAAGGTCATAGTGTTGCCAGTAAGATTCACGCGGCCGTTGGAGCCTTGCAGACTGTAATAGTACATCGTGCCTGGCGTAAGACCCGCCACCTGCATCTGCACCTTGTTGCCTGTAGGAGTGAGCGTGCCTGTGGTCTGTTCTATTTGGTCAGACGTGCCGTATCTGAAGCTGAGTTCGGGCATATCGGTGCTGCCCTGCAGCTCAACCTCGCCTGTCAGCACGGCTTCGGTGCGCGTTATGCCCGACGCCTCGCCCGTGATAAGTTTCGGTTCAAAGTTGTCGGGCAGGTCTTCGCTGCTGCATGATGCGAGCGCTGCCATGCCTATTATGATTAGTAATGATAATACTATAGTCTTCATTTTTTGCCTAAATTAATGCCCACGCCTATACATCCCTGCCACTTACGGCCGGCTATGGTGACGGCAGATGCTGACACGTTGATCCGCCCGAACGACAGAATCGCGCCCAGCTCGGCGGCAAGTCCCTTGCGCGTCAGTCCCTCGTTGAGCGCAAGTCCGCCTCCTTCTATGTCTGCCAGCTCCCATGCCGTGGCTGTAC
>HF992605.1:0-14120 GCA_000436695.1 Prevotella sp. CAG:1185 | reverse complement strand
GTCCGAGGCGGTGTATCGCTCCGGCCGTAACGGTGTATGACGAGTGGCGTGTCTGCCCTGTGTAGTATGGCTTTATGCTGCTTCCCGGGGTAAATCCCTCCTTGTCGCATGTAGTTACGGTGGAGCCTATGCTGCGCAGGTCGCTACTTGCATGAACGAAGAAGCCATGGCGGCGCATCAATGCCACCATGACACCCCACGAAGGTCCGTTCTCGTGCATAGCCACAGTAAACATGGCGTGAAACTTCAGCGGCAGTTTTGGCCGCCGTTTCTTCACGGCTATGGTGTCTACTATCGTCTTGGTGAGTACTATCGTGTCGTGCTGGAGAGCTACGGCAGGCTTTGGCGAGTTGATTACCATCTCGTAAGTCATGTGGCTTTCGAGCGGTTTCTCAAACATATAGTCGCGCATAACGCCCCATTCAGGATGTTTTATGGTTATTTTCTTTGTGCCTTTGGGCAGATAAAGCCATATCTCGCCAACCTTGTCCTTACGCAGGACAATGCCCAAAGGCGACGAAAAGGCGTATTCGGGTGTGGCTGTAACCTTCAGCAGGGCGCATGCCTCGTCGTTGAGGTCGCGCACAGGAGTGATGAAGGCACTCACATCGTTAGGCAAGACACGAAACCTGGCCACGCTGAACTGCTGGGCACGGGCCGTGGAAAAGTCCGCCATATAGAGCAGCAGCATTAATGCAAACGTCACTGCCATACGTATATGTAACCTCTTGCCTGTCATCTTGATATTTTTAAATGATATGTTGCAAGCCGTGGACAAACCTGTTGCCACAAGACTTTCTGTTGTTAAACTTGATATATTCAAACTTGTTTTATTCAAGATTGAAGTCTCTGATGTTCATCACCTCGTTGTTGTCATTGATGGTTTCGGCCGGCTGCCATGTGCGGACATGTATCAGCGGCATCGACTCGTTGCGGAAATCCCACAGCAAGAACAGATAGCCGTCGTCTGAATAGCGGTCGCTCTTGTATTGCTGACGCAGGCATACGCCGTAAATGCCGTCCATGGTGGGATGGCGCATTATGCGGAAATCAGAGAACTTAACGTTAATATTCTTATTGGCGGCAAAGGCCTTGCTGAGCCGCGAAATGTACTCTTTCTTGGTGCGTATGTTATATTCGACACGCGACGCCGGCATAAACTTGCCCTCGCTGCCGGCCTTGCTCTTCACAACATTGCCAACGATGATGAGAGCCTGCTCGCTGAACACTTGGCGCAGGAAGTCGATGTCCTTGGTGGTATAGGCAGTGCGGAAATGCTCGCAGTAGTTGAGTATAACGCGGCGGCGCTGCGCATCGTCAACAGAAAGCTTGCCCGACAGTATCTTTGCTGCCTCCTTATAGAACGGATTGCTGCGTGCCATCTGCTTCAGGTCGCCGTCAGACATCTTTACGGGAGCCTTTCCGGCTGACTTTGCGCCCTGTCCGCCGGCGTAAGAGCCTTGGTCAACAGCCTGATTCATTGTGCCGCTCTCCTCCTTCTCTACAGTTGCCGGTATGCCGGTGCCGGTGTTGAAGAACGTTACGTTGCCGTTGCGGTCGACAAATCCTTCACGATTGGTGTTGTTCTCACGAAACCGGAGCTGTCCGTTGCGGTAGCGCACGTCGAGCATACAGTTGTGCAACGGTATGACAAAGAGCTGGTTGCCGTCTTCATCTGCCACAGAGAAACTCTCGTATCCCCTGCCGTCAACATGTCCGACAAGTTCAAGCCCCTCATACAGTCCGTATCTTTTAACGCTTTCTTTGTCTGAAGACATTCCGAGGGCGGGCCGCAGTCCTAATGCCACAGCCACGCCCCCTAATATGAGAGCCAATATGGATAATATGTATATTGTCGCTTTCATTTTGGTTGACGACCGGCAAGTCTATTGCCAGCCTACAATCTCACCTCCTATTTCTATCTTTATCTGCTCAGGATTGCCTGATATTACGAAGTTGACAAGATGCTCCGTGCCGGGCTTAAACTGGAATGTACTTTCGTAAAGATAAGACACACCACCCATAACCACCTCTATCAGCGGCATGCGATTGGCCACACGCTGCGGTACGATGATGGCCGAATACATATAGCTGCTTATCTGTCTTGCCCTTATCGTTGCGCCGTTGCCTCTGACATACTTGGTTGCCACTCCGGCACTCAGGTCGATAGTCGAATTTGGCACAGTGTTATGGACATACACCTCAGCGTTGGTCGGCATCTCACCCTCAAAGTCTTCGCCCTTTATCAGGCGTATGGTGAGCTTGCTCATTATGTGCTTAAAAGACAGATTTACAGGAGAGTTTGACGCACTTACATTGCTTGTCTGCGCATAGAGGAAGTCGCTTGCCTCATATCCATCGGCTGTACTCTGGTCGGTCTGCACACTGAAGGGCAAATCCTCGATAGAGCTTATCGATGTCATGTAAGGATAGTATGCGTAAAAATTGAACGTGCCTTCATCCCAATACAGTGTCCGGCCTGCCGCCCATGTGTTTCCGTTGCACGTAAGAGCCTCGTTGCTAACCAGATTGCCGCCAATCTCCAACGGACTGTCGGTGCTGCTGACAAACAGACCAATCTTGTCGCCATTCTCAAAGCCGGTGTCAGTTACTCGTGTGCGCTGCGACGGATGCGTAACGGCAAACGTCATCGGTGTATGCTTTGCGTCTATCGGCGCGTCATCTTCCTGACTGCATCCCGCCATAAACAACGTGACGAGTGCCACACCTATATATATTATACGTTTTTTCATCGTCTTTATTATTTTAAATGTTCAATTTTTTATACGAAAATCATGTTATTCACGTTAGAATATGCTTCTGCAGGTACGTTTATCTGTGCCTACGCGCTTTCTTAATGCTCTTCAGCGGACTGCCTTTATGTATCTTCGGCGGCATCTGCTGTCCACGTCCTACGTTTATATATCCGCTGCCAATGCCTCTTGTGGCTGTGCCTGCATCACGCTTGTCGTTGGCAACAAAGTCCTCAAACGAGAATGTCTCGCCGGCATATTGTTTGATTCGCCTTACGATACTCTCACGGCTTATAGTGCTGTAATACGGAATATCGTTGTTCATACATGAGTTCTGCTCCGAACGGAACACTCCGCGGTTGTGCATGAATCCGCCTTCATAAATATCCACAATGTCGCTATAGCGGCTGTCAAATATAAGATGGCTCCATGGCACCTCGTGCATCTTGCCCGTAAGCGACAGGTTATCGTACCAGCCGAGCGACTTCGCCCAGTTGAAAGCATCAACATGACCGCAGCATGTGCAGTTGCAGAAGTCAATGAAGGCATTGTGATAAATGTATTCATCGCCAAGTTTGCCGAAGCCGTGACCACCTGCCTCATGCTGTATCACGCCACGCGTGTCGAGCGGATAGCCGTAAGTACTCTGCGGACAGAAGGCTATAGCCGAACCGTCTTCCCACATCTGCGTTATGCCGCCGTAATCGGTGCTGTTTGGAACGATGATTATCAGCGTCTGTTTCAGGTTGTCCTGATTTACGGTCGGAGCATTCAGCGCATAACTGAATATCTCATCGTAATCGGCACGCAGACCTACACCGCCCGTAAACGTAGTGTTGAAGCGGTTGTAACGTATTGTATTCACTGTGCCGACGCCTGTCTCTGTAGATACAGGGAAAGCAGTGTACACATTGAAGTAATTGCGGTAAGTCTTATATGGCTCTATTCCGAAGAAATACTCCATCTCTTGCTTTATGTTTGTCAGGTAGTCGCCGTCTGAAATGTTCTTCGCGTCGTATCCGTCACCGAGCAGAACAATGTTTATACCGCCATTGTTGCCGCGCGTAGCCTTCTGCAATGTCAGCCACTGGTCTTCGCCATATTCATAGTCATACTGGCTTACGGTGCATTTATGCGTATATTCCTTGCCTTTCAGTCTGAACACTATCTCACCTGTACGGTCGCCTGCCCCGTGCGCCATGCTCTTTATGGTGAGCGTAACCTCCGCCTTATCGCCCCCGCTTGTCTGCGACAGTTCACACCAGTCGGGCTTACTTGCCACCTCCCATTCGCCTTCAGCGTCGACAACAAGAGTCTGCTTGTGCTCCGTATTCAGCGCACATGCCACCGACGGACGGCACACCAGTTCGTGATGAGCAGCAATGCGCTTGAAGTCGCACCATCCCGTTGCTGCCTGATATTGGGCTATGGCACTCTCAGGAACCTCAAGCGTGAAGTTATCCTTGGCAACACCTTCAAAAGCCGTGCCTTCAACATAGGCAGGCATTTCTCCCTTACATACAATAGAACCTATGCCGTAGCACTCTTTAAAGGCGCCATCTCGCACACTTTCTATGCCTTCAGGAAAGACAATTCCTTCCAAAGAACTACAATAAGCAAAAGCCTCTTTGCCAATGCTCGCCACATCCTGCGGAATTTCGAGCGTTCCCATCAGACGCCAATTACCGTAAAAGGCATCTTCGCCTATATAAGTCAGTGAACTCGGCAATGACAATACGCCGGAAAAATCACATCCATAGAAAGAATAGTCATTGATGACATTCAGTTCTTTAGGTAATTTCAAATCACCGCGTAACGGAACATTTTCAAATGCACACTTTTCAATAGCCGATATTCCGTCATGTAGCTGTAGGTTACCATTAAATCCACTTTCTGAAAAACAATATTCAGGAATAATCTTCACACCCTGTGGAATTGTGATGTCGCCAGTCAGATTCTTACAATCTTGAAAAGCTCTTGTTCTAATTTCTTTCAATTTGTCGGGTAGATGCAGATTTCCATAGAATCCTGTACAATTATAAAATGTTGCCTCACCGATAAAATCCAATGATTCAGGGAGAATCAGTTCACATACAAATTTGCAGTTATCGAAAGGTCCGTAATACCAGCAACTTTCAAACCCATTTCCTAATTTCTTTAACGTTGAAGGCAGTGACAAGGTTCCATTGAAAGCACAATATCCGAATGCTCCTGTCTTTACTTCAGTAACACCCTCAGGAATTATCAACGAACCTGACAGATTTTTGCAATCAGCAAACGCACAACTGTTAATAATCTTCAAAGTGTCCGGCAATACAAGCCTGTTCAAACTGTTCTTTCCTGCCATGGCACCTTCAGGAATTTCATCCTCGTCATAAGTTCTTGGATATAAAGAACCAGCTTCATAATGCAATTTGACATCTGTGCGGGCTATCTTCACATTTTTTAAGTTGAGAGCCTGTAGTGATGTCATTTCGTCTCTCATAAAGTAGAAGTCAACTCCGTTTATCCTTCCCGTTATCTTAAGATTCTTCAGTTTTGTATAATCCTTGTTGGCTGCAATGATTGCGTCTTTAAGATGACCGGGAGTAGAGTTGATTATGACATACTCTTTTGCCGTAGCGTTATGACTTACAAGATCATTCTCCCATGGAGTGATGCTCTCGCTTACAAGAGTGAGGGCATATTGTCCGCTCGCAGACTTCTTATCGACACGTATTGTGAAGTTGCTCATCTTACCTGCCGTATATGTAAACGCCTCGTTCTTGCTGAACTTATAAGGTATGCCGCCTATGGTTATGCTGAACAGCGTTGTGCCTGCCGGTACGGTCTGGGGCACAACTATTGCGCGCCACTCGTCGCCTACGCGCGCCGGCATTGTAGATGTCTGCTCAATGCCGCCATTTGCCTTTACCGTTCCGTCGGCAAGGTTTATCACAGCCTCGCGTATCAGGTTAGTCGCAAGGACTATGCGCTCGGTCTGTTCCCATTCTCCGTCGGCAAAGCCTGTGCCCTTAACGAGAGTTACGCGGGCGTTGGCCATGCGGTGAGCCATGGGCAGACGTATAACCTTATCCGTAGGAGCAACGTCTGCCACCTTGCCCCAAAGGAAGTCGCTGGCCTCATATCCGCCCATCGTGCCGTCTTCCGATGGTTTGCTCTGGTCGCGCTCTACGGTGAACGGATAGGCGTCTATGCTCTCGGGACTGCCGAAGGGATAATATCCGTATATGTCCACGTGAGTGTGGTCGTCTTTCCAATAAATATCATAGGCCGAGTTCCATTTATAGGCAGCTTCGTCGAACGTATGGCGTACGTTGTCTGCCCTGTTGCCGTTCAACTGCAGTGTTCCCGGCGTGTTGCCGTTATAGTCGACAATATACACGCCCATCACGTCGCCGTCGGCAAAGCCGTTGTCGTTAACTCTCGTAACCGCCAGCTGGTCAATCTCGCCCGACAAAGTTATCTTCTTTCCGTTGCCGCGACCTGTGTCGTCAGTAAACAAATCATCAGAGCATCCTGCCAACAGGTGGCAGAATGCTAATATATATATTAAAATTTTGTATTGGTTCTGTCTTCTCATAATCTTATGGCTTTATCATTTGTTTAAGACTTTAGCCTCCATCTATATAGACCCGAACGTGGTCAGCGTCTGTGCCTGCGCGCTTTCCTTATGCTCTTTAGCGGACTGCCCTTATGTATCTTGGGCGGCATCTGTCGTCCATGATATGTTGATGTTGAGCCTACGCCGCGTGTAGCACTGACTGCACTGCTTGCGTCAGTCTTGTCGTTGGCCACAAATTCCTCAAACGAGAATGTCTCGCCGGCATATTCCTTTATTCGCCTTACTATACTCTCGCGGCTTATGGCGTTGAAGTACGGCACATTGTTGTTCATGCACGAGTTTTGCTCTGAACGGAACACTCCGCGACTGTGCATAAATCCGCCTTCATAAATATCTACAAGATTGCTGTATCGGCTGTCGAATATCAGATGACTCCAGGGCACTTCGTGCATCTTGCCCGTAAGTGACAGGTTGTCGTACCAGCCGAGCGACTTTGCCTGATTAATAGCACCCACATGGGAACAACATATACAATGACATGCGTCGATGAAGGCATTGTGATATATATACTCATCGCCAAGTTTGCCGAAGGCATGGCCTCCTGCCTCATGCTGCAAAACTCCACGCGAGTCGTAAGGATATGCGTCTGTGCTGCGCGGACAGAAGGCTATAGCCGAACCATCCTCCCACATCTGGGTTATGCCGCCGTATTCGGTAGTGTTGGGCACAATTATTATCAGCGTCTGGTTCAGGTTGTTCTGATTTACTGTAGGGGCATTGAGCGCATAGCTGAATATCTCGTCATAGTCTGCGCTTAATCCTGAACCGCCAGTGAATGTTGTGCCGAAACGGTTGTAGCGTATGGTGTTCACCGAACCTATACCACTCTCGTTAGACATGGCAAAACCTATGTAGATGTTGAAGTATTTTGAGTATGTCTTATAAGGCTCTACGGTTATAAGATATTGTGCAGCCTCTTTCAGGGCAGGAAGACAGTCGCCTTCGGCTATGTCTTTTGCGTTGAATCCATCGCCTATAATCACAACGTTTATTCCGCCTGTGTTGCCTCGTGTCGCCTTCTGCAGCGTCAGCCACTCGTCTTCACCATAGATGTAGTCATACTGGCTTACGCTGCACGTATGGGTATAGTCTTCATTTTTCAGCTTGAACACCACTTCGCCAGTTCTGTTGCCGGCACCTTTCGACAAAGTGTTTATACTTATAGTTACTTCCGTCTTGCCGTTACCGCTCATTGGCGACAGCTCACACCAGTCGGGCTTGCTCTCAACTTCCCATTCGCCTTCGGCATCCAGCACCAATGTCTGCGTGTGTCCGTTGTTCAGTGCGCATACCGTAGACGGACGGCATACCAACTCGTGATGGGCGGCAATGCGCTTAAACTCATTCCAGCCAGTGGCTGTCTGATATTGTGGAACAGCCGACTCAGGCACTTCAACCGTAAAGTTATCCTTTGGCACGCCGTCGAAAGCACCGCTGGCTACATAAGGTGGAATGTCTCCTTCACATACGATAGAGTTTATGCCGAAGCAACTTAGAAAGGCACCTTGGCGAATGCTTTCAACATTTTTTGGTATGATTATTCCCTCAATATTTTGGCAACCTTGAAACATATTTGCTCCTATAACTGATATACCATCTGGAATTTTAACAGTTCCCATTAACTTAGGACAATTTCCAAAAGCAGCATTTCCCATAGAAATCAGAGTCTCAGGAAGTTTTAATTCTCCTGAAAATTGACAATTAGCAAATGCTGTTCCACCAATAATTGTAAGATTTTTTGGCAATATCAAAGTTCCTTTAAATTTAGAACTGCCAAATGCTCCTTCATCTATTTTTGTTATACCATCAGGTAAATAAAGTGTACCATCAAATCCTGTACTATTAAAAGCACCATCACTTATTGTCGTTATTTTTTGTGGAATCTTAAGATCTCCTTTGAATTCTGTACAATATTCAAAAGCACTTATTCCGATAAACTCTAACTCATCTGGTAAAATTAAATTTCCGTAAAATCCTTTATTATATGCAAAACAAGATTCTCCAAGATATTTCAATACACTTGAAAGGACCAATTCACATGTAAAATCACAATTATTAAATGCGAAACTAGAAATATATTTTAAAGTACTTGGCAATGATAAACTTCCTTTTATTCCATTACATTGCTTAAAAGCATTGTTTCCAATTCTCGTTACTCCTTCAGGAATAATCAAAGAGCCTGATATATTTGAGCAGTTTTCAAATGCATTTCCAGCAATACCTTCAAGTCTATTCGGAAGGACAAGATATAATAATGATTTTTTACCAGACATCGCCATACCTGGTATCACGCCCTCTCTTTCTATATCATCACGAATTCCATTCCATTCTTGTTCCCCAAATATTCCATACACTTTGACATCCTTCAAATTCAACGCCTCGAGCTGAGTCATCTCATTTCTCATAAACTCAAAGTCTGTTGCGTTTATCTCTCCCGTTATCTTCAGGTTCTTCAACTTCGTGTAGTCCTTGTTAGCTGCAACGATTGCGTCTTTAAGATGTCCGCGTGTCGTGTTTATCACAATATACGCCTTGCCTTCGGCGTCGTGGCTTACCAGGTCGCTCTCCCATGGCGTTATGCTCTCGCTTACGAGCGTCAGGGCATATTGTCCCGTTTCTGCTTTCTTGTCAACACGGATGGTGAAGTTGCTCATCTTTCCGGCTGTATAGGTGAATGCCTCGTTCTTGCTGAACTTATAAGGTATGCCGCCCACGGTTATGGTGAACAGCGTTGTGCCGGCTGCGACAGTCTGGGGCACAACTATGGTGCGCCACTCGTCGCCCACGCGTGCGGGCACTGTCGCCTCAGTCTCTATGCCGCCTTTGGCCTTAACCGTTCCGTCTTTCAAGTTTATCCTTGCCTCGCGTATCAGATTAGGCACAAGCACAATACGCTCTGTCTGCGCCCATTCGCCGGCTGCAAAGCCTGTTCCCTCGGTCAGTGTCACGCGGGCATTGGCCATGCGGTGCGACATGGGCAGACGTATAACCTTATCTGTAGGGGCCACGTCGGCCACTTTTCCCCACAAAAAGTCGCTGGCCTCATAGCCGCCCATCACACCGTCGGCAGAAGGCTGGCTCTGGTCGCGCTGCACCGTGAACGGATAGGCGTCAACATCCTCAGGACTGCCGTAGGGATAATATCCGTAAACGTCTATGGGCGTATGGTTGTCTTTCCAGTAAATGTCAAAAGACGAATTCCATTTTGCGTTGGCCGCGTCGTATGTATGACGCACATTGTCGGCATGGTTGCCACTCGACAGCAACGTGCCGGGCGTATTGCCGTTGTAATCGACAATATACACGCCCATCACGTCGCCGTCGGCAAACCCGCTGTCGTTTACTCTCGTAACCGCCAGCTGGTCTATTTCGCCCGACAAAGTTATGCGGTTGCCGCTGCCGCGGCTGTCATCTCCGCTGAACAAGTCGTCAGAACAGCCCGTCATAACAAGGCAGGCTGTGATTATATATATTAAAAATTTGTATTGGTTGCTCTTAATTTTAATCATTTGCATCACTGTTTTTTATGGCGTTAAGGTTTAGCATGCTTCACTAATATTATATTTTTATAGAGTCTATTCTGCCGTTCCGCCATTATCGATGCCGTCGTCTTCCCATTGGTCAATGGTTACGTTTATGCCGTTGCTGGTCTTGTTCAGCGTAACGGTAAATCTGTGGCGCTTGCCGCCCACAAAGGTGAACGCCTTCTGCAGGTTAAAGTCGCGTCCGTCAACATTGACCGTTATCAGGTTGCCCTGCTCCACTGTCTGCGGCACAATAAGCGCCTTGTAGCTGTCGCCTTCTTTCAGCGGCGTTACGCTTGTGGCTGTTCCCGTGGCCGTCACGGCCTTGGTGGCAAGGTCAACGGTGCTCTGCGTCTTTATGCCGTTTATCTTCACAGACACGGCCGACTTAGCCAGACTCTCGTCGGTAAATCCGTTTCCTGGCGCGAGCGTTATCATTATTTGACTCATCACGTGCGAGGCGCTGATTTTTACTGCATTCTCAGTAGGCGCCACGCTCTTTGTATATCCCACCAGCAGGTCAGACGCCTTGTATGCATTCTGTGTTGTCTGGTCTGCCATTGTGCTGAAGGGCATTGCATTTACCGACGTCAGCGTCGGCGTATAGGGGTAATAGAGATAAAAGTCTGCACGCGTGCTTTCATCTTTCCAGTAAATCTGCTCGTCGGGAGTCCATGTACCTCCATAGGTGAACCTCATGTTGTCAACATAGTTTCCGCTGCTGAGCAGTTGTCCGGGCGTTCCGTCGGCAGTGTTGTTTACCACAAACAGTCCTACTGCGTCGCCTGTTTCAAAGCCATAATCATTGGCACGTGTATCACTCACGTCATCAATCGACGTGCTAATCTTTATCGGTATATTGTGAGCCACCGGTGTTTCCGGCTCTTCCTGCTGCCCTGTTCCGTCACCGGAAGAACATGCGCAAAGCGACAATGCGGCAGCAAACATAATCATTAGTTTCTTTTTCTCCATACCCAACAGTCTTTTTAAGGTTTTATAGTTTGTGATTGCAAAGATACGCTAAAAGCAAGTTCAAAACAAGTTCACAATGGTTCACAACATAAAAAATCTTGATTTTTTGTAAAATTATAAGACAAAAAGGTTATTTAAAGAGTCTTTTGCACCTTACATTATATATATAAACAAAAAGTTTACAGTTATGGCAAGGACATCACAGCATTATTTATGGTCTAAAGCCTCTATCAGTCATAAGATCATATATGGCTAATGAAAGACAATAAGACTGATAATTTCTACTGTTTTATTGTCTTTTGTCACCAACTTGTAGTCTGCCGTTTCTTGCCTTGGCTCGCAATACCTGCAAGAAAGCATACAATAATCATTCCAAACATTAATGAAAAATTACAACTAAGACGAAAAATACAAAACTGAATGACGGTAGTAAAAAGTCAGGACAAAAATATTTTTCAATCTAGGAAACGTAAGTATAACGGATGTTAAAATAAGAACATTTCACGCGTCAATCCTTTAACACAAGTTTACTTTTATGCAGAAATAATACTCAAAAACCATACTTTTCAGCCTCTAAAACGGCTGTTTCTGCATTAAAAAAGCACCACTTTCATGTTGTAAACGGGCCACTTTTGAGCGGTAAACGGCCGAGTTATGTTTTTTAACATTTAAAGATTCAAGCCGTCAACGCTATAACATTCTGTTATTCAGCGCATTAACAAAAAAGTCCGGTTTTTGCCAAATTTCGGGCAAAAACCGGACTTCCTCAGCGCCGACGCCATTCTGAGAGCGTCAAACGTATGTAAAATATCATTTATACGGCGGTTCACTTCTATTTTTAAATCAATCGTCTTCAGGAATTTAACAATACGTGTCTGTACTAGCGCAAAGGCGGCAGAAAGATGTTCAAATTAGCTAATTCACTAAAAGCAATCTGCGGAAAAGTTCCAGAACGTGTTTTTGCTAACATTTGCAATTCGTCAATCACAGATTGGCTTTGCAGAATGTAATATAGAAATTCAGAATTTATATTGTCTCCTTATTATCATCAATTTTGTAGATGCTATATAACTGTCGGAACGAAATCCACATAGGCAAAATGTTCGTTTGCTGGACGAATCTCACTATATAGAATATCATCTTTTTGAAAAGTCTTATTGAATTGACCTTTCAAATCCTTATTAGGAATTTTCGTATGATTTAAGCATCTACCTGCCAATACGTCTGAAGTGTTTATAAGGACAACCTCAGGAGAATCACCCTTGTATGTGTCTGAGATTGTCTCACAAACATCACCTAATTTAGGTCGTATCCATTGTGCATCATACCATTCTTATTTTTTGTGCATTATCTAATCTTCTATGGCAATATGAGATAATTCCCAAAATCTCCAAAGCATCTTGTTCATCTATGTTCCATAGCACTTTGGGTTCGTGTGCTTCTGGATTTCTAAACATTCCACAAAGCCCCTTTAACAAATTAGCAAATCCGCTATGCTCATATTTTTCTGATTTAGTGATATAGTTGTTAATTATTAAGACTGGATTTGTACTAAAAACGAACTCGATGAGTTTATTTCCATCTTCTGCGACTCCAGACAAATCTCTTATTCTTTGAAATAAGCCTTTGTTAGCTTCAAACACAGCATGAAAATAGTTATTTTGGAGTAGTTCTGCTTTACAATATTTAGATATTTCAATATGAGATTTTCTTTTGTCAATCTCCATTTTTAAATTTTTTGCTTTTATCTCGACATCTGATATAGTGCTAGCTCTTTCTATTCTCGAAAAACTGCCGTCCGCATTATATTTGTATCCACAAAAAGCAAGCTGTTGGTTAATTTTTTCTCTCAAACTCTCAAATCGCTGTCTATCATTAACATATCGCTCTGGTGCAAGAGCGACAGTAATAAATTTTAATACTTGATTTGAACATTTGGATTCGTTACATGCTTTAGCAAAAGCATTATATAAACGAATACGCTTTGTATTTTTGTCATCAACATCCTCTATGTTTGATAACAAAAGGCATTTGTGTATTTCTGAACCATTTAAACCTTCTTTAGTATCTCCTAAGATATTTGCTATACCTTCTATAACAACTTGTGTCAAATTATGTCGTTCCATAAATCAGAATTTACCGATACTTGACCATTAATCAGAAGCGGTAGAAGTTCGTTGCGTTGCTTAGTAAGCACTTTGAGTTGTGTGATATTAGTATGCAATTGCTCTATTATATTTTCGATAAAAATAGAGAATTTCATTGCTATTTCAGAATTGTATGGGAACTCATATTTCATCATCAGTTCTGGATTTATTCTTCTGTGGCTATGAGAAGTGCCAGTAGCACCTTGTGTGCAATACTCAATGAATTTTGCACTTTTAGCCAACATGAACAAGAAACCTTTTGTTCTCATAGAAATCGGTTTCCATACTACAAATTCAGTAGAACAAATCTGATTGGATTCTTTATTTCCGCAGATTACTCGACTTGTCCAAGGATTAAGTTTAGATACAAGAATACAATCATTAGTAACCACAAACTTAGCACTTTGAATATCTACCCCATATTCCTCTGCATGAGTTCTTGTTTTGTCATACTCAGGCAAACTGTAATACTTGAATAAATCATTAGGCTGTGCTTGTGGATTTACTGATTCTTTAGAAATGTTTGCTAATTGATAAATGTTTGCATTTGTCCACTCTTTGGGAATCATCTTTTTAAGTTTCTCATTCCAAATCATCTTACCACCGCTTGACTTGTACGGCTTGCCATCTTCATCAGGAAAATCAAACTGTACAAACCAGTAATCGTAAAGTTGCTTTGCCATCGCCTCTAAATTCTGATTTATCGCACGATTGAGTCCAATCTTATAATCAAGAGTTCGGAGTAACTTACCTATGCATTTCTGTTCAGTTAATTCGGGAATCCATACTGTACAATCTTTGATCTTATCAGGAGAAGTGTGACGTATTTTTGTCTGTTGGGCCGCAGCACTTAGCTGTTGCTTGACAATAGTAGAGGATATTAGATAAAAAGCAAAATCTTTGTCCAACAAATTCTCTTTACAAACAATTTTTGCGATATCTTGGCTTTGTATATATTTACCGTTTTCTGGAATAATTGCAGTAGAGCCAAGCAAACCTATTGCTTGTTCAGTCAGGGGGGTAATAATATCCCCTTTGTTCATCAGAAATTCAGACTTGAAATCTCCTATATAGTCGCCCCTTAAAAAGATTATTATCT
>HF992604.1 GCA_000436695.1 Prevotella sp. CAG:1185 | reverse complement strand
TCAGAGAAATCTTATTGTCTTTCTTCAAGAAACTTTCTTGCTGCGCGCAGCTGATGGCGCATAATGCTTACAAA
Organism: Prevotella sp. CAG:1185; assembly: GCA_000436695.1. Taxonomy (GTDB): domain Bacteria; phylum Bacteroidota; class Bacteroidia; order Bacteroidales; family Bacteroidaceae; genus Prevotella. The sequence goes on along the minus strand of HF992604.1, from coordinate 17,938 downwards.
CTCCTGACTCTCTTGCAGAATGTTAAGATAGAGCAGCGACACTTTCAGGTTTGTGCTGTTGTCCTGATACATGTGGTCTATCACGTTCTTGCGCATCACAGAGAGTTCGTCTTTCAGTTCCTCGGCTATTGTGAGCGTTTCCTGATACATGTCGTATCTGTTTGTAGAAATCATCTGCTCAGTGTGGTTCATCAGTTCGCTTATCTTGCGGCGTACACTTTCAAGTTCGTCGAGATATACCTTTGGCAGCGGGTTGAAGTTGTTGTCAACGTGCTCCTTAATCGGGTCGAGCATACGTTTCAGACAGTAAGTAAACTGCATGTCGCTGTTGACGCCCAGGTGGAACCATGTGTTGCGTTCTATTGCTATGTCGCTCGGTATGCGTCTCATTGCAAGAAGTTCCTTGCGGCGGAATTTCTTCAGTTGCGACTGCTCTTCCTTCAGTGCGTTGCCGCAGTGGCGCAGTTCGCGCAGGCTTTCATTGCTTATGCCTTCAACGATTCTGTTATACTGTTCGAGGGCAAATCTTGTAACAAAGCTCTGTGTGCGTGCAACGTGCTTTGACAGCAGGTCCCATACAATCTCCTTGTCCTTTGTGCGCATCATCAGCTGGAACACGTCGTCCTTCTTCTCTTCTTTCATCTTCTTTGTATACTTGCGGTTGCTTCTCCAGAGAAGATAGATGTCGAGACACATGAAAGCAATCATTACGATGAAACCGCCGAAGTGCATCAGGGCACATACTATTGCACATACTGCAAATGCCACACCGGCTGTTACGAACCATCCGCCGATTACTGATATCACACCTGTTACACGGAACACGGCGCTCTCGCGGCTCCATGCGCGGTCGGCAAGTGAGCTACCCATGGCAACCATGAATGTAACGTATGTTGTTGAAAGAGGCAATTTATAGTTTGTACCAACTACGATGAGCAATGCCGCAAGCACCAGATTGACAGCTGCACGCACCTCGTCGAATGCTGCGCCCTGAGCAAGTATCACTTCTTCTTTGTTGAATCTGCTGTCAATCCATTTGATGGCTTTGGCAGGTATTATCTTTGATACGGTTTCGCCGATGTCCTGTGTGGCTCTTACCATACTGCGTGCCACGCGTGATGATCCGAACATCTCGTCGCCCTCATCCTGACGGCTCAGGTCAACGCTGGTCTTAACCACGTTCTGTGCCTTCTTTGATGTGGCCATTGCTATGATCATTATTATTCCGGAAATAAGCAGATAGAGCAGAGGACTCTTGGCTGATGTCATGAGTGAGTCCATCATGAATGAGTCGTAGTTGCCGTGACCGTTGGCAAGGAAGTCGTTAAGAGAGTCGAGACCGGCAAGAGGCACACCGATGAAGTTTACAAGGTCGTTGCCTGCGAAAGCCATGGCAAGGGCGAATGTGCCGAGAAGCACAATCAGCTTGAACACGTTGATGCGCAGAAGATGGATTATCTCCATGAGTATTGTTGAGGCTATCAGTGTGATAATCATCAGCATTGATGTGTTCTCCTCAATCCATGTACGCGCTGTCTCAGCGATATACGGCGACTTGCCGATACCCTTGATAAGGATGAAGTATGTAAGTGTTGTGAACGCTATACCGCCGAATATGGCTATTGTGTAGCGCAGGTGTTTCTTGTAGTTGAATGTAAAGATCAGTCGTGAAATCCATTGCACGATAATTCCGAAGAAGAAGGCGATGGCCACCGACACGAATATGGCAATGATTACGCTCAGCGCCTTGTCGCTGTTAAGCAGGTCGTAGATGGTGAGTGACGGATCGGCATGCATCTTCAGCATACCTAGGATGAATGTACCTCCGAGAAGCTCGAACACAAGCGATACTGTGGTTGACGTAGGCATACCGAGAGTGTTGAACACGTCGAGTATGATGACGTCAGTAACCATTACGGCCAGGAATATCGTCATTACTTCCTGAAAGGTGTAGTTCTCCGGCCTCATTATGCCATGGCGTGCCACGTCCATCATTCCGGCGCTCATCACGGCTCCGATAAGTATACCGACGGAGGCAACTATCAGCACCGTACGGTATTTGGCTACCTTGGCGCCAATGGCCGAGTTTAAAAAGTTAACCGCGTCGTTGCTGACGCCAACAAACAGGTCGAAGACTGCAAGCAAAAGCAGAAATGCGACAATTAAAAAATAAATTTCTGTCATAAACTGTAATTTGTTATGAGTGATTCCGTTTTATTTCACGCTGCAAAAGTAGAAAATACGTGTTACAGCGGTTTTAAACAGATGTTTCATTTGTGTTACAATTATGGCATTGCGCACTTTTTTGGTCGTATTATATAATAAGGTATACCTTTGTGTTTTGTGCCGGCAGCGTTGTGTTATATTGACTTTTTGCAGGTTAAGGTGATAAAAGTTTCGAATAGCACTGTGCCGGTGATAACGGCATAAGGGCCGGCATGGGTGAGTCTTTTTGCGTTATGAGTCAGACCGCTTGGCCATGCCGGCCCTTATGCGCCGATGTTGCAGACGTAGCATTACACCCTCTGCTCGGTGTTGTTCAGTTTCAGCATGTTTTCGGGCACGCTGCTTTTTATTGTATCTATGAGCATGTTGAGCACGGCATGCCTTACGAAGCTCTTTGTCGTCATCATGATAATCTCTCTTGTCGGTATGGGGATGGCGAAGGGGCGTATCAGTTCTCGCTGCCTGTCGGAAAGCTGCGGCAGGGCAAGTTCGGGTATGAAGGTTATGCCCTTGCCGTTCTCAACCATGCGCATGAATGTCTCTATGCTTCCCAGACTATATGTTGTCTTGCTTGTGCGTGCCTCCTTAAGGTCGCAGAATTTTACCAGCTGGTCGCGGAAGCAGTGCCCCTCGTCGAGCAGCCATATAAATTCGTTGTTAAGGTCGGCCGTGCGTATGCTCTTTTTCTCAAACAGCCTGTCCTCGCGCGACACGTATGCAATGAACTGCTCGTAGAAAAGTGTGGTAGATGCAAAATGCTCCATGTTGTCCAGCCTTACCAATATGGCCGCATCTATTTCGGCCCTTGCGAGGGCTCTCTTTATTTCTTCGGTCTTCATCTCTATGACCTTTAGCTCCATTTCAGGGTGCTGCGATGTAAGCTGCGGAAAGAAGCGCGGCAGCAGATAAGGCGCTATGGTGGGCAGTATGCCTATCCTGAATGTTCCGCCAAGAGCCTGCTTGGCCTCTGCAACAATGTCTTTTATCTTTCTTGCGCGTATCAGCACCTTCCACGACTGCTCTATCACTCTCTGTCCTATGTCGGTAGGAGTAACGGGCTGTGCCGTGCGGTCGAATATCTTTATGCCCAGCTCGTCTTCAAGCTTTTGTATCATGGAGCTAAGTGTGGGTTGCGTTACCTTGCAGTATTCGGCTGCCTTGGCAAAGTGGCGCAGTCTGTAGACGGCCACGATATATTCCATTTGTTGTAGTGTCATGTTGCTGTTGCTTTTTGTCTTCAGGCCGCAAACATACACATAAATTCTGAAAAGATAAATTTTTGAGCCGAATATTTTTGTGCTGTCATCATTTGTGGGTATGCCGTTTTGTATGTTCCGCTGCCGCATGCGGATTAGTCCCTGCCGCAGCGTGTTTTGCCCTGTTTCAGGCAGGTGTAGCTCCATGTCTGTATGTGCTTTACGGGGCCGTTATAGGTTTTGTCTATCATGCAATAGAAAAAATCTGTTTGCTTTGTTTTGTGTCGCAAACTATCTTTGCATTGTCAAAACGACATAGAGCTGAAATTTAATAATAACAATTTAAAAAACTTATAGAAATATGGAACCAATTATCAATGCACAGATGCCTGAGTTCAAGGTACAGGCTTTTCAGAATGGAAGTTTCAAGACAGTTAGCAACGAGGATTTGAAAGGCAAGTGGGCCTTGTTCTTCTTCTATCCTGCCGACTTCACTTTTGTTTGTCCCACTGAGCTGGTTGACCTTGCAGGCAAGTATGAGCAGCTGAAGCAGATGGGCGTGGAGGTGTTCTCTGTCAGCACTGATACACATTTTGTCCACAAGGCATGGCACGATGCGTCAGACAGCATAAAGAAGATTGAATATACAATGCTTGCCGACCCGACGGGCGTGCTCAGCCGTGGCTTCGGAGTGATGAAAGAAGATGAAGGCGTGGCTTATCGCGGCACGTTCCTTGTTAATCCGGAGGGACTTATCAAGATAGCCGAGATACAGGACAACAGCATTGGCCGCAATGCAGACGAGCTGCTGCGCAAGGTTGAGGCTGCCCAGTTTGTGGCTACTCACGACGGCGAGGTTTGTCCGGCAAAATGGAAAGCAGGTGGTGAGACTCTTAAACCCAGCATAGATTTGGTTGGAAAAATTTAGTTTCTATGATGCATGGCCGGATTGAATGGTTGTTCTTGGCATTTGGTCCGGCCCTTTGAGATTTTCGTTTATTGTTAGTGGTTTAATTTATTCAAATATAGTACAGGTATGTTGGACAGAAGTATATTGGAGCAAGTGGCGTCTCTTTTGAAAGGTTTGGATACGGACATTTTACTAAAGGCAGTTTATGACACAACTCATCCTAAGGCTGACGAATTTAAGGAGTTCTTGCAGGATTTTTGTTCGTGTTCAGACAGGGTTAAGCTTGAAATATCTGTTGATGACAGCAAACGGCTTGAGTTTTCTTTGCTCAGAAACGGCACTGATACAGGTGTCATGTTTAGGGGCATACCCGGAGGCCATGAGTTCTCATCGCTTCTGCTGGCTGTTCTAAATGCCGGCGGAATAGGCAAGAATCTGCCTGATGAGGCTGTTGAGCGGCGCATAAGGTCGATAGCCGGTCCAGTGAGGCTCCGTACTTATGTTTCTCTTATCTGTACTAACTGTCCCGATGTTGTTCAGGCTCTCAATGTGGTTGCGCTGCTAAATCCTTCGGTGAGCCATGAGATTGTTGACGGCGCGCTGTGGCAGGACGAGGTTGACAGACTTGGCATACAGGGCGTTCCTTCGGTATTTGCCAACGGCGAGCTTATTCATGTAGGGCGCGGCGACTTGGCTGCACTGCTGGCAAAACTTGAGGATAAGTTTGGCTCAGAAGTTGTTTCTGAAGACGTATCGCCTGTTGAGCGCAATTACGACGTTGTTGTGATTGGTGGCGGACCGGCCGGTGCTTCGGCTGCAATTTATTCGGCGCGCAAGGGCTTACGGGTGGCTATTGTAGGCGAGCGCGTGGGCGGACAGGTGAAGGACACCGTTGGTATAGAGAATCTTATTTCGGTGCCTTATACCACAGGCGACAAGCTTGCTGCCGACTTGAAGGAACATCTTGGACATTACGACATTGACGTGTTTGAAAACAGAACGGTTGCAGGTGTTGCCCTTGAAGACAAAGTTAAGCGCATTGAAATAAAGGGCGGCGAGACTTTTACGTCACCTGCCGTTATTATAGCTACAGGAGCCAACTGGCGCAGGCTTGGCGTTGAGGGCGAGGCCGACTACATTGGCCGTGGCGTGGCTTTTTGTCCTCATTGCGACGGACCATTCTATAAAGGCCGACATGTTGCCGTGATAGGCGGAGGCAACTCGGGCATTGAAGCGGCTATAGACTTGGCCGGAATATGTTCAAAGGTAACTGTCATTGAGTTTGCTGATGAGTTGCGTGCCGACACTGTTCTTCAGAATAAGGCAAACAGTCTTGACAATGTTGAGATATTTACAGCCACGCAGACCATGAAGGTTATTGGCGACGGCAAGAAGGTTACGGCCATTGAGGTGAAAGACCGTAAGACTGAAGAATTAAGAACAATCGCGCTTGACGGCATATTTGTACAGATCGGACTGGCGGCTAACAGCAAGCCGTTTGAGAATGTGCTTGAACTTACTGAGCGTAAGGAAATCAGGACAGACACATATTGCCGTACATCATTGCCCGGCGTCTATGCGGCAGGCGATGTTACAGATGTGCCTTACAAGCAGATTATTATAGCCATGGGCGAGGGTGCCAAGGCCGCTCTTTCTGCATTTGATGACAGAGTTAGGGGACTGATATAGTTGGTTTTGGCACCTTTAATATAGCAGATTAACAATTTTATAATTGCAGTTGATTTAGTTTGTGAGTTTTTGTGTATATGTTTTTATTATTCAGGTTAGCTTAAGCATGTCTTTTTTAGATAAAAGGCATGCTTTTGTATTGTAAAAGATGCCCTTTCACGCTGCAAAAGGTGGCCTTTTACAATGCAAAAGGATACCTTTCATAATGTTTGATCATGCTCATTTATTGTCAGCAGTTTTTCTTTTCGCGCAAGTTCGGTGCCGTAGTTCATACTGATATAGCGTGTTGGCAAATAATAAAAGATTTTTTTGTCTATAAACTCATCACTCGTCACAATTATTTGTATTTAGTTGATAATAAGAATGTTACGGTGTGATGAGTTGATTTTGGAACGTCACGTGACATAACGTGTGATGTTTTGCCAATACAACACATCACACTCTAATACCTTGACTTACAGATGATTACATGCAAATGTGACGAGTGATGAGTTTTTACGAAACTTTTTTTGCTTTTATTGCTTGTTGCTTAATATCCTGCAAAGGCGTAGATCTCTGTTTGGCATTGTCCTTAAATAAAACAAAAACACCGTTATTATTTTAAATAACGGTGTCCATCTTAATATCGTATTCGTCGTGCGGAATGTTCTGCTCTTTCTGAAAGTCGAAACACACACCTATTTTATATGCCTGTGGAATATTTTTCAAGAATCTGTCATAGTATCCCTTTCCGCGTCCCAGCCGGTTGTTGTCGGCATCAAAACTCATACCCGGAATTACGGCAGTGTCAATTTTACCGTAGTCGGTAAAGAGTTTTCCGTTTGGCTCCATTATGCCGTAGTTTCCTTCAGTTAGGTCTTCAGGACTTTCATATATTCTTATTTCCATGTTCTCGCCGTCGATTACCTTTGGCAGCAGCACGGTCTTGCCTTGTCTCGCCAGCAGTTCTACGGTTTCGTGTGTGTTCACTTCGTCGGGCAGCGAATAATATAGAAGTATCGTCTTGGCGTTTATCACTTCAGCCATGCCCAGCAGTCTGTTCATGACAGGAACCGACAACTCGTTAAGCTCGTCTGCCGTGAATTGTCGTTTCCTGTTTCTTATCTGTTTCCGCAGTTCCTTCTTGTCCATGGCTACGCCTTGGCTATGATGTTCATGTCAGAGTGCTTAAAGCTGTAGCCCGTAAGCATTGCTGTCTTTTTGCCTTTCTTGCCTTTGGCAGATTCCGGCTTCTTAGGGAACGCAGCGTTGTTCTTAAACACATTCAGCGCAGCCTTTATAACATTGTCGTCAAGATTGAGATATTCTATCCAGTCTTGTTCGTCCATTATGTTGTATATAATGCGGCTGTTGATGTATCTTTCGAGCAGATTGTGCGATTTCTTTATCATCAGGTTGCGGCGCTGCAGTCCGTGCTTGTTGGCATAAGTGGCAAACTTGTCCACAGTGTTCTGCTTAACAAGATAGTCAGACAGCTCCATCATCTCGCTGAAGTTGTTAAGCTTCAGACGGTTGTCATCGGTATAAACGAACGCAAACTGAAGTATTAGTCCGCTCATGCTTGCCTCCTTGAAGTATGAGGTTATGCCGATTGTGTCTTCAGGCACGAATATGTCAGGAGTGATACCTCCGCCGCCATAAACCACGCGGCCAATGCTTGTGTGATAAGCAGGTCCGGTGTGCTTTATACTGTCTTGTGAGAAGAACTCGCCGTGCTGATATCTTGACAGCAGGTCTTCCTCATAATCCTTGTCGTCGCCCATTACGTAAGGCTTCTGTATGCAGCGGCCTGAAGGTGTGTAGTAACGTGCCACGGTGAGGCGTATCATTGAGCCGTCGGGGAAACCTATCTGCTGCTGAACGAGGCCCTTGCCGAACGAGCGGCGGCCAATGATGGTTGCCCTGTCGTTGTCTTGCATCGCTCCGGCAAATATTTCAGATGCCGATGCTGAAGTTTCGTTTATCAGCACTACAAGAGGTATGTTCTGATAGCTTCCGCGTCCGTCGCTCTTATAGTCTTGTCTTGGCGACTTGCGTCCTTCGGTGTACACGATGAGGCGGTTTTTCGGCAAGAACTCGTTGGCCATCTGCACAGCCGATTTAAGGTAGCCTCCGGTGTTGTCACGCAGGTCGATTATCAGGTTGCTGAAACCTTCCTGTGACAGTTGTGCCAGAGCGATAAGAAGTTCGGGATAAGTGTTCTCTCCAAAGTTCTTAATCTTTATGTATCCCGTGTTGTCGTCGAGCATATATGCTGCGCTGATGCTCTTCTGCGGGATGTCGCCGCGCGTTATGGTGTAATATTTAATTGCCTTCTGACCATAGCGCTGAACACCTATTTTCACCTTAGTGTCCTTGGGACCTTTCAGTCGGCGCATAGCCTCTTCGTTGGTAACTTGCTTGCCGACGAATGGCTTGCCGTCAACGCTGACAATCTTGTCGCCGGCAAGTATTCCGGCCTGTTCGGCCGGTCCGTTCTTTATTACGCCCTGAACGTGTATGGTGTCGTTTCTGATTACGAACTCTATGCCCACACCCGAGAACGAGCCTTTAAGGTCGTCGGTGGCCTGCTGTACATCCTTTGCACTGATGTAGACAGAGTGGGGGTCGAGGTCAGACAATATCTGTGGAATGGCCTTGTCGACGAGTGAGTCGATGTTTACGGCGTCGACATACTGGTCGTCAATGATATGCAGCAGGTTGTTGAGCCTATTGCTTCCCGAGTTGATGATATTCAGTCGGTTACCCGAGAAATGATTTGCGTAAAAAGTACCGATAACGATGCCGATAATCACACAAAGTGCCATCAGCAACGGCATCATCCGGTTCGATTTATTCGGTTTCATATTCATCCGGATTTAGATATATTACTTCTATTTTTGCTCTTTTTAGCAGTTCTATGCCGTCTTCGAGTCTGTATTTTTCACCATAAACCACGCGCTTGATGCCTGCCTGAATTATCAGCTTTGAGCATTCAATGCATGGCGATGCCGTAACATACAGGGTAGAGCCGTCGCTGTTGTTTGAGCTTCGTGCCAGTTTTGTTATGGCATTGGCTTCAGCGTGGAGCACGTAAGGCTTGGTGACGTTGTTCTCGTCTTCGCAAACATTTTCAAAGCCGCTGGGCGTTCCGTTGTAGCCGTCGCTGATAATCATTTTGTCCTTAACCACCAAAGCTCCGACCTTGCGGCGCTGGCAATAGCTGTTTTCAGCCCAGATGCGTGCCATGCGGAGGTATCTCAGGTCAAGCAGACGTTGTTTTTCTTCTTTGTTCATTGTGCTTATGTGTGAAAAATAAGTTGTTTCTTACTTTTTCCTCTTTGAAGGTTTCTTTATTCCGTTGCGCTTCAGCAGTGCGTCTATCGTTGGCTCGCTGCCTTTAAAGCGTTTGTAGAGAGTCATCGGGTGTTCGGTGCCGCCTTTTGACAGAACGTTGTCGCGGAAACTTTGAGCTGTCTTTTGGTCAAATATTCCGTGCTTCTTGAACACGCTGAACGCGTCGGCGTCGAGCACCTCTGCCCATTTGTAGCTGTAATAGCCTGCTGCATATCCGCCGGCCATAATGTGGCTGAACTGTACAGTCATGCACGTGTCGGGAAGCTGTTCGGTAACCATGGCTTTCTTCCATGCTTTCTTTTCAAACGGAATTATATCTTCGTCAAACGGCTCCTTCTTGGTGTAGTAAGCCATGTCGAGCAGTCCGAAACTTACCTGGCGCAGGCATGAATATGCTGCCATGAAGTTGCGGCTCTTTACTATTCGGTCGATAAGTTCGTCGGGCAGAGGTTCGCCTGTCTGATAGTGGAAGGCGAATGTGCGCAGAAATTCTTTTTCAACAGAGTAGTTCTCCATAAACTGAGACGGCAGTTCAACGAAGTCCCACCATACGTTTGTGCCTGACAGACTCTCAAAGCGGGTGTTGGCAAACATTCCGTGGAGCGAGTGTCCGAACTCGTGCAGGAAGGTTTCAACCTCGCCAAGCGTAAGCAGTGCGGGCTTGTCCTCGGTAGGCTTTGTGAGATTCATCACTACGCTTACGTGAGGTCTTACGTTCTCGCCCTTGCGGTCAATCCACTGTCCCTGATATTCTGTCATCCATGCTCCGCCCTGTTTGCCCTTGCGCGGATGGAAGTCGGCATAGAATACGGCAAGATAAGAGCCGTCTTTGTCGAACACCTCGTAGGCTTTAACGTCGGGATGGTAAACCTGTATGTCCTTATTTTCCTTGAACGTTATTCCGTAAAGTCTGTTGGCAAGACCGAATACACCGTTGATGACCTTTGACAGTTCAAAATACGGACGCAGCATCTCGGAGTCGATGTTGAACTTTTTGAGTTGCAGCTTGTGAGAATAATAGCTGAAGTCCCACGGCATAACCTTGAAGTCTTTGCCTTCAGTCTTCTTAGCCAGTTTCTCTATGTCTTCCACTTCTTTTATCGCGGTGGGCTTGTAGGCGTCTATGAGGTCGTCGAGCAGCTTATACACGTTGCGTGCATTGCCGGCCATGCGGTTTTTAAGTACATACTCGGCGTATGTCTTAAATCCGAGCAACTGTGCTATCTCGCGTCTCAGGTTAACCAGGCGCTTGCATATTTCAAGATTGTTTTCCGTATTGTCGTGTGTGCATACGGTGTTGTGTGCCATATACATCTGCTTGCGCAGCTCGCGGCATGTAGAATATGTCATGAACGGACTGTAGCTTGGAAAGTCGAGTGTGAATACCCAGCCTTCAAGATTGCGTTCCTTTGCAGCAACAGCAGCGGCCTCGCGTGCCGTGTCAGGCAGTCCGTCGAGTTGTTGTTCGTCAGTAATGTGCAGCGTGTATGCCTTGTTCTCTTTAAGCAGATTCTGCGAGAACTGCAGTGACAGCATGCTTGCCTCCTCGGTGAGCTTGCGCAGCTTTTCCTTACCCTCGTCGTCGAGCAGGGCACCGCTGCGTACAAAGCCGTCGTAGCAGTTGTCCAATAGACGCTTCTCTTCAGGTGTGAGCTTGCGGTGGTGCAGATGAACAGCCTTGATGCGCTCAAACAGACGCTTGTTGAGCCTTACGTCGTTGGCATGCTTTGTCAGTATCGGCTGCAGCTTCTGTGCCAGCGCGTCCATCTCGTCGTTGGTCTCGGCACTAAGAAGATTAAAGAAAACCGTTGACACACGCGACAGCAGGTCGTAATATCCGTCCTTGTCGTCGTCCACATTGATAATCGTGTTGTCAAATGTAGGCTTGTCAGGGTTGTTTATAGTCTTTTCAATCTGCTCGTCGTCACGGCGTATGCCCTCCATGAAGGCCTCCTCAAAGTCTTCAAGGCGTATTTTCTCAAAGGGCACGGTATCGTGCGGCGTGTTATATTGTTCAAAAAAAGGATTTTTGCGTTGCTCTTCTATTCTCTCTTCATTCATACTTACGTTTTCCTAATTTTTGTTTACAAAGGTAGCAATTTTCTTTATTATGAATAAAAATAGAGAAGAAAAATTTAGCTAATATTTGTTATATGTCGCATTTATTTACCTGTGGTGCAGGCATATAGTGATTAAACGCTCTTACATCAGCATCTTCTCAAAGGCGTGTACGCATATTTCGCCGCGTTTGAGTGATATCAGTCCTTCAGACTGCATGGCATTAAGTTCTCTCGATACATTGAGCCGGCTCTCGCTTATTTCGTATGCGAGCCGTTCCATTTTGATGGTTATAGTTTTTTCTCCTGCAGGTCTGAGACTTCTTGATTCTATAAATCTGATAATCTTATGTCTGATGTCTTTGGGCTTAGGCTTCCACAGCTGTCTGTTGGAGCGCTGCGACTGCGTGCAGATAATGTTCAGAAGGTTAAGCCTGAATATTTCATATTTGTCGGACAGAAGCATTATCTCCTTCTTTCCGATACATATCAGTTCGCAGTTGCTTTTGGCTGTGAATGTTCGTGTAAAGCGTTGAGTAAGTCCGAATATTCTTTCTGGCTGCAGTATGTTTGGTGCCGTCAGCGTTTCGGTTATCGAATAGCTCTTGTCGTCAGCATGACATGTCGTTGTAACAGAGCCTTTTACAAGAAAATACAGTCTGCTGCAGGCATCGCCCTCGTGCACAAAAGTTTTTCCTTTTGTACACGACAGCTGTCTGAATTTTGTCTCGGAAACAATCTGTTCCAAGTCGTTTCTGCTCATGCCCTGAAAGAGCGGAAGCTCCAGCAGGTGTTCTTGTAGCTCGGTTTGCATGTTCCTGTTTTGTAGTTATTCTGCAATTTTCTTTTTTAGTGACGGCGAATACCACACAGCGTTGTTTCCGTTCTTGTCAGAATAGATAAAATATGCCATAAGCTTAGGATGTTTTTCGAGAATCGCCTTAGCCTTGTCTATTCCCATCACCATAAAAGCCGTGGCGTATGCGTCGGCTGTGGCACAGTTGTCTGCAAGCACGGTGGCCGACAGAATGCTGTGCTGCACCGGATAGCCTGTTGCCGGGTCTATTGTGTGTGCATATTTCTTTCCGTCTTTATAGTAGAAATTGCGGTAGTTGCCGCTTGTTGCCATTGCCTTGTTTGTAACGTTGAGAATGGTCTGTATCTCCTGGTTGGTGTTAAGAGAGTCGTCAACAGGCTTTGTTACGCCGATTTTCCACGGCAGGCGTTTCTCGTTAATTCCTCGCGTAACAATTTCTCCGCCGATTTCAACCATGAAGTTCTCAATGCCTTTGCTTCTCAGAAAACTTGCCACGACGTCGCTTCCGTAGCCTTTTGCTATGGCGCTGCAGTCGAGCATTATGCGCTTGTCGCTCTTTTCGATGTGGTTTCCTGTAAGTTTAACTTTCTTGTAGCCAATGATTTGTTTTAGACTGTCAATAGCGGCCTCAGTGGGTTTTGTGTCGTTCTTGAATCCAAAGCCCCATGCATTGACCAACGGCGCCACGGTTATGTCGAATGCGCCTCCTGTATCTTCCGAAATATCTTGTGCCATATTGAACACATCTGCAAACATCTTGTTGACTTCAACATTCTCGTTGCGGTTTATTTTTGATATTATGGAACTTTTGTTGAACGGAGACAACGATGCGTCGACCTTTTTAAGTTCGGCTTCAATTTCCTTTTGCAGGTCTTTGTCGCTTTGATAGGTTATGTTGTATATCGTGCCGAAGATGAATCCGGTGTTGTGCTGATACGGCATTGTGCGCTGTTGGCGTACAATGATCACTGTTCCTACAATCAGAAAAATCAGAAATGTCAGTTGTAGAGCCAGTTTCTTTTTGTTTCTTTCTTTATCCATTGCCGTTATTGCTTAATTTATATGTCTATCGCAACATTAAATGTTCCGCCTATTGTCGAGCTTCCTGTTTTGCCGAATCCGGGTACATACCACGAGTTGCCTAAATCGCCGTCGTTATATGATATTCTGCTTTTGTAGCGTAAGCTCCATCCCAGATGCAGCGGTCCCCATATCTTGGCGTCTACTCCTATAAGTGCCTCTATCCAGTGATAGTTGCATTGCACTCCTTCCGCAGAATATTGTGCGGTGCCGCCCCATACAGGGTCGGTAATGTCTGGGTGTGACAGGTCGTATTTAAACGAAGTGAACGCATATCTCACTCCGGCATATAGTCTGTAAATGTCGTGTTTGTTCTTCAGCAGGTTAAAGTCAACACCGATTTTGGCGTAAGGCGCAGTTGTCTTGTATGATATCTGTGTTACGTCGTTGTCATGGTCGGTTTTTCCGATACCCAGTTCAAGCACCGGAAAATACTTGTCTTTGAGATTAATTCTCAGCGCTGCCTCATATTGTCCGTAGTCGCCGGTAAGCATCTGTATAGGTCCTACGAGGTCAACCGACACGGCAAATCCTCTGAAGAACGACACGCTGTCTTTCTTTTCAACATTCTTTTCCTGCGCGTTTGCCGTCATTGTACATAGCAGCATGATACTAATCGCGATGCTTGAAATATATGAGGAAATGTTTCTTTGATGTGTCATAGTTAACGTCGTGATTGTTTATTACTATCGAGTCGATGGCGTTGTGTGTGCAGCTTACCGATGTTATCTTATGGAAGAATGACGGCGAGCAGTCAACCGACTCAAAGTGTGGCATGTCTTCTTTTTCTACGATAACAGTATCAAGTTTTGTCGTCTTGTATAAAGTGTCTTTTGTTTCAAAAAAGAATATGTCCTGTTTCTGAGCGTAGCTTATGGGCAGCGAAAATTCAGTCGTCTTTACGTTGCGGTTAATCAGCACAGAATCGTTGCCGTCAACGCGGTTAGTGTATATTGTAAGCGTATCTGCCAGTGTGTCTACCTTGCCGGCGGCGTTCATCAGCTGATATTGTGTATAGACTAAACTATTTAGCGGACAGTCTATCGACGTGCATGCTGCGGTTGTAAGCAACAATGTTAAAAAGCCTATGGGCAGAGCAAACATTGACAGACCTTTAGTCTGTAATGCGCCCATGTGTACTTTTTTCGCAAGTTGTCTTAATACTTTATCTTTTTTTCTTGTCATGATGAGTGCGCTCTTGTTAAAGCCGAATGGCTTTAGCATTTTGTTTCTTTATTATTGTTTCTCACCGCATCTTATTTTCTCTGAAATCTGATAGTCGTTGCGACCTGAAGAGTTGCGGCTGATAAGGTCGCCAAGGAAACCGGCCAGGAACAATTGTGTACCTATCATCATCATTGTCAGTGAAATGTAAAAGTAAGGAGAGTCGGTTACAAGACGCATCTGCTGTCCATTGGCTACGGCCACCAGCTTGTCGATACCGATTATCGCTGCTGCGATAAATCCTATAAAGAATACTATTGTGCCCAAAAAGCCGAACACATGCATTGGCTTGCGGCCGAAACTGCTGAGGAACCATAGTGTAATAAGGTCAAGATAGCCGTTGAAGAATCGGTTGAGGCCGAATTTTGATTTGCCGTATTTGCGTGACTGATGATGAACCACCTTTTCGCCAATCTTGTCAAATCCGGCATTCTTTGCCAAATAAGGTATATAGCGGTGCATCTCGCCGTAAACCTCGATATTCTTCACCACATCTTTGCGGTATGCCTTCAGACCGCAGTTGAAGTCGTGCAGATTCTTTATTCCGCTAATCTTGCGTGCCGTTGCGTTGAACAGCTTTGTCGGTATGGTTTTCGACAGCGGGTCGTATCGCTTTTGCTTATATCCTGAAACAAGGTCGTATCCGTCTTCGGTTATCATTCTGTATAGTTCGGGTATCTCGTCGGGCGAATCCTGAAGGTCGGCATCCATTGTTATCACCACGTCGCCTTCTGCCTCCTTGAATCCGCAGAACAATGCCGGACTCTTGCCGTAGTTGCGGCGGAACTTAATTCCTCTGACGCACTCATGCTCTTTGCTGAGCTGGCTTATCACCTTCCACGAACCGTCGGTTGAGCCGTCGTTGATGAATATAACTTCATAAGAAAACTTGTGTTCTCTCATCACGCGTTCAATCCATGCGTAGAGTTCAGGAAGCGATTCTTCCTCGTTGTATAATGGTATTACGACTGATATGTCCATTTTATGTGTGTTTTAAAATTTTCTTTTATATTTTGATTTTATCAACGCCGCCATTGGCCAGCTTATAACAATTCCAAAGAACAAGTTTGTAGTCAGAAACTGCAAAGCTATGTCTATTGGCCTTAGCGTGGCTATAGTGTCCATGGTTAATTTCATTTCATCAGCCTTTATTCCGTAGAGAGTCATCATTGATTTAAACTCCGGGCTTGAGGTCATTGCCGTATATTGGTTCAGCAGAAATCCGTGATCGATAAACTGGAAGTAAATATATTGTGCGGCGGCCAGCAGAAGTGCTGCGTAAAAATATGTCAGCAGGCTGTATCCGTATGCTCTCCAGTAAGATATCACACCGTCAAGAATATTGTCGCGGAAATTTCTGAGGCGTATAGCCGATACGATTATTGATGCTATGCCGAATATCAGGGCTGCCATATTAAGCAGCGGCATGTAAAACTGTGCGATGAAACATGCAAAGCTTATTATCCACATTACGCCCATTATGGCACCGTCTATGCGTGCAAAAGCTTTTATCTGTTCATATTCCTCTCGTGTTGTCATTATCGGAATTTTATTGATTTTTTGTTCTTGTTACTGTCGGTGTGCGTCTGTATCGGGTGTGTTCGCTTTTAGCCCGGCTTTGTCAGACTTTATCCGAGAGTGTGTAACCGCGTGCAAAATTACTTATTTTTCACCATATAATTATTAGCGGTGCTAGTTTTTTTGTTTTTTTATATGAATGAATCCTTACTCGTGTTTTGTTTCCCGTTCATTTTACGTTGCCGTATTATACGCCGTTCGTGTACATCCGTTTGACATCCATGCAGTAAGTCCTGATATTACTGATTTCAAAAAATAAGTTAAAAAGCAAAGAAACGTACCCTAAAATTGCTCCGTTGTAAAACTTTATTATTACCTTTGCAGCCGCAAAACGGGTAAGTCTTGTACGGCCAGCTCCCTTCGAATCCTCCAGGACGGGAACGTAGCAAAGGTAGTTGGTTGTAGCGGCGCGATACAAGTAGCTTGCCCACCCGCCTCTTTAGCTCAGTTGGCCAGAGCACGTGATTTGTAATCTCGGGGTCGTTGGTTCGAATCCGACAAGAGGCTCAAAAGAATTTGAACGATTAAAGGCAGATACCTGTTAGGGTGTTTGCCTTTTTTATGTCTGGCCTTATGCAGTGTGGCCTTGGCGGCTGCCACCACTTCCTGCACGAACGGGAACAAATGCTTCTCCGACAAGCCCATATCCACTGAACCGATAAGCCTCATGCTGACATTGATGTCTTCACACTTGGTTATAAGTTACTCAAGAACGCCTATAACCACGTCCCATGCATTGGCATCATACCCGACGCAACTTGATGGCATATACAATGATGACAATAAATGAGGTAATCAGAATTAAAAGGGCAATTAAATAGTTAAAACTGCCACCGCAATAAACTTCATAAGTCACAAAAGCAAGAAACATCATGATCAACAATTTCAACCACGCTACCAGTTTTGCTATCAAACTGTAGCCTTTTTGCCTATCTTTAAATTTCTGTGGCCAGTTGCAATAATGTGGATGCTTCTCGAAAAATGTCATAAAAAAATAAATTAAAACACTTATAAGCGGTAGTATCAAAGTGTAAAAAGGGCTTCCATATTCATCTGCAACTCCGTGTATGTTCCAGTGCGTAGGCACGTATTGCCGCGTCATTATGACCACAACACAAAGTCCAATTTGCACAACAACCAACAAGATTGTCAGCAAAGCTGTATTATTCTTCAAAATTGGCATTTTGCAAATTTATCAAAATAGCATTACGTAAAACATCTTCATTATATTTTGAGTATTCCTCAGGAAAATTCTTTTTAATATATTGCATAAGTGAATTTACTGTTTCATTTGTAAATTCATCTGCTACAATATAAGCCATTTCCTTATTTTGTGATTTGATATTCCATACCTCTATTGTATTAAAGGTCATAAGATTTTCCACAAGTGCTCCATTTTTTCTCCTCTTATTTCCGCTTGTTGTCGCTGCGACTTTCCAGGCTAAAGCCGTTACAGCTCCAACAGCATTAGCTACTCCAAAATGTTCTACAACAACAGCCCAAACTACTGCTACGGCACCTACTATTACTGCTACGGCAAAAGCGACCGCACTGGCTTGTGTTTCAAGATTTGTTATTGCTGAATTACGAGTTAATATTTTTTGAATTTCAATTTGTGACTTTGAGATGGAGTCAATATCGTTTATTGATATCTTTTCCATTAATCCGCGTTCTTTTAACAGAGATAAATATTCGCCTATATTTCCTTGTTCTATTGCAGAACAAATATTTTTATCTGCTAATGCAAGAATTATCTTAGTCAATTTTGAATCAACAACAATATGTTTACATTAGTGTCCAATAAAAATGGACGAGTTAAAAATTT
>HF992603.1:31179-41312 GCA_000436695.1 Prevotella sp. CAG:1185 | reverse complement strand
ACGAAGAAAGATGGAACAACAGACGAGAAAGCCCATGAACGCAAACTGAAATGGGACGAAGAGAACCGTCTGCTGGCCTCTGACGACGACGGATTCGTGACGAACTACTGGTATGACGCGGATGGCAAGTACATGGTGAAGACCAATACAGAACATTTTAGCGAATCTTAAACCGAGAATCATGATATAAAGGTAAAATATAAAGAAACGTTTTGTTAAAAATGAGCAAATAAAAATACAATTGGCTATAAAATATTGCATTTCAAATAAATTATACCTATCTTTAGGCGGGAAAAAGAAAATCAATAGAACACTTTATTGCAATCCGACTATTAGCATTAATAAGGTTTTTAATTTCCCCAATGAAATATGATAAAAGTTAAAAGACCTTCTGCAGAGCACTGCACAGGCGACCTCTCTCGACTCTGTCTTCACTTATTCATGATAATAAAGCAATAACATAAAAGACGGCAAACGGCATTGCAAAAGGTATGCTTTTGGACTATAAAACGTGGCCTTTTACAATGCAAAAGGCATGCTTTTGGAGAAACTTACCAACAAGCCCCTTAATGATTATCGAAAGAATAAAAAATTTCAGCAAAAACTCATCACTCGTCACAAAGCCTCTCAACATTCTGGACATCAAGCAGTTATAGTGTGACGAGTTGATTTTCAAACTCATCACAATCAATAAAAATCGTCCTTTTTGTGTCCATTCTTGATTTTGGTTGACTTCAAGCGTGACGAGTCGGGAAAACAGCTCATCACACTATAAAGCATTAACTGTCAGCGCGTTAGAGGCTATTGTGACGAGTGATGAGTTTTTTCTAAAAATAAATTCAGACGGATAATGCGCTATAGCAAAACTCACACCGGCTTTAGCCGATTATGATTCTATTTGAAGATGTTTGCCTTACAAGCCTTTATCATCATCACATAAAACCAAATTTTAATCTTTCGCTTTTAATTCATCACTCAACACTGCGCAGTTAGTTAAAATAGGTTAACATGATTTTATTCTTTGGGTACAAAGAAAATGTGAAAACGTTTTTCTGATAAATAATCTATGACAAATCTATTAACTTTAATAAATTAGCTTATGAAAAAAATCTTTACTTTAGTAGCCGTTGCGCTCGCAGCGATAAGTGCCAACGCACAGGACTATTATGCAGCAGCAACTTATGACGCAGACGGAAATGTAGTTATGGCAAATGAATTTCAGAATGCCGTAATTGATACTCAGAACGGAAAATCTGTAGTAACAATAAATTTGAACAACATTACAATGACAGCCGTAGGCGGAACCACTCCTAGTGTGATTGACAAAGACGCCAACGTGTCAGAATGGAATGCCATTGAATGGAAAACAGGCAACCAGGGCGACATCGAGTTTCCTTATATAAACGGAACCGGTAACCCATACGTAAAACTGACGGCTGAAGAGATTGTAACCGACGGCGTTCCAACAGGCAACTATCGCCCTGCATACGAATATTATGAGCCGGACGGAAGCAAAGGTCTGCCCGTGTCGGGACTTTACTATGAGTTTAACGCAAAATCCGAAGGCACTCTCGTTATCGGAGTATGGATCAACAAAGGCAACCGCAAGCTCTTCGTTGTAGACAAAGAGACACAGAAGGCGCTGACACCTAACGTAGACTACACACTGGGCGGATATGAGAACGGCGTAAATAAAGAAGACGGCTCAAAAGAATATAACATGAGCATACCTACAAAGGGAACTGAAGGCGACGATCTCTATATATGGGGCAATAAAGGCGGCAGTCAGGCTATATGGGGATGGCTGCAAATACCAATGAAAGCCAACCAGACATACATGGTGTTCCTTCACAGCGCACAGCTTGGCCTGAGAGATGTTGAGTTTGAGGCAGGAACAAGCGGCGTAAGCGAAATAACTTCGTCTGAAATCAATGCCGACGCTCCTATATACAACCTTGCAGGACAGCGCGTCAGCAAGAACGCTAAAGGCATACTGATACAGAACGGAAAGAAGTTCATCAGAAGATAGTCTGACGGCAGCATACCGCAAACAAATGAATTTTACACAGACATAATAGTATAAAATTTAGAACCTTTCTCCCCCTCGGCTTATGCCAAAGGGGAGATTTTTTTGAAGTACATACAACATACACAATTCACCGATACCGGCACAAAGACCCAAGTCAAAAATCTTTAATCAGACCATATTGAGTTTTATTTATTTTATATATTCATGCTTTCAGCCGTCTGTATGTTTTCTATTGACGCCTTCTCGTCTGCTTTTTCTTGACTTTACCAGCCATGCCCGCTAAGAATCTGACAAAAATTCCCCGATATAAAACAAAAAATCAGGACTGAATCATAATGACAGATTTAGGTTAAAATAGGGCAACAAACAGACTTTTGAGCGATAATAAAGATTATTTAATCTAAAAAGATGGTTTAATTACAAACATCATTTTTATTTTTTATTATATTTTGATTACATTTTTCTAATGTATACGTCAAATATCCAAAGGGGACATTATGCCCTTAATAATACTACAAGAAAACTTTACATGAAAAAACGAATTTAATAATATAATTGTATAACATTAATAAAAGTCATTTTATGAAAAAAAATCATTTTTCACTACGGGGAAAGAGCTATGCCCTTATGGCATTTGCCGCGGGAATGATGCTCTTTGCCTCATGTGCTCAGGATGGCTTCGACGAAGAGAGTTTCGACATAGGTGTCTATAACACGCAGCTCGAGGCCCCATCAACAGACGACATCCAAGTAACGGCAAGTGCTGACGGCTCTAAGCAGACCATCAGCTGGCCTGTGGTCTATGGCGCAGGCGGATATCATGCCATACTGACAAACACCTCTGAAGGTAAAGTTGTGGTAGACTCTGTATACGACGGAACATCATTTGCCGTTGACCGCATAGAAGACTGCAACTATGAGCTGTCGCTTGAAGTGCTCGGCAACGAGGAAAGAAACAACACAGGATGTGAGCCGGTTGTAAAGACATTCAGCACCTTTGCCACCGCACTTGCCACAATACCTTCAGGCACCGACCTATATGAATATTTCCAAAACAACGCAATGCCCAATGACGGCAGCGAACTGGTTTACGACCTTGAAGAAGGCGGACAATACACCGTATCAGGCATTCTTGACTTTGGCAACCATCAGATACAGCTGCGCTGTACTAACCAGAACAACAGACCTACAATAACTTATGGTTCAACAGGAACTATACGCACTTCAGCTCCGTTAAAAATTAAGAACATCAATTTCGACTGCAGTGCATCTGGCGACGAAGCAATAGGACTGAGCGAGACACCCGACGAAAGCATAAAGGGCGTAACCGGCAGCGGCGACTATTACAACATAATGGGTACGCTGCATATTGTAAACTGTAATTTTAACGGAGTTAATGCCCAGTTCATTTACGACAACAACAAGAAATACTGCATCGAGACATGTATTATTGAAAATACTGTTGTAAAACTGACATCAACCAGCGAAAGCGGTATCAGCGGAAATTCAGTAATATACTTCAAATCCGGTTTCATCAACACGCTGACAATCAAGAACTCTACATTCTGGCAGGCAAGCACATCAAGCGATGCCAAATATTTTGTTCAGTATAACAACTCAGGCCGAAGCACACGTGCAGGTTATACTATGAACTATGTCAACTTCATGAACAGCACATTCTACAACATTGCCGCAAGCGGACAATGGGCTAACTACAGCGGATTCAGCGGACAGAAGTCGTCAACCTTCCTGATGACCGACTGTATCTTTGTTGACTGTGCCAGCGACATTGCACGACGCTTTATCGGAGGCAGCTACAGCTCTAACCCAACTTATACATTCGCAAACAATACATATCTGAAAAACGCAGCCACAGGAACATTCGACAGTGAGGAAAACTACGACAAGAGCGGCACAGCCATTAAGAGCGACCCGCAGTTTGCCGACCCGACAAATGGTGATTTCACTGTAAACGGAAGTGAACAGCTGTCGAGAAGAACCGGCGACCCACGCTGGCTCCCGGCTGCAGAATAATAATCGATAACAAAAGAAAAACATAAGATATGAGAAAAAAATTCATAACAGCTCTATGCTTCGGTTTCATGGCTTTTGCAGCCACACCGGCTCTGGCACAAAACCAGACGGTGAAGGGAACCGTTGTTGACGAGAACGGCGATCCTATCATAGGCGCCTCGGTCCGCATAAGTGGCAAAGAGGGAGCAGGCGTGATAACCGACATCAACGGTAACTACACCATTTCAGCACCTAAGGGCAGCAAGGTTACAATATCTTACATAGGATATGTATCACAGACTGTTGCGCCGGGCGGAAGAACACAGATGAAGGAAGACGCACAAAATCTTGAAGAAGTGGTTGTAGTAGGTTACGGCGTGCAGAAGAAGGCACACCTGACTGGTTCGGTGGCAACTGTGCCGATGGACGAAATTCAGGATTTGTCGTCAGGCGGTCTGGCAAGCACTCTGTCAGGTCTTGTCAACGGTCTTAGCGTCAGCGGCGGCGACTCTCGCCCCGGTGAAAACGCCACAATGTACATACGTGACACCAACTCTCTGGGCGATGTCGGCAGTGTGGCTCAGCAGCCTCTGTTCGTAATCGACGGATACATCTATCCTAACGACGTGAAGGTGGGCAACTCTACACAGAACCTCGGTGCCGAAGCCTTCAACAACCTTGACCCGGCTGAAGTGGAGAGCATCTCTGTGCTGAAAGACGCTTCGGCAGCTGTCTACGGAGCACGTGCCGCCAACGGTGTAATCCTTGTAACTACAAAGAAAGGCAAGCTCGGCGCTCCGCGTATATCTTACAGCGGAACATTCGGATTCACCGATGCCGTTTCGCATCCTAAGATGCTCAGCGCCTATGAATACGGCCGACTCTACAACGCTGTTGCAGCAGCCGACCCGACAAACACATCGCTCAACCATCTTACAGACCTGTATCAGGCCGACGAGCTTAACGCCATGCGCGGACTCAACTATGACCTGCTGGACAAATACTGGGAGACAGGAGTCACAATGAAACATAACGTCAACCTGAGCGGAGCAACCGAACGTGCAAGCTATTTTGCAAGTCTTTCTTACTTCGACCAGGACGGTAACCTCGGTAATCTTGACTACAACCGCTGGAACTACCGTGCAGGAGTTGACGTAAAGGTGAGCAACTGGCTGAGCGCCAACCTGAACGTATCGGGCGACTACGGAAAGAAAAACACACCTTATATTAAGGTGGGCGGAACTTCTAACGAGAAAGACTACAACATCCTGCTTACCCGTCCGCGCTACATTCCGGAGTATGTCAACGGCATGCCTATAGCTGCCTATGGTATAAGCAACACACTGATTAATGACGACCAGAACTATTCGTACTCTGAACTGAGAAACAACGGAGACTACAGCCGCACAATGACTTCGAACATAAACGTTCAGGGAAGCATCAACTACGACTTTGGATGGAGCAAGATTCTGAAAGGTCTCAAACTGAGATTCTCTTACTCAAAGAGCATCAACACGGACAAGACCAACCAATACGGCTCTGAATATGACGTATATACAATGCAGACACGTACAGGAAGCGGAAGTCACCTCTATACTCCCGTCAGCGGACAAGACTATAACCAGTTTATAGCCGAGTCGAACCTCCTGGCGCACACAATTGCCAACGGCGACCCGTCACAGCTCAACCGCTCGATGACTCGCACCGACAATTATCAGATGAACTTCACAGCATCGTATAACAGAGACTTCGGCGAGCATAGCATCGGCGCTCTCTTCTCAATAGAGAAGTCAGAAGCCGAAAGCGAATATCTCTACGGTATGGTGTCAAACCCCTATCCTTTCACAACAGGACAGTCTAACTCGGCTGAGGCAGACACTAAGGTTATCACCTTCACCCGCAGCGAATCAGGAACCCTCTCATACATCGGCCGCATCAACTATGCCTATGCCGACAAATATCTGGCAGAATTCCTTATCCGTTCAGATGCTTCAACCAAATTCGCTCCTGTTAACTATTGGGGCGTATTCCCATCATTCAGCGCCGGCTGGGTTATGTCTGAGGAAAAATGGTTTAAGGAGGCACTTCCATGGGTAGATTTCCTCAAACTGCGCGGATCGTTCGGTATGACAGGACGTGACAACACAGCCGCATGGCAGTGGATGCAGGTTTACGCTCAGGACGCTAACCGCGGACCGGTGTTCGGAACAGGATTAGACAACGAAAGCGAAAACCGTATAACCATCAACAAGAACAACTCTGCCGTTAACAAAGACGTTCACTGGGATAAGGTTTACAAGGCTAACTTCGGTATCGACTTCAGCGTGCTTAACAACCGACTGAGCGTTACTTACGATATGTATCGCGAATGGAACCGCGATATGCTTATGAATATCAGCCAGGCTATTGAAGGTACGATAGGTACACAGTCGGCTGCCGTCAACCTCGGCGAACTTGACAGCTGGGGCTATGAACTGAGCGCAACATGGCGCGACAAGATCGGCAAGGACTTTAAATACCGCATCGGCATCAACACCGGCTACCACGACAACAAGGTGCTTAACATGGACTTTGTTACCGACTACATATATCGTCAGATACAGCGCGGCGGACGCACCGACATAGGTCTGTGGGGTCTGCAGTGCATCGGTATGTTCCGTTCGTTCCAGGATATTGAGGAGTATTTCGACAAATACAACATTACATCTTACCTCGGAATGAGCAAGGACGAAGTTCGCCCGGGTATGCTTATATATAAGGATGTACGCGGCCCGCAGCAGGAAGACGGAACCTACGCTGCACCCGACGGCGTGGTTGACAAGGACAACGACCAGGTGTGTCTGTCTAACCGCAACAATCCTTACGGCGTGACAATGAACCTCGGAGCCGACTACAAGGGTTTCTCTCTTACAGCACAGCTCAACGCTCAGTGGGGCGGCTACAGCTTTGTTGACGCAGCAGCACTGAAGTCAGGCTCAGGCGTTGGCGACCTTGAGTTCACCAACATGCCTTCGTTCTGGAATGTAGACAACATGTATTCATATCAGGATGTTTACGACGCAGCAGGCAACCTCGTAGTTGCAGCCAACCGCAACGGAAGTCTGCCTAACCTCGCATATCAGAGCGTTAATGCCATAACATCATCGTTCTGGAGAATAAGCGGAACAAGAGTACGCCTCAGCCGTCTGACTCTGGCTTACACCATACCGTCGTCTCTCGTTAAGAAAATCGGCATACAGTCGGCACGTGTAAATGTTACCGGCCAGAACCTGCTGAGCTTCTACAATCCGTATCCGGACAACTTCATGGATCCTATGTGCAGCTATGGCTCATACCCCACTCTGCGCCAGTTTACAGTAGGAGTTAATCTCACATTCTGATAAAACATAACCGTTAAATAGAATAACATCAATGAAAACAAATATAATAAAATTGTTCGGACTTGGCCTTATCACAAGCATGGCTATAACTTCGTGCAGCGATGACTTTCTGGAGGAAAAGAAGAACTATGACAACGTGAATACAGGCATCTACGACACTGAGGCAGGATGCCAGCGCCGTGTCTACGATGTTTACAGCTGGTGTCTGCCTACGGTGAACAGCGACCCCACATGGCAATATCCGTCAAGCGGAAGCAACGACACTCAGGCCAAGTCGACAGAGGAATACAGTGGCTTCGGAGCTTTTGTTGATCCGCAAAAGCCACTGTCTGTAATGAGCGGCACATCCGTTCCCGACTATTTCTTCGGTACGCCTAACAACATTCAGGGCAACGCCTGGGGACGTATCCGCAACATCAACGACGCCATAGAAGGCATATCGGGCGGTGCGCTCACACAGGACAAGAAAGACGAATATCTTGGACAGCTGTATTTCTTCCGCGCATGGTGCTACTATAACCTCGTGAAATTCTACGGAGGTGTGCCAATCGTAACTGAAGTACAAGATCCGGTAGAAGGTGTTGTAAATCCGCGCCGTTCGGCAAAGGCATGTATAGACTTCATTCTTAGCGACCTCGACCAGTCGGCCAAGATGCTTGCAGCCAAGACTATGAACGGAGGATGGTCAAGCAGCGAATGGGGTATGGTAACCACCGGAACAGCCCTCGCCCTGAAAGGACGCGTGCTGCTGTTGTGGGCCAGCCCTCTGTTCAACCGCGCCAACGACGAGACTCGCTGGAAGAACGCTTATAAACAGATGAAGGCAGAACTCGACTCTATCAACTCATGCGGCTACGGTCTGTTCACATCAACAAACAATATCAACGGCTCAGACTTCGCACTGCAGTTTAACCAAAGCGACAAGAATCCTGAAGCAGTGTTCGTAACTCTCTATAACACTGTTCAGGCTGGCGACGGACAGAAGAACAGCAACTGGGAGCGCTACATACGCCCGAAGAACACAACAGGTTCAGGCAAGAACGCATCGGCTATGCTCATTGACATGTTCCCGATGGCCGACGGTAAGCGCCCGTCTTCTGCCGACACTTATACAAAGCTCGACGCATCGTCAATATCTTACGACCGCGAGCATCCGTTCATGAACCGTGACCCGCGTTTCTACCGTACATTCGCATTCCCTGGTTTCCGCTGGGCATACAACGGCAACAACACTGTTCAGTCTGCCGACCCGAACAACCCTTCGTATGACGACGGTAAGAACTATGAACTGTGGAACTATGTTTGGTACACCGACCTCAACGACCAGGGCGACCCGGAGAGCGGCAACGACTACGGAGCAGACAACCTGCTGACAAACTGCTCGGGAGTGTATGTGCGCAAACGTTCTGACGACTACGACGTGAACACCAATTCTCTTTATACATTCAACGGAACTGCAAGCAACGGCGGATTTGCATATTCTGCACAGCCTTACATCGAACTGCGCTATGCCGAAGTGCTGCTCAACTTGGCTGAAGTTGCCTGCGGTGCCGGCGAACTTACCGATGCCGTAAGCTATCTGAAACAGATACGCGCACGTGCCGGATATACTGGCGAAAACAACTACGGACTGCAGTCTAACCTCGAGTCAGACCAGGCTGCATGTATGTCGGCCATCCTGTATGAGCGCCAGATAGAGTTTGCTTACGAAGGAAAACGCTTTGACGACCTTCGTCGCTGGATGCTCTATGATGGAGGAACTGGCAAGGTGGAAGGCGCACCGTCAACATGGACTCTTACCGGATGGGGCGGCAACACCTGCACATGGCTCGGATTTAAGCCTCTGAACGGACAGCGCCGCGAGAACATGGAGTTCCGCGTTGCCGACAAGTACGGCGTAGGCGGAACAACAGCCGACAGCGACCCGCTGCTGAACAACGGCGGAACACGCTGTGCAGCAGTTGACCTGCGCCAAGAACTCGAGCCTCAGCTCGAAACTCTGAAAGCATGGTATGACGAAAACCTCGTGCGCAAAGACAAGAAGGGCGATTCTTACGACCAAAACAAGGTTAAGCTCTACATGAACTTCCTGCCGCGCTACTACTTCCTCGGACTTACACAGGGCGCACAGAACAACAACAAAGCTCTGGAGCAGACCATTGGATGGGAAGACAGTCAGCACGGAGGCTCAATGGGAACATTCGATCCGCTGGCCGACGAATAATCTAAAATACCGACATCTAATAAAGGGGTTACGCAAAAAAAATGCGTAGCCCCTTTATTTTTTACATTTGTCATTATTTTTGTAAAACAGACATGACAAGACAACCAAGAACCAATATCCATACACGTTTAAGTAAAGAAAAACGCACATTAACAAAACTCAAATATGCGTAAATTCCATTATATTTTGTAATTTTGCACCTTGAAAACGAGCATAGACAGGATAAATATAAAAAATACATTAAAATAAAGGCAAAAAGATTATGGAAGCAACTCAGCAGTCAGAACACGAAGTACTGCGACGAAAGCTTGACCTGCTGCTGCGTACAGGTCAGCTGTTAATGGAAAGTTCGGCCGACACCAGCCGTATATTACGCAACATGGAACGCACGGCAGCATATCTCGGACTGCCCGAGAAACAGCTGCACATATACATCACGTACGACATGCTGATGGTGAACCTCAGCGACAAGACACACTCTTTCTCT
>HF992603.1:19140-31156 GCA_000436695.1 Prevotella sp. CAG:1185 | reverse complement strand
ACTCTTTCTCTAAATTTCAGCGTTGCGACAAGCACGGCATCAACATGGACGCCATATCTGCGGTGAGCAAACTGTCATGGAGAGCGATAAGAGAAGACTATTCGCTCGACAAATATGAAGAGGAACTTGAGCAGATAAAGAACAAGAAGCGCAACTACGGACCATGGACTACAGCCATAGGAGCAGGACTGGCCTGCGGAGGATTCTGCGTTCAGTTCGGTTGCGACTGGCCGGCATTCTTTTATGCGTCAATAGCTGCCATTGCAGGTTTCCGCCTCAGAGCATGGCTCAACTCAACCGGCTCTAACAGTTATGCCAACATTGCATTTGCAGCATTCTTCTCAACTCTGCTCGCATGGCTGTCGGCATATATCTCGTTCCCCGTTATAGAGTCGCACATTCCCGATTTTCTCATATCGCTTACCCACAGCGACACACCATGGCATCCGCTCATGGCATGCGCACTGTTCATAGTTCCGGGTGTGCCGCTTATCAACTTTGTGAGCGACATGCTCGACAACCACATCAACACGGGTATAACAAGGGCTGTCAACACGCTGGTCATGGTGGCCGCCATGTCGTTCGGAATAGCAATAGCCATCAAGGTGTGCGGAATAGACAACTTTGTTAAAGACTTGAGCATGACGCCACACAACAGCTATATTGCCTACGCCATTGCCGCAGCAATATCGGCCATGGGCTTCTCTATGATATTCAACATACCGCGCAGACTGCTTTGGGCTGTGGCAATAGGAGGCATCATTGCCGTATGTACACGTAACTTCGTAAACCTCGGACCAAGCAACGGCAACACAGGTCTTGACTGGGGACTTATACTCGGCTCGCTCATCGGCTCGTCGCTGATAAGTATTATATGCATCAAAGCCGTACACATATTCCACACGCCGCACCACTGTCTTTCAATACCGAGCGTAATACCGATGGTGCCCGGTGTGCTGATGTACAGAGCGCTGTTTGCACTGATACAGATGCACGGAGTGGTTGGTGAGCTGACAATAGCCATACACAACGGCATCAGAGCCTCACTGATTATTCTCTGTATCGCAATCGGAGTGGCAATTCCTAACATTTTTGCCCGTAAATGGATTGCTCCCGAGCGACACAAGAAACTGATAAAGCTCATCGCCGAACGCAAACTGAGAGGCAAGTTTGTCGACCTTGAACACATGAAATAACGTAGAGGAGATTGTCTGAAACGCCACATGGAACAATATCAAATGTGACAAATGCAGGCATCATTCAGCCTGACTGAAGACACATCATAAACTATAAGAATATAAAAGACGTCCTTTTGCAGTGCGAAAGGACGTCTTTTGCGTTGTAAAAGGGCACCTTTTGGAGGCTAAAACGTGGCCTTTTGCAACGCTTTGGATATCAGTTAGTTACAAAGGTAGATATCAACGGCAACCCATAAGCATGCTAAAGGCACATTTAACAGCCTTAATGACGGTACGTGAATAAGGTCCGGCATAGATGAAAAAACTGAAAATTGGAGCAAAATAAATAAGTACAATAAAAAAACAAACACGTCGTTTCTTAAATAACAGGAATGTCTGAAACAAACAAAAAACTCAATCTGATATGAAAAAACTTTTCAAAAGCCGCTGCCTCGCACTGCTGCTGATAGCCGGACTATGCACAGCTCAGGCCATGGCAGGAAAGGCAAAAAAGGAAGTTTACATACCGATGGACTACTCTACCTGCGGATATCACGCATCCGAGAAGCCCATCCCTGATGTAAAAAACGCTGTCTATGTCAGCAACAACGGAGCCGACTGCTATGAAAGGCTGCAGCGCGCCATCAACTATGTGGCATCACTGAAACCTGACAAAAACGGACACCGTGGAGCCGTCTTGCTCGGCGAAGGCACTTATAACATAAGCAAGCCGCTGCGCATAAGCGCCTCGGGAGTGGTTATTAGAGGTGCCGGAAGAGGCAAAACCACCATAATAAAACACGGATATGACAGAGGAGCGCTGCTTTATATAGAAGGAGGAATGAGCATGACAGGCGGCGACACTATAGCCGTTGCCGGTCAGAAAACTATGGCGGGAGCCACAACACTCACCCTGAAAGATGCCTCAAAACTGAAGAAATGTGAAAGAATAAGGATTGTCAGACCGTCGACCAAAGAATGGATAGAGTCGCTCAACTGCTACGACTTTGGCGGCGGACTGGACTATACGGGCTGGAAACCTACCGACATAGACATCACATGGGACAGAACCATAACAGCCGTTAACGGCAACAGCATAACGATAGACGCGCCGATAACAACGACACTGAGCGAGGAATACGGCGGAGCATTTGCCGTTACAGGATATAACAATGCCGAGATAAGCGAATGCGGCGTTGAAAACCTTACGCTAATGTCGGAGCACAACTCATGGAATCCGAAGGACGAAGACCACTGCTGGGACGCTATATGGGCGGACAATGCGCGCGACTGCTGGGTAAGACGTGTGGAATTTAAGTCATTCGCAGGCAGCGCGGTCAATCTGCAGAAAAATACAAGCCGAATAACGGTTGAAGACTGCATTGCCGGCGACCCTGTATCTGAGACAGGCGGCTGGCGCCGTTGCGTGTTCCTTACGCGCGGACAGCAGACTCTGATACAGCGTTGTGTGTCGCGCCATGGCATACACGACTTTGCGGCGGGATATTGTGCGGCAGGTCCTAACGCCTTTGTGCAGTGCGAAGGCGAAAACTCTCTCGGATTCAGCGGCAGCATAGGCTCATGGGCAGCCGGACTGCTGTTTGACATAGTGAACATAGACGGCAACGACATAAGTTTCAAAAATCTAGAACAGTTTCAGTTTGGAACAGGATGGAACACTGCCAACAGCATGATGTGGCAGTGCACAGGATCAACTCTTTACTGCTATTCACCCGACAAAGACAACCTCAACAGCGCCCACGGATGCTGGGGTACGCTGACGGGCAACGCCGAATGGACAAGCAGCAACGACCATGTGCAGCCCCGCAGCCTGTTCTATGCCCAACTGCAGAAGCGCATGGGCAAAGATGCCGTTGACGGATACATACTGCCGAGAGACACAAAGGCATCGAGCAGCCCTGAGATAGCTCAGGCACAGCTCATGGCTCAGGCATCACTCACTGTGCCAAGACTTACAATGGAGATGTGGATTGACTCTGTGCCCTACACCGCAAGCACATCTGCCAAGGGCGTGAAGACTATAGAAAGCATAAAAGGAAACAAATATGCGCCTGCCGAGGACAATGCCAAGGCCAAGAACTTTGCTATAACAAACGGCCACATAACTGCCGACGGCAAACTGATAACGGGCAACAACTATCAGATACCATGGTGGTCGGGACGCGTAAAAGACAACTTTGTGCAAAAAGGCGCACGACCAGCCATAACACGATTTGTGCCGGGACGCGAAGGCACAGGATGGACCGACCGCATTGACTCGGTTGTGAATTATCTCGACAAGAACGACTTCTGCATACTCGACCACCACTACGGACTGTGGTACGACCTGCGCCGCACCGACCATGAGCGTATACGCCGTGCCGACGGTGACGTGTGGGCACCATTCTACGAACAGGCATTTGCACGCAGCGGACAGGGCACAGCATGGGACGGACTGAGCCGCTACGACCTTACAAAGCCGAACGAATGGTACTGGACAAGACTGAACGAATTTGCAGAAGAAGGTGCAAAGAAAGGCATTCTGCTGTTCAATCAGAACTATTTTCAGCACAACATTCTTGAGGCAGGCGCCCACTGGGTTGACTGTCCGTGGCGTCCGGTGAACAACATCAACGGAACTGACTTTCCTGAACCCGTGCCTTTCACAGGCGACAAACGCATATTCATGGCTGAACAGTTCTATAATGTCAACGACCCGATACTGCGCCCGCTGCACAAACAATATATACGCCAATGCCTCGACAAACTGAAAGACAAAGGCAATGTGGTGCAACTGCTCAGCGAGGAATACACAGGTCCGCTGCACTTCACACGTTTCTGGCTCGAAACCATTGCCGAATGGGAAAAAGAAACAGGACTTCACCCCATGGTGGCACTGAGCTGCACCAAAGACGCACAAGACTCTATACTGGCAGACCCTGAGCTGTCGAAGGTGGTTGACATTATAGACATCAGATACTGGCACTACAACACCAAAGGCCTGTGGGCACCGCAAGCCGGAAAAAATCTTGCCCCACGCCAGTTTATGCGCAAGATGAAGGTTGGCAAAACGGGATTTACCGAGGCTTACAACGCCGTAAACGAATACCGCATGAAGTACCCCGACAAGGCAGTAACATTCTTCTCGCAGCAATATCCGCAATACGGCTGGGCCATACTCATGGCAGGAGGCTCATGCCCTAACGTAAAGATAGAAAGCGACAAACTGCTGGCCGACCTGACAAAGATGAGCCACATAAGCGGTGAAGGCAATTCAGACTATCAGGTGATAGGCAATGCAGAAACAGGATACCTTATATATACACACACCGACGGAGACATAGCCCTTAACATTAAAGCCGGAAAATATGCCCTGCATGAAGTAAACATCAAAACAGGAAAGGTTGACACAATTAAGAAAAGCGAAAGCACCAACGGCAAATATACCATAAGCGGCAAAGGCAGCAACAAAGTCTACTGGCTGGAAAGATTATAAAAAATCATAGGATTTACTGATAACAGGTATTGAATTAACACTTCAATACCTGTTTTTCGTATTCATAAATCAAATATTACTATTAATTTATTGTATTCCTTATTAATTTTGCAGCAAAAGAACAAATTACCTATGATTAACTTTACCGAACTTTACGACAAAACAATCGATAACCTTTTCACTTTCGGAACCAAATTCACTGCCGACCGTGAGTTGATAAAAGACTGCATACAGGATGTCTTTGTCAAGCTGTACACAAAACGCGGTGAGCTAGACTCCGTAGTAAACATCGAATCGTATCTGTATGTTTCGCTGAGAAACAGGATTAACGACGAGTTCAGACACAATACTCATATCTGTGACAACGAGATAAACGAGAACAGCGCCAAACCGCTATTCGACAGCGAAACATACGACCTTGAAAAGCTGGAGGAGGAACAAAACAAGAGCACTACTCTGACTGAATATGTTAAATGTCTGTCACCCAGACAACAGCAGATAATAAAGCTCTATTATATAGAACAGCGTAAATATGACGATATCTGCCAGATTATGGGCATTAACTATCAGTCTGTACGCAACCTTATGCACAGAAGTCTGCTCCGCCTGCGCTTTTTGGCTGCAAGAAATGAGGCTGTATAAAGAGTACAAAACGAACTGTCTGCCGTCATTATATAAAAAGATACAAGATGGCAGACAAACAAAACATTAAAATTATGCTTGACAGCATCATGGCAAGGAAGGGCTTTGACGTTCCTCCTATGACAGATATTGAGAAAAAAGAGTTGAAGGAAAGAACGCTATGGGCTATCGAAAATCTTAGATAAGCATCAGACATAATACACTTTTTTATAATAGCAAAAATGAGAACGGCCGCTAATCGCACGATTATTGCGGCCGTTCGTAATCATAATGTTTGTTTTAAGGATAAATATCTAACAACAGAAGATATTGCCATTAACCCCAAAATTGAATTAAGAACCATAACGTCAGGCATATCAGAAGAACACAAGACGCTCACAATGTCGGCAGTATAAAACCAACTATAATCATCTTAATATTTTAAAAACAAACAGGGCCGCATCACTGCGGCCCTGAAAAGGAAAGATAGTTTTAATTTAAGATAATGATAGGATTTTAGACAAAATTTCTTTATTTATTCGCTTTTGGCTGTCTTAATCTCGCCATCAGCGTTTACGTCAAGTTCAAGCACCTTAAGACTTCTCAGCCATGTTATGTCGTTTGACGGCACACAATCGTGATGGAACAGATACCATTTGCCCTTATACTGAACGATAGAATGATGGGTTGTCCACCCTACTACCGGCTCAAGCACCACTCCTTTATATGTAAACGGTCCGTAAGGATTGTCGCCTACGGCATAGCACAGCATATGAGTGTCGCCTGTTGAATAAGAGAAATAATATTTTCCGTTGCACTTGTGCATCCATGATGCCTCAAAGAAGCGGTGAGGATCAGAAGCCTTGAGCGGCTCGCCGTTATCGTCGACAACCAGTACAGGCTTAGGCTCTTCGGCAAACTGCAGCACATCGTCGGTCATCTTAACCACTCTCGACGGCAAAGCTGGTTCGTCGCCCTCAGGCAGATATTCCTTACCAATAGCCTTGTTGTCCTTATAACGCTGAAGCTGTCCGCCCCAAAGTCCGCCAAAATATACATATATCGAACCGTCATCGTCTTTGAACACACACGGGTCAATTGAGTAAGAACCGCGAATAGGATCAGGCTGCGGCTTAAAAGGTCCTTCAGGTCTGTCGGCAACGGCAACTCCGAGATGGAACACGTCGTTCTTATCCTTTGCGCTGAAGATGAGATAATACTTTCCGTCTTTCTCAACAACATCGTTGTCCCACATCTGGCGTCCTGCCCATGGAATGTCCTGAAGGTCAAGAATCTTGCCACAGTCGGTAGCCTCCTCGTTCTCGATGTCGGTCAACGTAAGCACATGATAGTCTTTCATCTCGAAATGTCCGCCGTCATCATCAAATGCGGCACCAGAATCCCAGTCGTGCGACGGGTAAATATACAATTTGTCGTTAAACACATGTACTGACGGATCAGCCATATAATCCGACGGAAATAGATATCTTGCTTTTTTCATGATTTTTGTTTTAAAAGGTTGTTTTAATTTGCATCTACAAGTTTATTTCTTGAAAATCTCAATAATTTTGTCTACAACAGGCTTCGGCTTATTGTCACGTCCGAAGAGAAGCGGATAGTTTACACGACCCGGAACCGGAAAGTCGTTAAGCCACGATTTTGTATCTGTAACGCCCCAAAGGGTTACACGCGAAATCTGTCCGCGATGACGATAATATATTTTAAAGAGGTCGAGATAACGCTGTTCAAACTGTTTCTCAACATCTTTAGGAAGTCCGTTCTTATACGGATTTAAAATATCAGCATACTTAAAATTCTGATTTATGTCGGCACCTCCAAACTTTTTAGGGTTAGGCAGCACGTTTACGTCAAGCTCTGTCACCATAACCTTAACTCCACAAGCCGCAAAGGCGTCAATAGACTTTTCGTATTCAGCCATGTCAGGATAGTCGAGTCCGTTGTGCGACTGCATGCCGATGCCGTCAACACGATAACCCTCCGACTTCAACTTTCTGACTATACGGCACACAGCGTCACGTTTTGCAGGATAAGAGAGTGAATAGTCGTTGATATAAAGTTCTGCATCAGGGTCGGCCTCGTGGGCAAACTTAAACGCTAGTTCTACAAACTCAGGACCTATTATACGATAATAAGGACTCTCACGGAATGTTCCGTCATCATTGAATATCTCATTGACAACATCCCAACCCAATATGCGGCCCTTGTAACGGCCTACGACCTCAGATATATGACGGTGCATGCGGTCAATTAGCACATCACGCGACACGGTGTCACCGCGCTCATCGGTAAACATCCACACAGGAGCCTGAGAGTGCCATACAAGGCAATGGCCTGTAACGGCTAACCCGTTATCCTCTGCAAACTTCACCAAGCGGTCGGCATCATCCCAGAAAAAGCGGTTCTCCTCAGGATGGATTTCCTCACCTTTCATGCAGTTTTCAGCCACAACAGCATTAAAGTTGTTCTTAACTATGTTGGCTTCGTCAGCATTTCTCTCCCATATCTGGTCAACATTCATTGCCGTACCTATAAGGAAATACTTCCCCAAGACATCCTTCAGAGTCTTGTTGTTTTTGGCAGAAAGGGGCGAAACGCCTGCAACAGCAAGCATACACGCCAGGAAAAATATTATGTTTCGTCTCATACTCTTTTATGCATTTTCGGTTGAACGTTTTTCTATTTCCATATTTATCTTGTCGATTACATCATCAGTAAGTTCATATTTAGAGATGATGAACATCGAAAGACCAAGCAGAAGTGCCGGAATAACAGCAACGAGCCACAGGATGCCCTGCTCTGCAAAAGTTGTCTGAGATACGGCATTGTTCTTGTCGAAGCCAACAAAAGCAAGGATAAGACCGGGCACAACGCCACCGAGAGCCATTCCTGCCTTATAGAATATACCGGTAAGGGCGTTGACAATGCCTGAAATACGCTTGCCGTGAGTGTACTCGCCATAAGATATCACCTCTGGAACAAGTGCCCACATATATCCGGTGGCAACGATAACTCCTGTAGACTTGATAAACTGTGCAAGATAAACAAGCCATATCTGTGAACGGAGCGAAGGCACCATTGAAATAACGTAAATCATTACCATTCCGACAATTGCAATCGACAGGAATATGTTGAACATTCCGCGCTTGCCCACTTTACGCTTAATGGCAGGAACCATAGGCATGAAAATGAATGCCGGAACTGAACCAAGAGCCATGAAGTAAGCCAGCTGATCGGCTGAAGAGTGTATGTTGTAAATCATGTAATAAGAACCGGCAGAGTTGCCTATTGCCATCATGGCGAAAGCCGTTACAAAGAAGAAGGCAAGAATGCGCAACGGACGGTTGCGGCGGAACTCAACCCAAAGGTCGCTCACCTTAACATCATCAGTCTCGCTCTTGTCCATCACAACGCGCTCCTTTGTCTGGGTGAAGCAGAATAACAGCAGGATTAAACCTGCAACAGCGTATATGACCATTGTCGTAAACCATGCGTTGGCAGAGTTTACCGTATTGATTTTACCGTCAGGTGACAAAGTTGCAACAATCATCGGGATACCGTAAGCCACTGCAAGTCCGCCGGCGTTGGCAAGGAACATTCTGACAGAAGTAAGGACGGTTATCTCGCCCGTATCACGAGTAAGCGACGCATTGAGCGCACCATAAGGCACATTTATCAATGTATAGAGCATCGACATTCCTACATAAGTTATGTATGCATAAAGCAGCGAGCCGGAAAATCCGTCCCAAAAGCACAATATGGCAAAGCCTGTAAGTGGAACTCCTGCCATCAGCAGATAGGATCTGTACTTGCCGAAACGTGGATTATGCTTGTCTACATAAGTTCCTACAACAGGGTCCCAGATAACATCCACCACCCTGACTATAAGGAACATAAATGCCGCGGCAGAAGGATCAAGGCCATAAACGTTTGTATAAAACATCAGCAAATACATCGATATGGTCTGATAAATAAGGTTTTGGGCAAGGTCGCCCGAGCCAAAGCCTATTCGCTGAAGCCACGACAGCTTGTAAAAGCCTTTAGATTCTGCGTTTTCCATTGTATTTTAACTCCTTATTATAAGATTTTATTTGTTCTACTATAAAGTTAAATACGCAAATTATTTAATTATCTTGGCGGCATACTCACCCATTACTTTGTATCCTGCGGCATTAGGATGCAGCCAGTCTTCCTGCAGGTCGGCCTTCAGCTTTGACGGTTCTGAAGGATCACGCATCAGTTTGTCGAAGTCGATAACACCGTCGAATGTGCCGCTTGTTCTTATCCATTCGTTCACAGCCTGGCGCGCAGCCTCACGGAAGAAAGTAAAATAAGAATGTCCTCCAAACGGAGTTATTGTTGCTCCATATACCTTATATCCATGCTCACGTGCCTTCTTTGCGAGCTGCGTGTAAGCATCGATCAGTTTTGCAGTCATTGCCTCGCTGTTGCCGTTGATTGAGCCGATGTCATTAACACCCTCAAAAATAACCACAGCCGAAACACCTCTCTGTGCAATGATGTCTCTGTCATAGCGCTGCATAGCCGGAGTACCGAGTCCGCCTTTCAGCACGCAGTTGCCTCCGATACCGAGGTTAAGCACGCCAAGATTCTTGCCTTCGGCCTGAAGATTTGTTGCCAGAACATCAGTCCAACGGTTCTGCATATTGGTTGTGCTGCCGCGTCCGTCAGTGATAGAGTTGCCCAATACGGCAACAGTGCTTTTGTCTTCACTGCTGATGTCTATCGCAGAAATGTTATACCAGTGGTCAACCTTCATTGCATTAGAGAAATTACTTCCGGGCTTAGATGTTCCCTTGATAATATACGATGTAGTTCTTGAACCGAGATGCGATGTAGCCTCCTTTGGAGTGCTTCCGTAGTTGACTGTTATAGCAAGACGCTGCAGAGGCTTCAAGTCAAATTTTATGGCATCAGACATGACAGCCTTGCCGGCCTCAATGGTAACATTACGTTTCTTGCCGAAAGTTAAATATTTGGCAGAGCCTTTGTTAATGACACAAGAGTCGCCTGCAGTTGCGATATAAACAGACTTGATTTCAACCGGTGTCTTGCTGTATTCGTTAGACAACTGCAGTCTCAGCACATCACCACCAACTGAAACACGCACAATCTGGCGCAAAGACATACCCGACAAGTCGGTTCCTGCAGGCATATCCTGTCCTGCGGCAAGCTGTGGAGCAGCTGCCCACGTGCCCGTCCATTTGCCTTCTTTTACGCCGTTACCGGCCTGGGCACACATTGCAAAGCTCAAAAGAGCAACAATAAAAGACTTTTTCATGTTATTAATTATTAAAGGAATAAGCTCCGTATCACATCGCTTTTTACTTAAGCACGACTGCAACAGAAACTTATAAAATTAAATACTTTTTATTTCTTGCAAAATTAATCTATAGTTTTTTAAATGATGATTATTTTCGTTACCATTGCGTTTCAATTCGTATCATCTGCAACAATTACGACTTGATAAATTAGGTTTTTAATCCCCACATATTTATTTTTGCATCAAAAACCTTAGTAACATGAAAAATAAAATAGTTGCAGCGTTCATACTGCTAATATTCATTCCATCTGTAAAAGCACTGTGTGCAAATACCTTCGTAAGCTTTTCTGCCGGAGACATTATGCTAAACGCAGAAAATAACGTCACCATATTCGTTGATAACAATGACTGCAAGGGTGTACTTACAGCAGCAAAAAATCTTGCCACAGACATCAACAAGGTGTGTGGCTCAGCAACAAACATAGTAACCAACAGCACTAATGCCCGAATAATTGCCGGAACAATAGGACACTCTCAGGCAATAGACAAAATAATGAAGCAGCGCAAAAGCGACATGAAGCAGCTGAAGGGCAAGAGAGAGATGTTCATAATTACGGTTGAGGGCAACCAACTCGTAATAGCAGGAAGCGACAGACGCGGAACTATCTACGGCATTTACGAACTTTCAAGACAAATAGGTGTGTCGCCATGGTATTACTGGGCTGACACTCCAATAGAGAAACACTCACGCATATATATTAATAAAGGTGTATACACCGACGGCGAGCCTGCAGTAAGATACCGCGGAATATTTCTCAACGACGAGGCACCGTGCCTGACGACATGGGTTAAGAATACTTTTGGCACCGACTATGGCAACCATGAATTCTACGCAAAGGTGTTTGAACTAACACTCCGCCTTAAAGGCAACCTGCTGTGGCCTGCAATGTGGGGCTGGGCTTTTTATGCCGACGACGAGCTGAACAGCAAGACTGCTGATGAGATGGGAGTGATAATCGGCACATCACACCATGAGCCTATGGCACGCAACCACCAGGAATGGGCGCGCAACCGCGACAAATACGGCAAATGGAACTACAACACTAACCAAAAGGTTATTGACAAATTCTTCAAAGAAGGAATTGAAAGAAGACAGGGAACAGAGGATATTGTAACCATCGGTATGAGAGGCGACGGCGACGAGGCCATGAGCGAAACTGCCGATGTTGCACTGCTTGAAAAGATTGTACGCAACCAGAGAAATATAATAAAAGACGTAACAGGACAATCAGCCGACAAGACTCCGCAGATGTGGGCCTTATATAAAGAGGTGATGGACTATTATGACAAAGGGATGAAAGTGCCCGATGACGTTACCATGCTGCTGTGCGACGACAACTGGGGCAACGTAAGACGTGT
>HF992603.1:17573-19117 GCA_000436695.1 Prevotella sp. CAG:1185 | reverse complement strand
GTAAGACGTGTGCCTAATGCAAAAGAAGTAAAGCGTGCCGGCGGATGGGGACTTTATTACCATGTCGACTATGTAGGCGCGCCACGCAACTCTAAATGGCTCAACGTAACGCCCATACAGAATATGTGGGAACAGCTTTCGCTCGCTTATGAATACGGCATAGACCGAATCTGGATATTAAATGTTGGTGACCTGAAGCCTATGGAATATCCGATAAGCCTATTCCTCGACATGGCATGGAATCCGAAAAGATACAGCGAAAGCAATATAACCGACCACACTCTTGACTTCTGCCGTCAGCAGTTTGGCGACGACCAGGCCGAAGAGGCTGCACGCCTGCTCAATCTCTGCTGCAAATATAATGGAAGAATAACAGCCGAAATGCTCGACTGCAACACTTATAACCTTGAAACCGGCGAATGGGAGAAAGTTGTAAACGACTACCTTAAATTGGAAGCAGAGGCTCTGAGACAGTTTATCACGCTAAAAGACGAATATAAAGACACTTACCGCGAGATAATACTCTTCCCGATACAGGCAATGGGCAACATTTATCAGATGTATTATGCACAGGCAATGAACCACAAGCTGTATAAGAACAACGACCCTGACGCCAACTTATGGGCAGACAAAGTGGAAGAGGCCTTTAAGCGCGACTCAGTTCTGTGCACGCAGTACAACCACGACATTGCCGGCGGAAAATGGAACGGAATGATGATACAGAAGCACATCGGCTACACTAACTGGAACGACGATTTCGAGAAAGACAAGTTGCCCGAAGTGTTCAGAATAGCCGACAACGGCACCGAAGGAGGATTCATTCATAAGGCAAGCAACGGATATGCAGCATTCGAGGCCGAGCATTTTTACAGCAAGGCCGATGCCAAAGATGCCAAGTGGACTGTAATCCCATTTATGGGCAGGACTCTGAGCGGAATATCATTAAGACCATACAACAAGGAGGTTGAAGGCGCCGGACTGACATACAAATTCGTTACAGACGGTAAATACACAGGCGATGTTAAGGTATATGTCGTAGTGAAATCAACTCTCGACTTCCTCAATAAAGGCGGACTGACCTATAACATCAGTATTGACGGCAACGAAGCCAAAACAATAAACTTCAACAAGGATCTGAACGAAAGTCCAGAGAACATCTATACGGTCTACTACCCCACTGTTGCCCGCAGAGTTGTTGAGAGCGTAATAACACTGCCGCTCGGAAAGACAAGCGACAACATGCATGAAATAAAGATAACGCCCAACGATCCGGGCATCGTATTTGAAAAAATCGTTATAGACATGGGCGGATACAAAAATTCATATCTGCACATGAAAGAATCTGAGAAGTTCAGGACGATGTAATCACAATAAAGGCAAATAAAACATAAAACAATTTGGCGGTTAAGATTTTTTCGTTATTTTTGTAGTTATAAAACAAACGGATATGAAAAACTTTAAACTTGCTATTTACTTTATTATATATTTGTGTGTATCGTTGTTGGCAATAGCCGACAGCGGTTCACACCTTTATACGTCTGAAC
>HF992603.1:0-17540 GCA_000436695.1 Prevotella sp. CAG:1185 | reverse complement strand
TCTGAACGCCTGGCCAGTAACAAGACAACATGTATAATTCAGGATAAATATGGATTTATATGGATAGGAACAGAATATGGGCTTAACAAATTCGACGGTTACAGATTTACACATTACCTCACAGACATCAACGACAGTACGTCTATAATCAGCAATGACATAACATCTTTCTTAGTTGATAAAAAAGGGCAATTTTGGATTGGAAGCGAGAAAGGCTTGATGAAATACAACTACAAGACCAACGATTTTAAAAGATATCATTGTCCAGACGGCAACACACCAAGAATAGAAACAATTCTCGAAATGAGCAATGGCGACATTCTCATTGCCACTGCCGGATACGGATTATATAAAATATCCAAAGGCACAGATAAAATCATTAAGGATAATTCTTTTTGGAAAAGTCATAATGACGACTATAAAAGCAGAATATTCGAAGATGACATGGGTAACATATGGCAAAACAGTCATCTGCCAATAATAACAAGAATTATTCTGAACAAAGAAAAAGTTCCTGTACAATTCAAAGATTTTAAACTTAACCATGGTCCTGCTATTAGCTTTATAAAGAATGGCGCTAAAAGTTTTTATATCGTATGCATGTATGGCATACTTGAATATCGATATAAAGACGGAACCATACATGATGCCGGTTTCGATATGAGTGAACTTAACAGGACTGTCTCTATCCGAAAAGCAATATTAGACAGCAATGGAAATATCCTGATCGGTACATCAGGCAAAGGTATGATGATAATACCCCGAAACAGCCGTAAACTTATTTCGTATAAAGATAAAAATTCGACATTTGACTTGTCTACAGCAAATGTAAACAACATGTATGAAGACAAAGACAAAAACATATGGATAAGCTGCTATAAGAAAGGTATTTACATGATTTCACAAAAGAAAGATGCCTTTAACAGCTGGACTTTCTCACAACACAACTACTTGTTAGGAAGCAGCGTATCGTCCATTGCCCCCGGACACAATGGCGACATCTTTGTAACAATACAGAAAACCGGTGTTTATAAATTTGATAAAAATGGCAACATAACATCTCATCCAACATCGCCGGCAGGAGCAAACACCATATACAAGGACAAGCAAGGAAACTATTGGCTATGCAGCGAAACCACACTTTACTCATATAACCCTTATACCGGAGAATATCATCAGAAAGCAAAATACGACGGATGGGGACTAAACTATATCACAGACGACGGAAAAGGCACCCTCTATATATGCAACTACAGTAAAGGTCTCTGTGTCTATAACACTCAAAACTGTTCGACAATACAATTCAGCATGAGAGATAAAGACAAGGGTAAAGGTGTGCTGTGCAACGACTGGATAAAAACGCTGTATATTGACAGAGATGGACTTCTATGGATTGGAACGACAAATGGAATATCCGTAATGGATACTAAATCATTTAACTTTAATGTTATAAAAGACAAACGTTTCAAGAATATACAATGCCTGTCTGTCAACGAAACGGCAGACGGTAAAATTTTACTTGGCACAAATACTGGATTATATGTTTACAACAAGAAGAAACATACACTTTACACATTTCCAAACTCGCCAAAGCAGCTCCAGAACAATTTTATATACAGCATAGT
This sequence comes from Prevotella sp. CAG:1185, assembly GCA_000436695.1. Taxonomy (GTDB): domain Bacteria; phylum Bacteroidota; class Bacteroidia; order Bacteroidales; family Bacteroidaceae; genus Prevotella. The sequence continues at coordinate 15,915 of HF992603.1, read as the reverse complement.
GTTCGACCATAACAATGACATATGGATGAGCACGGCCATGGGCATTTGGCAGTATAACCATAAACAAAAGACATTTATCAGCCATATACGCGGAAACGGACTTGCCACAAAGGAATACATCGGTGGAGCCGCAGCACATTTCAGCGATGACAGAATTGTATTCGGCATCGACGACGGCATAACCGTATTTTACCCGAAAGACATCAAGAACACAAAGATGGAGCTTGGGCAGATTTATCTGACAAACTTTATCCTCGACGGCAAGGAGATGAGCTGTTTTTCTGATAAATTTGTTGTGCCGTATGATGAAAATACATTTTCTTTAGAGTTCTCATTGCTCAATTTCAAATATACTGATGAAATCACATTCCAATATAAGATTAACGACAATGAGAACTGGATATCCATACCGGAAGGCACAAACGCAATATCATTCAACAAACTAAAACCGGGAAAATACGAGATTGAGGTAAGGGCTACAGCCAACGGTGCTGTATCTAAGAGCATCAAGAAAATAACCATAAAAGTGCTGTCGCCCTGGTATGCGTCAACGCTGGCATGGATTATATACATAATGGTAATAGCCACATGCATCTACCTATACGCAAGAAACTACAAGCGCCGCAAGAACGAAGAATTAGAGGAGACCAAGATGCGGTTCCTCATCAATGCGACCCACGACATCAGGTCGCCGCTGACACTTATCCTCGGCCCTCTCAACAAGCTGAAGTCGAGACTGACCGATGCCGAAAGCCAGAACGACATAAAGACCATCGACCGCAACGCACAGCGGCTTCTGCTGCTTGTCAACCAGATTCTTGACATCAGAAAGATTGACAAGAAACAGATGCACCTGCACTGCGAAAAGACGGAAATGGCAACATATATAAATGATGTTTGCGCAAGGTTCAGATATAATGCCGACCAGCACAACATTATATTCAACTTCGAACATGAGGCAGGCTCATGCTATGCGTGGATAGACAAGATAAACTTCGACAAGATTATATCTAACCTGTTGTCAAACGCCTTCAAGTTCACGCCCGACGGCGGAAGCATAACCATACGTCTGAAAGAAGACGAACAGCATGTAACAATAGACGTGCTCGACACAGGCATGGGTTTCAAGAACAAGAACACCGACAAGCTGTTTGAACGTTTCTATCAGGAGGCAAACAGCCGCGGCATCAGCCTTGAAGGCACCGGCATAGGACTCAACCTGAGCCGCACGCTAACCGAAATGCACGGAGGCACGATTAAGGCAGCCAACCGAACAGACAACGTGCAGGGCGCACAGATAACGATAAGCATACCCAAAGGCAACAGCCATCTGAAACCGGAAGAGATACTGTCGCCCGAAGACGAGCAGACAAACACATCGCAGAACAAAAAGCCCACTTACACAAACTGCAAGATTATGGTGGTGGACGATGATGCCGAAATGAGGCAATACATAAAGAACGAAATGAGCGAATGGTACAAGGTTGACACATTCACCAACGGACTTGAAGCGCTCGACGCCCTGCTCAAAGATCACTACGACATTGTGGTGTCTGACGTCATGATGCCCGAAATGGACGGAGTTACGCTGCTGAAAAAGATAAAGACAAACAGCCGCATAAACGACATTCCTGTGATTCTGCTCACATCAAAGGCCGATGTTGCCGACAGGCTTGAAGGCTTTAAGAAAGGTGCCGACGCCTTCCTTGCCAAACCGTTCAATATGTCGGAGCTGCACATTCTTACCGACAATCTGATAAACAACGTAAGACGACTGCGCGGCAAGTTCTCGGGTGCGCAGGAGCAGAAAGACAAGATGGAACAGATTGAGGTTAAGGGCAACAACGACCAGCTGATGAACCGCATAATGAAGTCGATTAACGAACACATATCCGACCCCGACTTCAATGTGGAAAGTCTTGCCGAAGACGTAGGCATAAGCCGTGCGCAGCTTCACCGCAAGATGAAGGAAATAACCGGAATATCAACGGGCGAATTTATCCGCAACCTGCGCCTCGAACAGGCGGCACGACTGATAAGCGAACAGAAAATTAACGTAACACAGGTGGCGTATGCCGTTGGATTCAACAACCAGACCCACTTCTCCACAGTGTTCCGCAAGCGCTACGGAATGTCGCCCACTGAATATGCAAAGAAAGAGCATAACAATAATACTGAGCAAAATAACTGATAATCATGAAAAAAACATTTATAGCCGCCCTGATCATGGCGGCAATCACATGCGTTGCATATGCAGAAGACGGCTCACGCCTTTGGCTGAGAAGCCAGCGCAACAGCGACCTGTGTAAAATCACGACTAAAGACAAGTCGAACACGGCTAAAATAGCCACAAGAGAACTTGCCACATACTGGCACGGAAAACCGGTAAGCCTGATAAAGGACAAGACGGCAACCGGCGAAGAAGGCTTCGAGATAACAACCGACAAGAGCAACGGCCACATAACAATAAAGGCGAAAAACAGCTGCGGACTGCTCTACGGAGTCTACGAACTGCTGCGCCTGCAGGACAGCGGTATGCCTGTTGACAACATCAACATAAAGGAAAATCCTGCCGTAAAATACCGCATACTCAACCATTGGGACAATCTTGACAGGTCTGTTGAGCGCGGCTATGCCGGACTGAGCATCTGGAAATGGGACGAAATAAACGGCGACAAGGGCACTATGAGCCTTGCCCTGAAAGAACGCCTCACAACCTATTGCCGCGCAAACGCGTCGATAGGCATCAACGGCTCGGTGATAAACAACGTGAACGCTTCGCCCAAGATGCTCAACACCTTATATATAAAAAAGGTAAAGGTGCTGGCAGATATGTTCCGCGACTACGGAATAAAGGTTTATCTCTCGGTGAACTTTGCGTCGCCAATGGCTGAGGGCGGACTGAAGACAGCCGACCCGCTAAACGAAGGCGTGCGCACATGGTGGAAAAACAAGGTAAACGAAATATATAAAGAGATACCCGACTTCGGCGGTTTCCTCGTAAAGGCTAACTCAGAAGGACAGCCCGGCCCCGGCGATTATCACCGCACACATGCCGAGGGAGCCAACATGCTTGCAGAAGCTCTTGCCCCGCACGGCGGACTGGTCATATGGCGCAGCTTCGTTTACGGCAATCATGAGGGCGAAGACCGCGTGATGCAGGCAGTTACAGAGTTTAAAGACCTCGACGGAAAGTTCAGCAGCAACGTTATTCTGCAAACAAAGAACGGTCCGCTCGACTTCCAGCCACGCGAGCCTTATGCTCCTCTGTTCGACCAGATTAAGCATACACCGATGATGGCAGAACTGCAGATTACGCAGGAATATCTCGGACAGAGCCGCCACCTTGTGTACCTGGCACCGATGTGGAAAGAGTTCTTCAGCTTTGTAAGCCCCAAACAGCTTATCGGCATTGCAGGAGTGGCCAACACGGGCGATGACGCCAACTGGTGCGGCCACCATTTCTCACAGGCAAACTGGTATGCCTTTGGCCGACTGGCATGGGACCCTACCCTGTCGTCAGAACAGATTGCAGACGAATGGCTCAAACAGACTTTCACACACGACACAGCTTTCATCAAGCCGATGAAGGAAGTTATGATGAGCAGCCGCGAAGCCTGTGTAGACTATATGATGCCGCTCGGACTGCACCACATATTCAAGGCCGACCACCACTATGGTCCTGAGCCACAGGGTTTCTATCCAAAATATCCGATAGAATGGTGCCCCGTATACTATCATAAGGCCGACAGCACCGGCATCGGCTTCGACCGCACAATGAACGGCACAAAGGCCGTAAGCCAGTATCGCCATCCGTTTGACAGTATATACAACGACATAAATACCTGTCCCGAGGAATATCTGCTGTGGTTCCACCACGTAAGCTGGAATCACAAGATGAAAGACGGCACAACGCTATGGCAGAGCCTCTGCGCCCACTACAACCGCGGCGTGGCCGAGGCAAAGAGATTTGCCGAAACTTGGAGCAAGATGGAGCCGTATGTAGACAGACAGCGCTTTATGGAAGTAAGCCAAAGAATGACCGAACAGGTAGAGAATGCCGAAGAATGGCGCGACACGTGCCTTAAATATTTTCAGACATTCTCAAGACAGGAAATAACAAAATAGCAAGCACATACGATGAACAAAATAACTTATCTGGCAGGCACCGCAGCCCTGTCGGCCATGATGGCCATGTTCTGCGGCAGCGAAGCCCATGCACAGGCAAAGCTGCAGAAACAGGGCACTGCCACACAAATAACAGTAGGCGGAAAGCCCATGCTCCTGCTGTGCGGAGAGCTGAGCAACTCGGCCGCTACGTGCGAGGCAGACATAATAAGCGTGATGCGCACATGCAAGGAACGCGGACTCAACACGGTGCTTGTGCCGGCACAATGGGACCTCATCGAACCGGAGGAAGGCAAGTTTGACTTCTCGCTGCCGAAGACTGTCATAGAACAGGCACGCAAAAACGACCTGAAAGTAATATTCCTTTGGTTTGGAGCATGGAAAAACTCCATGAGCTGCTATGCACCGCTATGGTTCAAGGAAAACACCAAGAAATATCCGCGCGCAATGACACGCCGCGGAAAGCCTCTTGAAATTGCCAGCGCATTCTCAGACAACATACTGCAGGCAGACAAAAACGCCTTCAGCAAATTGATGAAATTCATATCTGAGGCCGACAGCAGCCGAAACACGGTGATAATGATGCAGATTGAAAACGAAATCGGCATGCTCGAGGACGCACGCGACTACTCGGACAAGGCCCAAAAGGCTTTCAGCTCTGCCGCGCCCGAAGACCTTATAAAATATATAAGGAGCAACGGGGAAAAGCTGCACCCACATCTGCTGAAAATGCTCACAGGATCAGAGAAATGGACTAAAGACAGCCACAACACTATAAACAACAGGATGAAGAAGGGCGCCACATGGGCACAGGTGTTTGGCACGGACATATATGCCGACGAGGTGTTCATGGCCTACTATCATGCAAAATATGTTGAACAGCTGGCTCTCGAGGCCCGCCGCATCTGCGACATGCCCCTCTATGTAAACGCCGCGCTCAACAGCCGCGGACGCAAGCCGGGCGAATATCCGTCGGCTGGGCCGCTTGCACACCTTGTAGACCTGTGGCACTGCGCCGCACCCAGCATAGACATCCTTGCTCCTGACATCTACGACACAGGCTTCAAGAGCTGGGCCGACCAGTACAAGCAGCCCGAAAATCCGCTGTTTATACCAGAGTCGCGCTTCTGCCGCAACAGTGGTGTGCGTGCGCTGTACGCCTTTGGCGAGCACGACGCCATAGGCTTCTCACCGTTCGACATAGACCACGGCTCTGCCGACGACCACAAGAGCATAAAGGAGAGCTACGCCATGCTGGAAGAGCTGTCGCCACTGCTGCTGAAATATCAGGGCAAGGGTCTGACACACGGACTGCTCTTTGACGGCAACGACCGCGAACGCGTCATCGTAGACGGCGACATCACGCTGACATGCCGCCACAACTTCACACTGCCGTGGGATCCCCGCGCCACCGACGGCTCAGAATGGCCCGAAGGCGGAGGCATTATAATAAAGCTAGCAGACATGGACTACATCATAGCCGGCAACGGCATCGTTGTAGAATTTGCGACCAACAGCGAGAAGGAACAAGAAGAAAAAAAGATACTTGGCGAAGACGGATTTGCCCAGAAGAGCCAAAACACGGGCACGCAGAACGGAGCGCAGCCTAAATTTAAAGGAATGCGTGCAGGTATAGGCTACGTGGATGAGGTGGCAATAAACAAAGACGGAACGCTGAAATATCTGAGAAGAGAAAACGGAGACCAAAGCCATCAGGGACGCCACGCCCGCATATCTGTAGGCGAATATAAGATTCTGCACGTCAAGCTGTATAAGTATTGACAAGGGGAACAGCCAAGCAAATTAAAAAAAAGGCTGCAGAGTCTGCCGTCAGACAAAGATGGTTAAGGCTTCACAATAAAAATAAGGCCTGCAAGCGGCCGACAGAAAAATACTCTATATACGCCATAAGGACATCTTGAAGGGCGAATATAGAGTATTTTTTTATGCCCTATCGGTCATGCCCCGTCAGACGATTGCCTCGTACACCTTATTATATTATACCCCTTACTTTCAGCTCTAACCTGACTGATGCAGCAATTCAATGCTGTTGCGTAATCACTGCACAGGCGGATAAAAGGCTTTTTCGGGCGGCATCTAAAAACAGGCGTAAAAATTCTAACCATTTACACCCATTTCTGTTACATTTTAAATATTCAGCGTTATTCTGCAAGAAAATTATTAACCAAACAACAGCTGTTATATTTCGAACTGTTAGTGGCCGGTTTACGTGTCGTAAACGGGCCACTTTTGATGCAAAAGTGACCGCTTTTTTACGCAAAAGCCATAGAGTTTTGTCATTCAAAATAAAGAGTGGTCATTATTGCATGCAGGAATAAGCATGAACAAAACATAAAAACACAACCACGCAGGCACAGACATGAGCCAGACAACGGCAGGCGTAAAAGCATAAGAGGCATGCGGTTTTTACTCAAAAAGGCAACAGAAAAACGTGCGTCCCTACATATTTCATGTTACAAAGCACAGCATAGACAGAACACACAATAACCGGAAAACGGCAAAAAGACATGGCTGCCGCAAAAAATATTTTAACATATAGAAACAATCAGCATGCGTAAACAACGGTCAAAATCATATAACTATAAAATATGACCAGCCTACATGAAAAATAGATAAAAAATCATATTATTAACAAGAAAACACAAAAAAGAGGGTAAAAAGCCGCTAAAACGACACAAATCAGCACGTCTGCAACATTAAAAAATGTTGCTGAAACATTAATTAATACACTTTTAAACATAAATTCATACTTTTGTGGCGTTGAGAACTTTACCAAATTCAAACAATTTTAAACAATTAATCATGAAACGCGCAAAAGAAGCATGTAAGACTCTAGGCTTACTGATTCTGATGAGCATTTTCCCTATTTGGGCATTTGCACAGAACACAGTAACCATCACGGGTCTTGTTACCGATGACGACGGCCCTATCATCGGAGCAACAGTAAAGGTTAAGGGGTCGACCACAGGTGCAATAACTGACCTTGACGGAAAATACACATTAAAGGTAAGTCCCGGATCAGTCGTAACGTTCACCTACCTCGGATATGCCGACAAGGAGGTAAAGGTTACAAATCAGAAAGAAGTAAACGTAAAGCTCGAACCAGACTCAAAGATGCTTGACGAGGTTGTGGCCATCGGTTACGGAACGATGAAGAGATCAGACGTAACAGGTTCAATGGTGTCAATCAACGACAAAGCCATAGAGCAGACCGTGTCTACAAGTATCGACCAGGTGCTGCAGGGACGTGCTGCAGGTGTGCAGATTCAGGCAAACTCAGGTACTCCTGGTGCCAACACAAGTATCCGCATACGTGGTGTCAACTCTCTTAATGCGACCAACCAGCCTATATTCGTCATCGACGGTGTTGTGGTTGACGCACAGGGAGCAGACAGCAACGACCCCTTGTCAAGTAACAACCCGCTTGCCAGCATCAACCCGAGCGACATCGTGTCAATGGACGTGCTCAAGGATGCCTCGGCAACAGCCATCTATGGTGCAAGAGCGTCTAACGGTGTCATCATGATTACCACAAAGAGAGGTAAATCTGGCGAAGCCACTATAACCTACGACGGATACATCGGCTGGCAGGAAATGGCAAAGAAGCTCGACATGATGAACCTGCGTGAGTATGCCATACACCACAACGCACGCGCCGAAGAGGGCATCGTTGAATATAACGACGCATTCGTAAATCCCGACGCTCTTGGCGAAGGAACCGACTGGCAGGACGCCCTGTTCCGCAACGCTCTGACGACAAGCCACAACATATCTGTTACGGGTGGAACACAGAACGCGACATACGCAATAAGCGGAGGATACATGAACCAGGACGGTATAGCCATAGGTTCAGGCTTCAAGCGTCTTACTCTGCGCGGCAACACTGACGCACAGGTGAAGAAATGGCTCAAAGCCAGCCTGAGCTTCTCACTGACTGACTCAAAGCAGGAAGTAGGTGCCGACAACAACGTCATCATGAATGCCCTGCTCCAGCAGCCTTCAGTAGCAGTTACCAGCCCTGACGGAAGCTTCGACGGTCCGGACGACGTTTACATGCCTGTAAATGCCGTGGCCATAGCATCTATCAGAGAGAACTACAACAAGAAGATGAATTTCCGTATAAACGGAAGCCTCGAGGCAACCCTGATGAAGGGCCTCACTTTCAAGACAGAGCTTTCAACAGACTATAATCTCAACAAGTTCTATTATTATGAGCCCGACTATGAGTTCGGTGCCCTGACAAACTCTACACGTACCGGTAAATGGACAAAGACTGACACCAAATACTGGTCATGGAGAAACATCCTTACTTATCAGAACACCTTCAACAAGGTTCACAGCATCAACGTTATGCTCGGTCAGGAAATGAGCAACTCTCACTGGGAGACACAGGTGAGCACGGCTACAGGCTTCCTGACAAACAGCGCCCACGACCCGTCGGCAGGTGACATAACAGCCTCAACAGGTACAGGTACACAGAACGACAACTCTCTGTTCTCTTACTTCGGACGTGCATTCTATTCATACGACGACCGCTACCTCATCACAGCGACACTGCGTCGCGACGGTAGTTCTCACTTCGCAAAGAACAACCGCTGGGGATGGTTCCCGTCAGCAGCACTTGCATGGCGAGTTTCTAACGAGAAGTTCATGGCCGGCACAAGCGACGTTATCAACAACCTCAAACTCCGCCTCGGATGGGGTTCTACAGGTAACCAGAACGTATCAGACTGGGCTTACATGGCTCTGCTGTCTTCAAAGACCACGCCATGGGGAACTGGTGTGCTTACAGCCAACACAGCTAACCCAGACCTGAAATGGGAGACTACAACATCATACAACGTAGGACTCGACCTCAACCTCTTTGACAACCGCATCGAGTTTATCTTCGACTGGTACTACAAGAAGACCAAGGACCTGCTGCTGCAGATTCCTCTGCCTGAGTACCTCGGATCATACGGACAGGGCGCAGCTTCTAACCCATGGAAGAACGTAGGTTCTCTGCGCAACACCGGTATCGAAATGACATTGAACACTGTAAACATTGACAAAGGCGGATTCCAGTGGCGCAGCAACTTCGTGTTCTCACTCAACCGCAACAAGGTGCTCAAGCTCGACACAGAAAGTGCAACCATCGACAAGACATTCATGACAGGAAGCGAGAACAACACTGTTACAAGAACTGTTGAAGGCAAGCCTGTAGGACAGTTCTGGGGCTACAAGGTTATCGGACGCTTCGAGAAGGCAGAAGACTTCTACTACAAAGACAAGGACGGCAACGTCAAGCCGGTGGCACTGCCCGAAGGAAGCTCTATCGGAGAAGACAAGACATGGATTGGCGACTATATATTTGAAGACATCAACGGCGACGGCGTGATAAACAACAGCGACTGTACGTTCATCGGCGACCCGCAGCCTGACTTCACTTACGGTATCGGCAACACATTCTCTTACAAAGGCTTCGACCTCACCATATTCTTTAGCGGCAGCTACGGCAACGACATTCTGAACTATACACGCCGCAACATCGAGGACGTAAGAGTAAACAGCAACCTGCTGAAGAGCGCAGCCGACTACGCACAGATTGGCGTCATCGACCCCAACCTGCCCGACGACGACTTCCGCAACCTCTACGTAACCAACCCGAGCTCACGCCTACCGCGTCTGAGCGCATCGACAACAAATGCCAACAACCGTGTAAGCGACCTCTATGTTGAGGACGGCTCTTACATTCGTCTGCAGAACATTTCGCTGGGCTACACGCTTCCGAAGTCATTCGTAAGAAAGCTCAAGCTCGAAAATGTCAAGGTATACATGAACCTGCAGAATGTTTACACATGGACCAACTACAGCGGCTACGACCCTGAAGTAGGATCAATGTACGGCGATGCACTTCTGACCGGCCTCGACTACGGCCGCTATCCTTCACCGCGCATCTACACCTTCGGTCTGAACATCTCATTCTGATAATCACAAATGTATTTGCGAAAGAAAGTAACAATTTTAACAAGAAAGAAAATGAAAACAAAAATATTCTTAGTAGGCTCGCTCCTGACAGCCGGAATAGCACTGACATCATGCAGCGACGACTTCCTTGACCAGAAAAATACGACGAGCCCTAACCAGGAAACATTCTTCGACAGCGACGAAGCTATCGACAAGGCCATGTATCCGCTTTACAACTATGTATGGCAGAGCTTCAACGACAAGGCCTACTACGGCATGGGCGACGGACGTGCCAACAACCTTACGGCTCAGTATTCAGACTATATCTACCCGTACACCAACTTCAACGAGACATCGTTAAGCCCGGGATTGTCTGACGCATGGGGCTCTCTTTACTCTGTAGTTGCACAGTCAAACAACACAATAAACAACATCCTCACCTACTCTACCTCTGCTGTAAGCGAGGAAGCCAAGACAAGAGGCGTAGCTGAGGCAAGATTCATGAGAGGCGTGGCCTACTGGTATATCGCATCTCTTTGGGGAAATGCCATAATATACACCAAGACAAGCGACCTCGTAAACAACTATGTTGTGCCGGCAAACCCGAGAGCTGACGTTATGGAGTTTGCAATACGCGACCTCGAATATGCTGCTGCCTACCTGCCCGCAACATCTCCTGAGAGCGGACGTATCAACAAATACAGCGCATACGGCATGCTGTCAAGAGTATATCTGTCAATGGCCGGTCTGACAACCGAAGGACAGTATGACGGCAACAACGTGGCTACCGACTTCAACCGCGGAACCCGCAACACCTATTATCTTGAACTTGCGCGCAAAGCCGCAATGAAGGTTATCAACGAGTCTGACTTCAAGCTGATGACAAACTACGGCGACTTGTTCAAGATTGAGAACAACAACTGCCAGGAAGATATGTTCCAGCTGCAGTGGAACCAAGGCTCAACCGACGCTATCGGATGGGGATGCAACCAGACAATCACCGCTTACTTCGGATGGTCAACAATGGTTACAGACGGAACCAACTGGGGAGGTGCCACATACGCTTCTTACGACCTCTTCACCGAATATGAGAACAACGACCTGCGCAAGCATGAGAGCGTTGCATGGTATGGCGAATATTATCCCGACATGTACACAAAGGGCGGCGGCTACACCTACGGAGTAACCGAGAATGCAGGTTCTCAGGGTGCAAACATCAAGAAGTATGTTGTAGGCACACACGACGACAACGGCATAAGCTACAAGCAGAGCTCAGGCATCAACACCCACATGCTGCGCCTGGCTGAGGTATACCTCAACCTTGCCGAAGCTATTCTGGGCAACAACGCATCTACAACAGACGCAACAGCGCTCTATTACTTCAACGAAGTGCGCAAGCGTGCCGGACTCAACGCCAAGACTTCACTCACATATGAAGACCTGCGCCACGAGCGCCGCATGGAGCTGGCCTTTGAAGGACAGTACTGGTACGACCTCGTAAGACGTGCATACTACAAGCAGCAGGAGGTTGTAAACTACGTGAACAACCAGAACCGCAACGCATCTTATTACGACAGTTCTACTCATGAATACAAGCTCAGCGAAGACTATGTAGCTCCGGGCAAGGGTGTTGCAACAGCAACAGAGAAGAACCTGCTGCTGCCCTACTCTGACACCGACCAGAACCGCAACCCGTATCTCAAGAGCGACGCCAACGGCAACATACAGACCGTTCCTTATGAGTTCGGAGAGCGTGAGGTTTCAGAAGAAAGCCTGTTCAACTAAAATTATCAGCAAAACAAAATAAAAACGGAATTTCATTATGAAAATGTTTAAAAATATATGGCTTTTATGCCTCGCATTCGTTACAGCCGGACTGGTATCATGCAACGATGACGACGATGCGATAGACAGCGCACCTATAAGCGTGCTGCAAGTATATCTTGAAGATGCCGAAGCCACGGTAAAAGACCGCCCCGTAGAATTTGCCCGCCTTGGCCAGACCATACGCATATCAGGTTCTGGATTCAGAGGCATGCAGAAGGTATACATCAACGGCTTTGACACTTACTTCAACAATGCCTACGTTACAGACAACAACCTGATACTGAGCATCGACACAGACACTCCCGTATCAGACGCTCCAGACAGCGTGCGCAACACGATACGCTTCGTGAAGAGAGGCACTGAATATGTCTATACCTTCACAATACGCGCCGCATCTCCCTCGATAACCAGCATCGACAACACGCTGCCTATGCCAGGCGAGACGGTTACAGTGTACGGAGCCAACCTTCAAGAGACTTCAAAGGTTACACTGCCCGACGGAACAGAGATAACAGGAAACGCAATAACCAATGCTCCTGAAGATGAAGACGGCGAATGGTTCTCGTTCGTAATGCCTCACAGCATTCAGGGCTACGGCGCCATAACAATAGAGTGTGCCAACGGAACAGCCAAGTCGGCAGAATACTTCAACAACGACAAGTGTATGGTGCTCAACTTCGACGGCGAAGGCAGCCAGGGCTTCTGGAGCTGGAGCGAGACAGGCAGCATGCTCGGAAGCGAAGATGTAGTTGACGACCCGCTCAACAGCGGCCGCGGCAAGGTGATTGATTTTGTGCCCTCACGTCTGCTGAGCAACGGCATCGCAGCCGGCAAGAGCCGCGCAACAGAATGCTGGACAGCCGGCAACGACGACCCGATGGACGACTGGAGCCGCATGTACTCTGTAATACCCGATACAACACTGCTCACCGACGTTGCCTTCCAGTTTGACATCTACGTTCCTGAAGCATGGGTAGGCACAGGCCACATACAGCTCTGCCTCATGAACAACTTCAACTTCGGCGGTATAGGTTCTGACGATGATGCCGACGGCAAGCAGACAGCCTTCTACTGCCCTTGGATACAGGACGGCAAGGCCATTCCGTTCAAGACAGCCGGATGGCAGACTGTTACAATACCGTTCAGCGAGTTCAAGAAATATGCAAGCGAGATTGAAGAAGGCAAGTCGCCCACATTCAGAGAAGTTGTTGAAGACCGCAACGCAGCCACATACCGCAACTTCGGAATGGGCTTTGTCAACACCGACTTCATGTTCGACGGTCTTAGCGTAACAGCCACAATCTTCAAGCAGCACATCTACATCGACAACTGGCGTGTAGTGCCCTGCAAGAGCGAAGTAATATCAGACTTCCCCGACGAAGAAGAATAAACAATACACCGCCTGCTCCGGTGCGAACAAACACACCGGAGCAGAATAAAAAAAACAAAACAATAAAAAAGTAATATCATGAAACTGAATAAAATAATCATACCGGTGCTGGCAGCCCCGTTACTCCTCACAGGATGCTACGACGAGAAGATGGACTGGCACACGCCGGACGGACATTATCCGGTTGTATCAGACGAGATTCCACTCTCACTCCAGGAGAAAATTGCCAACTACGACAACATCAAGGCATACATGGCACAGTATATGCCTAACGTAAAGCTCGGCCTGGGACTCGGAGCAGACAAATATATCTCTGACGACACGGCCTATGTGAACAGATGTAACGACAACTTCCAACAGTTTGTTACAGGCAACGCCATGAAGCACGGCTCAGTTGTTCAGAACGACGGTAGCCTTAAGTTCACCACGATTGACGCATTCCTGGCAAAGGTGCCTTCAGACATTGACATATACGGCCACAACTTTATATGGCACACTCAGCAGAACCAGACATATCTGAAATCGCTCATTGCCCCGACAGTTGAAGTAACTCCGGGAAGTGACATCGCCAACGTTATACAAAACGGCGACTTTGAAAGCGGCACAAAAGATCATTGGAGCAGTTGGGGAAACAGTTCTACTACAGAAGTCAAGGCTGGAGCCGGATACGATGGAACTTATGGTCTTGTTATGGTTAATCCGTCTGATGCTGACGACTATTCGGCACAATTAGCCTACGACCTTACCGACCCACTAGTTGCCGGTAAAAAATACGTCATCAGATTTAAGGCAAAAGCCAGCACTCCTGCCGGTACACTGCAGTTTGCCGTACAGAACAGCAGCGACTATTCTGGCGAAGGCTATTACTCATTCAGTGTAGGCACAGAATGGACTACTTGTGAATACGACTATACTTGTTCAAAAGACAACATGAACCGAGTGCTTATAAACTTCGGCAAAGTGGCTGGTACATACTACATTGATGACGTTGAGTTTGGTGAAGAGATTGGAGAAGCAGCTACAGTAAAACACGGACCGGCAAAAGCATCATCTGTAACCTACAAGTTTAAAACAGCCGAAGAAAAGAAAGAAGCCTTGCTTGGCGCTATGGAAAGTTGGATTAAAGGCATGGCTGAACACTTGGGCAATAGAGTAAGCGGATGGGATGTTATAAACGAACCTATAACCGACGGAACACCTAAATGGCGCGGCATAAACGGCAACTTTAGCGATGGTGACAGTGAACCTGTTGAAGACCCGATAAGCGGATTTAACCTCAATTGGGCATCAGACCATTTCTACTGGGGCTATTACATTGGAAAAGAATATGCAACAAAGGCATTTGAATATGCACGCAAATATGCCCCCAATGCCAAACTTTACGTAAACGACTACAACCTTGAAACAAGTCCGGCAAAATTGGCAGAACTTATCAACTTTGTAAAATACATAGATGAGAACGGAAGCGTAAAGGTTGACGGTATCGGCACACAGATGCACGTAGACGGCAAGTCGATAACCAAGGAGCAGATTGACGCAATGTTCCAGACGCTTGCTGCTACAGGCAAACTGATAAGGATAAGCGAGCTCGACGTAAGAATCGGCACGACATCGCCTACAGCCGACGACCTGCAGACACAGTCGGACGTATATCAGATGATCATCGAATCATACAAGGCAAACATACCTGAGGCACAGCAGGGCGGAATAACACTGTGGACTCTCTCTGATGCTGCCGACGAGCACACTTACTGGTATCCTGACGACGCGCCAAACATCTTTGACAAGAACTATGCCCGCAAGACTGCCTACAAAGGTGTATGCGACGGTATAGCAGGCAAGGACATAAGCGAAGACTTCACAGGAGACATGTGGATGAACGGAAAATAATAATTCTGATACAGCGATTTATCTTATCAATAAGGTGCATAGGCTATCGGCCGTGCACCTTATTATTTTTATATACACTGCCTCCAATCGGGCAAAAATATACCGCCTTAGGCTTTCTGCAAGCCGGCATCATGCCCGTATGACCATTTGCCATAGACAAGAGAAAGGGCTAAATCAGGCTCGCATCAGGCGCACTACGCCCTATCTGCCACCAGTCTTCATTCTGCCGGCCACGTCGCCACATCATGACACGGCACAGTCTTTTTGCCTTGCGACAGCATCACACCACCTGCCATTCTTAACAATGCCCGCCATCACTCGGCCGTTCATCATGATTCGCGGGTAAGAAGCCTGCAACAATCAAAGCAACACAAGGCAAAACATGGATAGATCATGACGTCAGGACAAGAATAAGAACAGGCGTTGAAGGCGGTAAAAAATCAGGACATTATATTTTTTCATTACAGAAAGCCAACATATAATATAAGTTAAACGGAAACAATAAAATCCACCATTCTATTAACTATTGTTCACAATATGCACACATAAAACATACAAAAACAATGGTTTTGCCATGCTAAAAGCACCGGTTTTGAAGCAAAAAAGCATCACTTTTAAGTAAAAAACATGACACTTTTGCCCCGTAAACGGCATAGTAATATTATTTAACACATACATTGTCCTGACTTCGTCACTCAAAAAAACTAAACATT
>HF992602.1 GCA_000436695.1 Prevotella sp. CAG:1185 | reverse complement strand
CTGTGGAAGGCGCGGTTCACTTCAAGCAGCTTCACCGTGAAGAATCTGTTCTCTGCCAGCAGCACAGGATAGTTAATCTTGTGAGTGTAGTGCGTGCGGTAGTCGTCCTCTACACTATAGTCCAGCGCCTCCGATGCCAGCGCCGTGTGCAGTGCCCTTGGCTTACCGTCAAGTCCCGGACGGTTATAGTCGAATATGCGGTATGTCAGATCAGAGCTTTGCTGCACCTCAGCCAGCAGTGTTCCGCTGCATATAGCGTGGATACGTCCGGCAGGGATATAGAAAACGTCGCCTTCCTTCACGTCGTGCGACGCCAGCACATCACATATACTTCCGTCCTCAATGCGCTTTCCGTATTCATATTTCGATATAGGACTCTTAAAACCGCTGTAGAGCTTTGCTCCCGGCTTGGTGTCCATTATATACCACATCTCCGTCTTGCCGAACGAGTCGTGATATTTCTTAGCCATCTCGTCGTTCGGATGCACCTGTATCGACAAGTCCTTAGCCGCGTCAATAAACTTTATCAGTAGCGGAAACTTGTCGCCATACATATCATAAACAGTCCGTCCTATAAGTTCCTCCTTATATTCCGTCACCAGCTCATTCAGCTTACGGCCCTGCAGCGAGCCGTTAGCCACCACCGATTCCTTGTCAGGCACAGCACTAATCTCCCAGCTCTCGCCAATAGGAGTAGTGTCGTCATCGTTAATACCCTTAAGAGTCTTCAGCAGGCTTCCGCCCCATACTTTTGAAAAGAAATTATTTTTAAATAATAATGGATACAGCATGGTTTAGTCGTTTAATTGTTAGTGCATTTTATTATATCGATTACAAATCTTTTATTTATCCAAGTGGAAGGATAAATTTACTACGCAACAATATCTTATTTTGCATAAGCATTCTATATTGTCTTGATTTGGGCAGAATTTTTATTTTGCCTGTTGCCACCCAATAATAATTGTCAGTAGCCTTTAATGCCTCCAGGTCTTTAGCCTTATTTTTCAGCCAGTCCTTCAGCCATTTTGCTTTCGCAATCATCGTTGCCACATCGCTTGTGCTATCCGGATGCACCTCTATGAAGTATGCCTTTTCGTCATAGCCCAAAGCGTAATCCCAGCGCGCCTTGTCAGGATAAATATCTCTTGTACATTTGTCAATGTCTACACTTCCCTCCAGTTTTCTGGTATCATCCACCTGCACGAATGATGAATTTGCGCCAAAAGCCTGGATACCCTTCTTGTATCCGCCGTCAATATCCGGAGTATTTATCACAGCACTTTCAAACTTAGTCATACCGCTATTCTTTTTTATTGTTCTGTATACCGGCTGACTATTTCAGATGTCATGCTGGAAAATGTAGATAGTCCGCCCCATTCAGATATGTCCGTATCCTCGTTAAAGGCATCCAGTGTTGATATATCCGAGAATGTTACGCCTTCTTTCGTATGATGCTTAGCCGAATAAAACGTCTTTATCGTCTTCTCCTTCAATTTGTCAAACAGACATGCGGCATTTGTATTTGTTCCTATTTCAAACATTTCACACATTGCCGACTTGAATTTATCTTCAGGCAAATAACGCATATTATTAAAAGCCCATACAAATTCAAGGAATGTAGTTGAATGTGTTGAAACGATTACTTTCTTGCCATTCTGAATCAGTTCGATTATCTCCAGCAGCACCGACTGTATTGCGCGCGGATGAAGTCCCATTTCCGGCTCTTCGATTATGGCCAGTTTATAGTCGTTCTTGTCAATAACCTGTGTAGGAGGACCTGAAAGACAATATATGGCCAATAGCAAAGGCATAAATTCCTTTTGTCCTGCGCTCCATGCCATAAAAGGAATTTTCATGCCTGCCACTTCCATCTTCATGTTCCGTTGCACTCCTGTCTTGTCGAGAACAACCTTACCGCCATGAAATATGTTGTCGTTTATGGCTCTCTTTACAGCTCCTTTCAGTCGTGTCTTAATAGGGAATATTGTGTCAGGATTACCCATACCACCCTGCATAAACACGCGTAACGTTTCGCTGAACCATCTCAACACGTAAGGAGTAGACGTGTCATATTCCATAAAATTTCTGGGACGTCCTTCAGATATACTCAGAATCCTTTGCGCCGGAACATAGAATACAGACTCTTTCTTCTGTCCTGAAGCTTTGGGCTTAGATATAGCATTAAGCAAGTCTTTAGGCGAAAAAGGTTCATTGTCTAAAGCTATCTTCGTATCATCCCTAAACAGTCCTGCCAACCCTTCACCGAAATACCAGTCCAGGATATTCTTTGCATCTGTTTTACTCAAAATGAAATTATAATTTTTGAGAGTAGAAACAATATGATATTTATCCAAGATAAGTTTCAGCAGTTCCAGTGCCAGGCTCTTTCCGCTTGCCTGTGGCCCTATAATAAAAGTAAGGTCGCCAAAATCTATCTTTGCCTCCTTTATCGGTCCGAAGTTATTTATTGATAATTCCATAAACGTCTTCTGTCATTATAATAAATGCAAAGATAGTGAAAGGCTCGGCAATACAAAAAGAAAAAACACTTTTTTTCTTTTTTATTGCCGAGCCGCCTCCTATCTTATTCAAAGATAGCGCAAGATAATGCAAATCGAATGCAGAATCGTCAAGCGTGCTTGAACGTTATGCTGAGATGCAGCTTATCTTCTTTTTTTAAAAAAAAGGCGAGAGCAATACAAAAAGAAAAAACATAAATTTTTTCTTTTTTATTTCCGAGCTGCAGTTCGTGCGAAACGATTCGCACGAAAATTAAAAATTAAAAAGTAAAAATTAAACAGCGTTACTCGGGGCTCACTGTAGGGACGTACCCCAGGTACGTCCAACTGATAATATCCTGTTTTTCAATGATTTACGATATAATAAAGTGCTAAATGAAAGGTGGACGCACCTGGGGTACGTCCCTACATTGCGCCACTAGGGAAACAATCCACTAGTCTTGTGGCTATCGTTCATAGCGCGACCCAATTATGAATTATGAATTGTGAATTATGAATTATAAATTGTGAATTATAAATTATGAATTATAAATTATGAATTATTTTAGTAGTTAAGTCCGAAGGCCCAGAGGGGTATTACGTTTGCGTATCCGCTTTCAATGTCGTCTTTCACGATGTAGCCGTCGCTTGCGTTTTCTATCTGTTTTTGTCCTTTCTTTCGTCCTCCTATTTCAAATACCTTGTTGTCAATTTCAAAATCAGAGATGTCAGAACTTCTCACGTCGTTGCATACCCTTGTCTGGTTCATAAAGAACGTCTCTCTTACGTTTCCTATATCGGCATGTTCTGGCGCAAGGGCATAAATCAGGTTCGTGTTGTCAAGATACAGTTTCTCCACCTTGCCGAGGCCTCTCAGTCCTCCGGTTGCATTGCGTAGCTGACTTATCATTCCTGCACGTTCCATATATATCAGATAGTCAGGAATGTCATTTCTGCTGATACCCGTAACATCTGCCAGTTTCTGCATCACTGGTTTAAAAGGCACACTCTTAGATACAACCATTATCAGGCTTTTCAGTTTCCTGCCCACAGATACGTTGGCTTTTATGTGCATCGGTATGTCTATTTCCATAGTCTGGTTTATCACCTGCATCAGCTCTATTTCAAATTCAGCGTCACGTCCGAACGGATAATACCCTCTTTTTAGATAATCATGAAACAAGGGTAGGGGATGTTCTATGCCATTGATTACAGCCTTATGCGTAAGTATGTCCTCCATGCTGTAAACAGGTACGTCTATGCCATGAAATAGGCGCAGATATTCTCTGAACGACAACCCCTGCATCTCATAAATTGGCATACGTCTGCTAAGGTCTGCCATGCCCTTATAAATGTCAAGTATCGAAGAGCCGGAGATTACAAGCTGTAAGTCGTCATAACTGTCATAAATCTGTTTAAGCTCTCTCGACCATCCTTCATATTTATGAATCTCGTCGATAAACAGATGTTTACCTCCCATTTTTACAAAGCGGTCTGCCAGATCAACAAGTTTATGTTCTGCAAAATAAAGATTATCCGCCGATACATACAGCGTATCTTTCGTGTCCAGATTCTGTTTGATATATTGCAGCAGCATAGTAGATTTTCCTACGCCTCGTGGCCCGACAAGTCCGAAAGCCCTGCTTTCCCATTTAATCTGGTTGTATTTATATCTGAGAAACTCCACAGGAGTATTTTTCAGCTTCCTATAAAAAAGTTCATACAGCTTTTCCATACTCATCTTGTTTTAATCATGACAAATATACATCATTTCTCTGACTTTGCATGAAAAAAATGCAGAATCTTACAGAAATTGCACGAAATTAATGCAGAATTTCGCTAAACTTGCACGAAAAAGATGCAATAGCTTTCGTGGTTTCTTGTTAGGAGTTAAAGTAGTTATAGTAGTTAAAGGAGTTAAAGTCAAATGCCAACGTAGTGCATGTTTAAGTGAAGAGCAGGCGAAAACGCAATTAAAAATTAAGAATTAAGAAGTAAGAAAATTACTTCTGTGGTTTTATGTCAGTAGTTAAGATGGCTATAGCAAACGCCAACGTAGTGCTTGCGACAAGAATCCACAAGACATATGACTTTAACTCCTAGCTCACCTCAGTGAGCGATAACTCCTTTAACTACTATAACTACAAAAATAAGCAACAAAGCACATGGATTTTTCACTTTTCATTTTTCACTTAAATATACTTTTCTGACTTCTTTCGCAATCTTATCCCAGTCATACTTCGTCATGTCGTATTCTATGTGTTCCACGGGATGCGCCATTACGTCATTTAGTTTCTTTGCCAGCTCGTCCACGTTGCCTACGTGGAAGTAGTCGTTTTGTGGGAGACCTACCTCAAGGTTTGCCGGTATGTCGCTCACTATCACCTTCACGCCGTAGCTCATGGCTTCAAGCAGGGCTATGGGCAGGCCCTCGTGACTTGACGGCAGACAGTAGCACATGCAGTTTGTCAGCAGCGAGTGCAGCTTACGGCCCTTCACAAATCCCGTCAGCACCACGCCGTTCTTCCTCGCCATCTCTTTCAGTCCCCTTGAGTAGTCGTCCTCAAAGTCAGTGTCACCGGCCAAAACCAACTTTACATCATTTAATTCATAATTAGCTAACGCTGAACTTTCTTTCTTAATTCTTAATTCTTCATCCTTAATTATATTGAACGCTTCCACCAGATGGTGCAGGTTCTTTTCCGGCACAAAGCGGCACATGCCCAGAATGTAGCGTCCCTTCTTTATGCCCAGTTCCTCAAAATACTCGGGATAGTCGCATATCTCGGGCTTCGACACACCGTTATATATCAGATGCACGTTCTTTGTACGTCCGTATTTCTCCTTTATCAGGTTACGTATCACGTCGCTTATAACAATCACGTCGTCAGCAAACATACATCCCATGCGTTCGCCCATCTTCAGCACCATCTTGGCTGCCTTTCCCCATTTGTCCCTGTCGTAGTCAGGGCCGTGATGCGTAAACACCACCTTCATGCCCAGCATCTTGGCGTAAGGCGTCAGTAGGGCAGGGCCTATGGCGTGTATGTGCAGTATGTCTGCGCCCAGTTTCTTCGCCATGTTTATCGCCCTGTAAGTATGTATAATGGCTTCAAACGACTTCTTCTTCGGTGTCTCTATGTCCACCAGCTTCACGCCTTTCCATTCTTTCAGGCCGTCGTTCACATAGCTTTTACGCCTTATCACCGTTACGTCTTCGCCCATGGCGGCAATTCTCGGAAACAGTTCCTCGCAGTGTGTCTCCACTCCGCCCATGACATTAGGAATGCCACGGGTACCTGTAACAACAATTTTCATAAAGTCTTCCGGGTTAAAAAATAAATCATTACTTTTGCCTCGTCATAAGCAAAAGTCCATGTCTAAGTTTTTTCTCAATATAAAAGAATCAGCCCAACATGCCGGCATAATTCTTCTTTCGTGCCTCTCCGCCCTTTGGCTGCTGATAAAAGGTAGAAGGATCAAATAAGTTATTACGATAGTAAAAAAACAAAAAGTGAAGAGTGAAAAATCCAAAGGCAATCGTTTTGGCAAAGAATCGCTTTTGATAGAATGAATATTTAACCTTTACTTTTTAGTTTCCATTAATGAGAAAGCCTGAAAGGCTGCACTTTTATAACCGTGGGTTACTACCCACGGCTAACGTCTTAATGCGAAACAGGCACCCGAAGTGGTGCTACTTTCATATTTCTACAAACAAAGCATATGAATTCTTCACTCTTCACTCTTCGTTCTTCACTTAAACACGTTCTTCACTTAAATTCTATCTGTCAAAGTTCAAGTCTCCCTGTTGCGGGTCTTGTCCTACTTCACAGTATTTAAAGTCTAAGCAGGCAGGTTTGCCTTGCATTGAGCGTAGCTTGTTCTTCAAAGCCCACTTCAGCGGATACTTTATATACTTGTGCATCACAGGACTTGCCGTTCCTACCATCCAGCAGTTCTTCGGGCATTTGCGTACCTTTGCGCGCACTCTGGCAGCCTGTTCGCTGTTCCATATAGTCATAAAGTCGGCATCGTGTATGTTACCCATGCTCCAGCTCTTCGGCGTATCGCTTCCTGCCGGTTTCAGTTTGTCGTTCGACACGTTGTTAGGATCTGCAGCCAGCTTCTCGTTATATTCTGCCACAGTCATGTCGTCGCCGTCTAGCTTCGTCTTGTTTCCGGCGTTCTTGTCGTCCATTCGTGTCTCCAGTCCGTTACACGGCATCACCTCTCCCCACGGATCAATAAAGAAGTTAGCCGTACCTGCCTCACATGGCAGCATACGTCGTTTGCCTTCAATATAGTTTATCAGTCCCATGTTAAACCATGCACGGAACCAGCTCTTCGGGCTTTTCTCCTTCAACTGCCAGTCGATGAGTTGTCTGAAGTTTCCGCACACCTCGTCATGGTTTGTAATCTTGTTATCCCCCTTATGGAAATAATAAGAGTTGTGGAAAGCCGCAGTTGCAAACTCCAGTCCCATAGACAGAGAGAGCTGATAGAGTTTTAGCATGTCTCCCGAGTTATAGTTGCTCACAGTACAGCCAAAGCCGATATCCTTCAAACCCATACTCTGAAGAGTCTTCAATGTCTTGATAGCTTTGTCAAAAGTACCTTGACGGCCTCTAAGCTCATCATTCTTCTCTGCCAGTCCTTCAATAGATATGCGAATACCTATGTTAGGAAATTTTTTAGCCAAAGCTATTACCCTATCCTGAAACCATCCTGACGTAGATATTACTATGCGGTCAGTATGCTTATAGCACTCTTCAACTATTTCATCCAGGTCTTCACGGATGAAAGGTTCACCACCTGTCAGGTTTATGAACTTTAATTTGGGAAGCGAACGAAGGTCAGAGGCTTTTAGTTCCTCTTTCTTATCAGTAGGATTTTTCCAAATGTTACACATCACGCAACGCATCGGGCAACGATACGTCAGAATAATACTTGCGTCAGTTGGACGCGGCACATTCATGTTTGCCATAATCTTTTTACTTTATATTGTATTTAAATAAGATGCAGAATTTTAAAATATAATTTTAGGAGTTAAGGAGCATGGAGTTGAATTCATAATTAGCTAGCGCTGAACTGCGTTTCACAATTCATAATTCATAATTGGGTTAGACCGAACTGCGTTTCATAATTAGCAACGCTGAACTTCGTTTCATAATTAGCTAACGCTGAACTGCGTTTGTTATGTGTCTTGTGGATTCTTGTCACAAGTACTACGTTGGTGTTTGCGATAGCCTCTTAACTACTGACATAAAACCACAGAAGAGCCACTTAACTACTGACATAAACCAACAGAAGTAATTTTCTTACTTTTTAATTCTTAATTTTTAATTGCGCTCTGCGCTTTCTTGTCGCAAGCACTACGTTGGCTATTGGATTCTTCACTCTTCACTCTTCGTTCTTCACTATTCACTTATATACCTCCATTATCTTCTCATAATAGCTTTCGCTGTTATATCTCTTTTGTGAAGTCAGGGCTATATCTTTATAGTCGAATGTGTGGTGCCACATGGCTTCAATCTTGTTTGTCAGATCATCCACGTTGCGGCTTTCAAAGGTCATGCCTGTTATGCCGTTTTCTATCAGTTCGGGTATTCCGCCTATACGTGCGCCCAGCACCGGTGTACCAAGACATTGAGCCTCAATCACCGACAGCGGGTTATTCTCATACCATTCTGACGGTATCACCGTGAAGCGCGCCTTACCCACAATGCCCTTTATCTCGTCCCACTGCTTATAGCCCAAGAACTCAACATTGCATTTGGATTTTTCACTCTTCACTCTTAACTCTTCACTTAATGGGCCTCCTCCAATCACTTTCAGTTTATACGGCAGGTTCTTTGCTGCCTCTATCAGCGTGTTCACGCCCTTTTCGTGGCTCAGTCGTCCCACGTAGCAATAACAGTCTTCCTTGCCGTATTCGTCTTTCTTGCATTTGTCCACGTCAATAAAGTTGCACAGCGTCATCAGCTTCTTCTTGTCAAATCCGCCCTGTGCCATTTTATCTGCCATAAACTGACTGGGACATACAAACACATCCGTGCATGCCTCCAGCCGCTCCCTGTTCCATGTTACGGCCTCTTTATATCCTATCATCGATGCCAACGCAGAGCCTTTCATGCACTTATACGTCTTGCAGTTACTCTTGTCGCCGTTGAAGCACAGCTCACATATATCGGTGCCGTTGCGCAGACAATCGTATCTTGGGCACAGCAGCTTATAGTCGTGCAGAGTCCACACCACCTTTATCCCTCGCTTATGCGCCAGTTCCGCCATCACAGGCGACAGCTGTGTGTGTATGTTGTTTAGATGCACCACGTCCGGCTTAAAGTCATCCAGCAACTTGTTAAACTTCGTCTTCACCTCGTTAGACCCGAACGGACGTGTAAATGCCATCAGCTTACTCATGTTCTGCGGAAAATACTTGCTCCATGGCGTACTTATATTTTCCGGATAGTCCATTGCAAACACTGCCACTTCATGACCATGCTGCTTTAACAGCTGCTCTAAGTTGAGCATGTATATACAATCACCGCCACGGCGGTAATAGAATTTATTGGAAAGTAGAATGCGCATTATGATAATTCTTTTATTTTTTTACATAATTGTATACCCATACTTCTTCTTGAAAATTTATCCAAGAAACATTTTCTTGCATTATTTCCTAATGTTTCTCTTTTTTCATCATCATTTAATAAATCAGAAATGATTAACGCAGCTTTCTTTGCATCCTTTTCAATACATACACCATTTACTCCATCTTCAACATACATTTCTGCCAGAGTACTTGGCCTTGTAATAACTACAGGTCTTGCAAACATCATACCTGTTAATAATACTGTATCACCAGAACATAAATTGATATCATCAATAGGCGTGATACAAATTTGACTATATTTTATCCAAACAAAAGATTCTTTATATTTTATATCATTTCTATATATAATGTTTGAGGGTAAATCTCGGTTAGGCTTCCACGTATCACTTGCAATAACTAAAATATTATTTTTCAAACAAGGTTGCGACCATACTTTTACAAGAAAATCAAAATCCCGATTTGAGCGTCCAATAGAAAGAGAATAATTCTCCATAGGTGCTTTTATATTGTCTATAGAATTACTCATATCAACTATTCCAAATTGTTGTATTATGAACTTTTCTATCGGAATATTCAACTCTCTACTATTTCTGTCAGCATAATTAAAACTTGGTACATGAATATAATCGATATATTTATTACTACAACTATATTTCATGTATTTATAATATAATCTGCCTATTACTCCTTTTTTTGCCTTATAAGTATAATTACCAATAATTATAGTATTTGTTTTTTTAACATTGAATATTCTGCAAAATAAAGCGAAATTAATAGCATAAAATTGTTGCCATCCTAAAATAACATTATATTTTTTCCTATTTAAGAAAATCAAAAAGGGAAATGTAAAATATTTTAAATACCTATGAAAATTTTTAATCAGCCCCTTATGACTACCATTGCTTATTGAAGATAGAATTTTAAATTTAGAATCAGCAACAATAGTATTACATCCTTCTGCAAATGTTTTTATTTCTTCAGGAACACAATCTGCAAGTATTATATTTTGTTTCATTTAAGTGATTCTTTTAGGTACGTCTTGGATTTATTTATATATTTTTCTAGTTTTAATTTAACATCAGTATAATTTATCGATTGTCCTATTTTAGTGTATAAATTATCGTTTGCAGTAACACGCCTATTACTTAATCCCAAATTTTCACATACTGTATCTATTCTTGAGTTTTTTGAATTCTTCGATTTATCTGAATATCTATTAAAAATAAAGAATTCTTTTTCTTCAATAATTGAGAAAGCACATCCGTGAAAGGAGTC
The DNA here is from genome assembly GCA_000436695.1 of Prevotella sp. CAG:1185. GTDB lineage: Bacteria > Bacteroidota > Bacteroidia > Bacteroidales > Bacteroidaceae > Prevotella. The sequence continues at coordinate 1,021 of HF992602.1, read as the reverse complement.
TGTGCAAACATATTTTGCACATCTGATTAGATTTAAGAACTTCTTAGGATCTACATCAAACAATGCATAATCTGCAAATATTTCATCTTCAGCGACATATCTATCTAGATGTGGTAATGTTACTATTTTTAAACCTAATTTATCAGCCAAAGATTTTACTGATTTACGATATTCAAGATTTGCTCCAAGAAAATAGCATAAAATATAGGGTGGAAGATTTACATTTTCATAAGGAACTAAATCTTGCCATTCATCTTTTGTATAAATAAAGACAGGATCCATTAGAACTGGAACATCTTTTCCTGTTAAATCCTTGACAATTTCTTTACCTTTATTTTCTCTTACACTTATATGGTCTATTCTGTTGAGATATTTTCTTGTCCGATTTATCTGGTACCAAGGTATTTTTGAAACGCCAAAACTTGATGCATAAGAAACTTTGTTTACTTTATCAGAAACAAACATCAAATTGTAAAAATTTGTACCTAATGCAGCAGGCGACCACAATTGGTCGCTACAGGTTATTATAGAAGTATATTTCAAAGATTCTTTTTGTAGCTCCTTAAAATACTTTACGTATACTATATCTTTATTAAAATGTTCTTCGTCAAATTTTTTAAATAATTTATTACGCAAAGTTATTTTTGAATTTACTTCAGGATGCTTTTTAAATGAATATGATTTCTGCCAGGAATCATATCTGTCATTTAAAAATATAATATTAAATATTCTTGGTAGTGATTTCAATTTAAATAATATCCCACCTTTACCATATTTTATTATCTTGTAATCATAGCCTAAATCTCTAAAAGCTTTTAACGTTGCTAATGCCTGTAATTTACTGCCATAATTACGTTGCTCATTTTTTATACAGATACCTATCATATAACAATATTATATTTACTTAAAATGTCTATATGTTATTAAAATTAGATGTGTTGTTAATGTTAAAATTTATTATTAATAAAATCAGAATTTGTTATTTCTCAATAAGTAAATGATCTAAATTATTTATATATAT
>HF992601.1 GCA_000436695.1 Prevotella sp. CAG:1185 | reverse complement strand
GCATGGTGAAAGGTGGCATTTTGTGTTGTAAAAGGTATCGTTTTGCATGGTAAAAGGTGGTGTTTTGTGTTGTAAAAGGTATGGTTTTGCATGGTAAAAGGTGGTGTTTTATAATATAAAAAGATTTGTTGTTAAGTGAAGTATTAGTGTTGTTGTTAATGCGAAAAAAGTTTTGAAAAAACTCGTCACTCGTCATAAAGACATATAATTAATTGTATTACAGACAGTTATGGTGTGATGAGTTAAATTTTAAACTCATCACATCCGTCATTCATGGTCATAAAAATATTGCCATTCCCTGATTGTGGTTGACTTCATTCGGATAATTTTCTGATTTATGTTGAATTTCGTCAAACTTATTACTGTCATCGGTTGACTTAGATATACAGTTTTACTGTTGCATTTATTGTAGGGACGTACCCCAGGTGCGTCCACAGAAATAATATATCTAAAAAACATTACCATGAAAAATAATATACCTCAAAAACAAGCCAACGACATACAAAGGACAAACTCACGGGGAGATACTTTGCAAAATGAAAATTTTAAATATCGCAAAAGTCCCAGGGCATCGTTTCATGATTATTGCGGCGGAATATATTTTATTACAATATGTACAAATGACAGAATCCATTATTTTGGTGAAATAATAAATGGTGAAATGCAATTGTCTAATGTTGGAATATTTGCACAAAAAGCATTGGACGAATTATCTACGCATTACAAATATGTTCAAGTGCCTTTGTTTGTTGTAATGCCAAACCATATACATGTTATTGTTTGCATTGACGAATATAGGAAAGACTCCCAATATATGCCGGCTCACAGAACGGCATTGAGCGTGGTGATTGGTGGATTTAAACAGTCGGTTACATGTTTTGCCAGACGAAACAATATTGATTTTTGTTGGCAAGGACGATACCACGACCATATAATAAGGGGAATTAAAGATGGAAATAAAATATCAGATTATATAAAAAACAATGTCGCAAAATGGGATATTGACTGTTTTAACGATAATCGTCAGCCCATAAATATGGAGACAAAATATAGTAAATGAGAAAATTATGTTGTTCATTTAATGGGCATTTGACGTTCGTTGTAGAGATTTCGTTGTATGGAATTTCGTTGCATGGAATTTATTGTAGGGACGTACCCC
>HF992600.1 GCA_000436695.1 Prevotella sp. CAG:1185 | reverse complement strand
TCCGTGCGGCGGTCGCCCATGTCATACGTCGAGGTCGTCACATCGCCGTCCGCATCTGTTACACGTACAAGTCGCTGGATACCGTCGTATTCGAATGTAGTGGCGATGGCTCCGTCCGGACCGCTTTCCTGTATGCTCTTCAGTGTCTTTCCGCTGCCGCTCGTGTGGGTGGTCTGCACATTGTTCAGTGCGTCTTCCACGCTTGTCACCAATGCATGGCTGCTTCTTTCCAGACTGTATGTGGTCTTTGTCTCTGCATTGTCCGGCAGAGTTACCTTGATGGCACGGTCGAGCACGTCATAGGCTGTGATAGTCGGGGTCACGTTGTCAAAGGATTTGTTGAAGGCAGCTTTGTTTCCCAGTGGCTCCGTGGTCGGATAGTAGGTCTTCGCTACGCGTCCGAATGCGTCATACACGTTCCGTCCGCTTACTATCATCACGTTCTCGGCGCTTGATGCGCTGCCGTTCGCCACGTCGGTCACTGTGCCGTCCTTCTTCACCTGTACCGCACGCCCGAATCCGTCAACGAATGTCACTGTTTCTATGTCGTCTTCCGGATGCTGTATGTCATAGTGCTTCGTCACAGCGTATGCTGGGGCAGTGATGCCGTTTTCATTGAAGGTGGCTTTGGGCTGGTATTCAAATGCGATGATGTAAGGCACACCTGTGGCCAGTTCGTTTGGTCCGCGCACGCCGGTAATACGGCCCAGATTGTCGATGTCGGTTTCGTAATAGAAATTGTTCAGGTCGCGGCGTTCCAGGGCGATACCGTAGCGGTAGTCGAAGTTATTTGCTTCGCTGCGGTAGCCGAATGCATCCTCAACAAATCTTACATACATGTTCATTGCGGGTTCGTAGGTGTATCTATACCACATGCGCTGACCTTTTTCATTGCTCGGAAGAGTCTTTTGCGTAATGTTTCCGTATGCGTCATATTGGTAGTCGGTCACGGCTGTTCCGTTACCCAGCTGCTGCGTTATCTGCGTCAGGTGGTTAGGGTAGTTGGTGTTGTAGGTGGCCGCTACTTTATGGTATATAGTTCCGTCACTGCCGGTTACTGTTACGTTAATGGGCAGGCCTAGGATGTTCTTCGCGCTGTTTGATGTGTACTGGATGGCTGTCTTGTAGTCGAATTTTCCGTTGCCGTTTTCTCCGAGCGTGCCTTTGTCGCTATACTTGTACGATTTCAGCTCACCGTGATAGCCGTTCAGATAGTATTCGTTCCATGCCTCCGATGTAATCATGCCGTTGGTTGTGCCTTCATACTGCAGGTTGGCTGTGTAGCGCAGCGGTATGAATGCCGAAGCGCGGTCGCTGAACATGTTGTTCTGTTCAGTAAAGGTATAGTTGTCACCGTTGGCTGTCAGATAGTAACTGTAATACTCGTTCTTTTTTTCAGTGTATTTCTTTCCCGAAGCATCCTGAATATATGAATTTAGCAGATTTCCCTGTACGTAATAGTTAGCCACATCATATTTTTCCACCGCTTTGCGGTACAGCGCATTGCCCTGTTCTGTGTCGAGATTCTTTGTTATTACTTCTCCGAATCCGAGGAACTCACGCTCATGGCGGTCACGTCGTCCGTTGCGGTATTCAAATGTAGTGGTTACCGTTGGTCCGTCGTCGTGTATTCCGTCGTCTATTGTCAGTTGTGACATTACCCATTTTCCGCCCGGCATATTGTAGGTCGGTATGGTATGTTCATAGTCTAGAGTGAATGTGCCTCCTAGAGAGTTCACCACTGTTTTCAGCATATTGGTACGTCTGATGGCCGAGCGTTTTACTTTAAGTTCACTTTCATTATTCGATTCTACGATGTCAAGGTATCCGTCACCGTCAACATCCTGCAGCGCATACTTCGGACGGCTTATGCTGTGCCCGGTTGAACCGCCCGGATTAGTGGATATCTTGATGCTTATTACCGGAATGTTGATAGAGACTGTAAAGGCGGTGTTTACGGATTCTGAAGTTGAGGCAGACTCGTTCAACGCTGTTGCGCCGTTCCATTTGGTTTGGGTGCTGAAACCGTTACCGGTGTTCAAGGCAGCCATGACATTACCGTTTTCTGTCCATACCTTATCGGGCAATCCGTCTCCGTTGACATCCATGAGGTTGAATTCCTCAGTGCTTTCGGAAGTAACAAGACCGACACCGGCGGATACACTGCTTGAAGCAATGTCGAATCCTAAACCGCCACTGTAAGATAAGCTCTTTCCTGCTTGAATCTTTGTTAAGCCCCAATCTATGGGATCAGAGAAAGAGTATCCATAATTCAGACGTACTTTTTTGTCTGACATTATTTTATCAGGCAATCCGTCACCGTTGATATCAACAAATGCCTCTACGGTCTCGTCTGTATTTTTCGGGGCACTTCCGGAAATGGAGATTTGTGCTAACCATGATGTCATTTTCATGCCTAAAGCTTTTTTCCCGTGCTTCACGACATTGGATATGTTCGATACCGATGCTACTGGGTGTCCTCCGTATCCCCAGGCATCTGATTCATTCTTGGTGGTAGAGGTGCCTATTCCTCCTAATTTTTCTCCACTGAGTCCACCCAAAGTATTAGTATACTGTATGGTGCCTCCGGCCACAATGTCAGGATATCCGTCACCGTTCATGTCCATCATTGTCACTTCTGCTGTTGCATTTCCGTTGGCGTCATTATAGGTGATTCCCAAAGCTCCGCTTTGCACTACGTTACTTTTGTTGGACATTACTTGTGTAACGGCTGCCGCACCTGTGCCCTGTAGTCCTTCTCCTGACAGTCCCGCGATTTCAACGTCGTTGTCCAAAGGATTTGTCAGAATAACGTCTTGAGCACCTAGTCGTGCCGTTCCTGCCTCGTTTGCGGTCAGAAATATTTCCTTGCGTTGTCCTATCCATCTGTCAAGTGTATTCTGATCAGTGCCTATTGGAGTGAATACCATTGTAAGTGGATTTATTTTTTCATCACTATCAGGCAGTTTCAGTAACGATTCGTCTATAGGCTTACTGAAGCGTCCTTCAGATGCGTTGTAGACGAAGCCGCCCCAACCACGGTACATCATACCGAAGCCTTTATCCTCATTTTCAGCGTAGAATCCGGCATCGACAATAGTTGGGAGGTAACCAAATTCTATTGAAGGACCTTTAATGACTCCTAGTCGAAAGTCCGTGACCTTAACAGTTGGATTAGAAATAATTTTATCACCAATTTTTCCTGAATAATAATATTCAAACCATATTTTTTTCCCGCTTTCAATATCGACAAATAATGTATCTGGAATGATTACTGTATTTGATACGTTATATGTTCTTTTTCCCAAAAGTTCATCATTGCTCTTTACTGTAAGTGTTATTTCTCCATTAAAGTTTTTCAAAAAAGAAAAGTCGGGCTGTATAACAAGACGGCATAAAACGGGTAGAGCAGGGAGATCTTGCCCTATTTCTACATTATTATTGTTTATGGATGAATTTTGTTCTAACGAATTTTGCTGATTGGTTGTTTCATCAGTTGTGGAATTCGCAAATGTAAAAATTTTGTCTTTCGGAGGTATCGGTACAATATATGGCTTCCCCTCATAAACCATATTTGCAAATGTCTTGTAATAAACAGGTACAGAAATTGTCCGTTCAACATTTGCCGTATCTTTATAAGTTATAGACGGATTCCATTTTACTTTTGTCCATTCTACATTAGATGTCGATGTTATTATGAAATTGAGATTTCTCAGTCTTAATACATTTCCTATATTTGCTTCGACATTTGCGTTTGTAATTATTTCGCTCGCTTTGTATGTCTTGCTGAACAATTCTTGCTCAATGTACCTGGGATTGTTGTTTCCATTAGCGTCCTTCGGATCATTAGATCCTATTATCCGAAGTGTTACGTCGTCTGTAGTTTTGGGCTTTGAGAATGTTCCTTTCACTTTGAATGAAGGCCAGCCGGTGAGAAGTGTTAATGTATTGACGCTGTAAATAGCACCTTCTTCCGGTTTATAAACAGTTGTAGAATATCCGTTGGGCAAAGTGTCGGATATTGCAAAGTATGTAATTGTGGGCGACCATTCCACTCTGTCAAAGGAGCCGTTGCTTGTCAAGGAACGGCCTGATTGTACACGGAAGTATATCCGGTCGCCTTTTGAAATACGGAGGTTTGTAATTAATTTATTATGCCATGTTCTGTCATCTTTGTCTATACTTTGGCTCCAATGTACAGTATTCCCTTTCTGTATAGATACATACACGCCGTCTGCTTTTGCATACTCTTCTGTGTCATATTCGCCTGTAGGTTCAAGAAGCCTAACCTTGCTTGATATGATAACCATGCCATCTTTAGGTGCTTGCCATACCCTTACGATGTCTTCCATTGGTGAGGCATCGATGGCTTCCTGCTGTTCTTCAGGGCTTACAGTTATAACAGATGTATCTATTTTCCCGCTGTATATTATTGGGCTTGGCGTGTCAGCACTGCTTTCGGTGAATGTCGGAATAGCGTTGCGGTTTGCGTCAAACTCTATATGGTTAAAATAAACTTTTCCATTAGACACAAGGTCTACAAGTCCGTCTCCGTTTATATCGCTGAAATATTCAGTGGTTTGGGTCTTTGTCTTAACGAAGTCCGTGCCTACTTCTGCTGTAATATTCATCCATCCTACTGTAGCTATTGCACCTCCGGTGTTAGTGGAGCTTTTGACTGTTGAGAAACTGTTTATGCCGGCCACCTTTATGGGTTCGCCGTATGTAATGTTGTTATTGCCGCTTGAGCGTAACTGTGATCTGTAATACAATGCACCGTTTTTGCGGAATACCTTGTCTGGCAAACCGTCACCATCGATATCTACAAATGTTGAAAGTCCTTTGCTGTTGTCTGTAGAGTAGCTGTATGAGCCTCCAGCGGTGTTTCCCTTCCATGGACTGTTGTCAGCAACGCCTACGCCGGCATAGAATGACACGCTTGTTGACGAGCTTGTCGTGCCTCCTAATGCCGTAGGCTTATCGCTAAAACGGTCTGTGACTTTTATGGGATTTGCGAATTCGGCATCAAGATTGTCATCGGCCAGATTCCATTTTTCGCTTCTGCTTTGGAACGGGGAGTATCCTCCTTCGGTTTTTACGTCGTTATAATAGCTAAAGTTTTGATACGATACTTCATTTCCTTCATTGTCATATTGTCTGACACTTTCCAGCAAGTCTTTTGAGAAAGCTCCGCTTTGGTATGAAAAGGCATAGCTTCTTAATTCCTGTCCGCGGAAATTCACTGTAACTTTTTCCAAAAGGCGGTTTGACGATGTGAGAAATCCATAGCGTGCATTATTAGATTTAATTTGTTTGGTCTTGTTTCCGTCGAATACAACAATGGTATGCGGTTCTTGTCCGGCATTTCCGGCATGTACCTCTTTCAGATAGATAGCTTTGGCTTTCAGATTTCCGCGTATATTTTCATCGGCTGTTTCATACACATATTCTATGTAATCGCCGTGTGTTTCTTCCACACGGGCAAGTTTCCATTCAGATATTACATTACGTGAAATACCGTTGATGTCCTTTACCGTTCCTTTCAGCACAGCTCCTTCACCGCCATAGATATATTTTACGCCCTGATTGTCGGTCACTTCCCAATAATAGTCTGCCGGAGAGCTGCCTTTACGTATTATCCGTTGGAAGTCACCTCCTTGTCTTGTGTAAAATTGTCTGTCGGTCTTGCGGTTCATCTTTTCGCCACGGTGTGCCACACCCATCTTACCGCCGTCGTCCATAGTAGACAACATGGCCCCAGAAAGCAGATAGGTTTCTGTTTCCTTTGCTGTGTCGTAGCGTGGAACGCCCCATCTGGTGTCTATCGTTATTGACGGCACCGGCATGTTCCAGCCTTCGCCCAGCCATCCGTTTCCTCCGTCGCTGTTGTACTGAATGCCTAGATTAGGTGTCATGCCGTTGCGTGCCGGCGGCATTTCAAAAGTATATTGCAGGTTGGCTGTACCTCTGCTGTTAGCTGTTGGTGGTGTTATTATGTTAATCTTTGCAGTAGGATCAGCTGCCTTGATGTCATTCATCATTGTCGGGGCGAATCCTTCTGTCTCAGGAGATTCAGGAGCCTGAATAACTCCGTTTATCATGTCGGTGAAGTGTGTCGTCTTTGATACAATGCAGGCAGAAGTCTTGTCTACTTTAATTCTTTCCAGTGCCACCCAATGTCGTGTGTCCAAATCAAAATAGTATGTACGGATGTCATCTTCAGTATATCCGCTTGGAATTTTGGTTCTGTCATATTTTATTTTTACTGTAGCACCTTCGTCAGTAAAATGGTTGCCGTGTGGCAGAAAGCGGTAGCCCTCGCCTTCGGCAGTGACATTTGTCATGCCAAAGTCAAGTGATGGTACGTCAGTTTTACGCAGTGTCCTTACAGACAAATTAAGGTTGTTCAGCATGACATCCTTTTCCACCTTCAGCTGTCCGCCGCTTACGCTCATGCTGTCAGCCTTATTTTTGCTGAAATTCTTGTTGGTCTCACTTGGCGCGTATGCGGTGTATTCACGGTTAAAGTCTGCCTTGCCTCCGTCTTCTATTGTGAATGTTTTTACTATTCTGCTTCCGTCTGATTTTGTGGCTGTTATGGTTATGTTTTCTGTATCTGTAGATATTATTCCCTCAAATTCACCGTCTGTCAGGTTAAGTTGTTCTTTTCCTGCTTTAATTTCTCTTACAGATTTATCAGTAAAGCCATGAATGTAAGTCTTATTGCCATAAGATACGGGAGAAAGTGCTAGGGCAATGATTTCATTGTTTCCGCCGGTAATTTTTATACGCAGATTTCGCACCGAGTATGCCGGCATATTTTCTGCTGTGGTAAACAGAATACGGTTTGTGCCTTTGTGCAGCCATGACGGGCTTATTTCCTCGCATACAGGAGTCCATTTATTAGAAATTTTTGTTTGGTAACCACCTGTTGAGGGACGGTCATTGATACCTCTGCTTACTCCGCTGCCAGAATTGATTCCGTACAGGTCGTATGCCAGCCATACTTTGGCGTCATCAGGAACGTTCTCCGGCAGTACAACTTCAAAGATGTTGTCTTCAGGATTGTCTGATGTTTTTCCGTCGGATATTCCTATATGACCTATATCTTGTTTGGAAGTATAAATCTGTACTTTTAGTGGCGTGAAAGTTTTTGAGTCATTTGTAGCATGACTATCTTTCATTTGAGACTTTTTACTTAAATCTTGAATGGGCTTGTTACTGTTTTTTTCTGATACATTTCCAGTTATAGGCATCTCAGTCTTGAACATCTTGTCAGAATGTCTTCCTGAAAGATGCCGTGAGGCTGCTAATCCGACAACAACAAGTGCCAGTGCGGTTGCTGCAATTATATATATTCTTTTCATAATTAAGGTTCTTTGGTTGTTACTTTGCAAAAATTTTCTTCGTAAATTCTTTACCGTCAGCAGTAAGTGCCTTTATTATGTAGACACCGGGTCCCGGCACACTGAATTGTGCGTTCTTCACAGTTTCGCCCAGCATATCCTTATTGTCTATCATTCTGCCGGATGCATCGAATACCAGCAATGTCGTTGCAGATGTAACGTTACGATCAAGTGTGGCATTGTATATTCTTGTAGCGTTGCCGTTTTCTTTGACAAAGAATATATTCTGTTCTGTGTTTGTGACATTGTTGTTCTGGATATTGAATTCTTGTTTGCCATTAGTCTCTTCTGTCCCGTTTGGAAGAGTACTGTCACATTCGCTTCCCACATGGACGGTAAGATTAACACTATTTGTTTTCGGAGTCTCTATCTGTATATTTCCGTAAGATTCAAAATTTTCTACAGGCTTTCCGTTTATCATGAGATTAGTTATATGTGTCTCTCCATTTCCATATTTTATGCAAAAACGCCATCCACGAAGCGACCATGTTGATTCCCGTTGAACTGTTTCTCCATTTATCATGTATGTTATTTGCCTGTTGTTTATGGCTATGCTTAATATGTCGCCTTCTTCTATTGTAGATAATAGGGTAGAACTGACGTAACCGTCGCTTATTGCATAAACCTTATTTTCTCTAACTTCAAATCCATATTGTATAATGTCCTCCGTTAGAGTTGACTCTAGTCCGATGCGGTAGTTAGAACATGTCTCCGCTGCTGTCCAAGTCATCTCCCCGGACAAATATGAACGGGTGTCATGTGAATAAGCCGAGAAGCTTGTATTTCCTGTGCCATAGATATCATTTCCGCCTTCTTGCATTACAGTTAGTGTGTATGTTCCTGGTGCAAGGTTTTTAATATTATGTTCGTCTTTGATAAATGTTCCTTTTGCTGCTTCTGCTCCTCGTTCCATGCCTGCTACGGTATCTACTGTCAGTATGTAATTGAATATTGGTGTGCCGAATCTGACATTTATATTAATAGAACCGTTGTTGATCGGTAGTCCGTTTTCGCAGGCAGACGGAGTAGGGGTGGCATTGATGTCAATACCGTCATAATAAGCAAATGTAAAAATGTCGCTGCCACTGCCGTCTGAGTCCCAAAATATATTGTGAAACATGGTCTTTCCTCTTGCCAAATCAGGATCAGAGCATTTTATCATTGTCACATCGTCAGTATCAAACCGTCCTTCTCCGCTTTGGTCAATAAGCATTACTGTGCGTCTGCGGCTGAAGGAAGTGAATTCTTCACTTTCTGTCAGTCTGTTGCTTAGTTCAGCTTGATTGCCTGTATCGCCTATGCCACCTGTTCTTACTTTAGTTAAGTACAACGGATAGTCGGCTGACAATGTACGGATAATGCCTTTAACAGTTCCTGTGGTATTTGATATTGTAAATGTACGGTCTGAATTTCCAGTACCATCAATACGTATAGACAAGTATCTGTTATTCAGGCGGACAGAAACAATTTTTCCGTTTATCCCTGTAGCTATTGTTCCGGATGAAACCAGACCATTGTTTATTGTGTTCACAGAGCCATTACTATTAATTCTAAATCCGTAAGTACACTCGTTATTTTCAGAAGTGAAGCCAACGTCAAATGTCGGATGTGTCAGCGGACAGCGGAATTCTATGGCTCCATATCCTTCCGGCATAGCCGGAGTTATGGCGTATGATCCTGCTGTCGCTTCGGTCTGTGTAATGTTATCAATAAATCCTGAACTTGTTACATTAAGTCCGTTGCCTGTCCATCTGGTCATAAGACTGTCTGCGTTCGCCGGAATGTTTGTCCTTACAAGCCAAGTGCGTTTCATTATATGCCATAAAGAATCGCCTGGAGCAGTAAATGTAGAAGTGGAAGCATTGTCGTCACCCCAAAAAACATAACCATTTTCAGGCATGGCGTTTCCATATTCACGGCCCATAATCAGCAGATGTGCCTCGGATGGAAGATTATAAGAGTTTGACTGATAATAGCTGTCGTTTGTTTTAAGTGACGAGAATCTTGGTGCTTCTTCATACGATGTTGCTGACAGCGGTTGCAATAGTCCTGCGTTTATGTCGCGCCCGAAGGCTGCAACACGATTGTGGTATTGATTCTGTTCGTCACGATCCCATATAAGGTTTCCTTCGCTGTCCAGATATGAACCGTTTAGGGTAATACCATATTTTATGGCCAGATAGCTCTCTACCTTTCTTCTTTCTATTGGTGTGAGGTATCTGTTGTAAACAATATATTCAGGTGTATAACCGTCAAATTCTTCATTTCCGAATGAAGATGTGTCAAATGTCGTATTGAAATCTATATCTCTTGTTGAATATGTCGTACCAAATGAAATTGATGCATTTTGTCTTTCGCCCCACATATTGAAATTTGGACGGTCTGCTTTTAAGTAAGTGACAATGCGTGGGGAGGCTTCTCTAAATTGATTTTCTGTGATAGAGTCGGAAGAGGTATAGAGCAGATCTTCACCATTTTCATTTCCATAATCAAGAGGTTCTGTTCCGCGTACACGTATTGATTTGTCCTTAGTGACTATTGTTCCGGCTGCTTTACGTCCGTTGACGGCATATAGTATCATATCACGTGAAATTGTCGAGGATAAGGGAGCAAATACACCAAATATTGTTGCCTGTGAAAGGTTTGAGTGTGTAAGATAGGCTGATTTGCTTAATGTTCCTTCTCCAAGGCTGACAGCAGGATGAAAATTGATTGTGTGTAACGATGTTCTGGATTGTGTGAACTCTGTTGATTCTGGATTTGTAAGTCTGTGCTGCATTAACTTAATAGAATCACCGGAATAATCTTGCCAGCGGTAATATCCTTGCAGGTTGGAGGAAACCGGCATAACCTTGTACCATAGTTCTGTTCCACTGACGCCACCCGGAGATTGCGCGTACACAGACAATGTTCCAGTCAAAAATAAAAATAGTAAAGTCTTTTTCATAAATAAACTTTTGTCGATTGTAGGAATGCAAGATTTCAAAGTGCTTAACTTTGCAAAGTCGAGAGAGGTCGCCTGTGCAGCACTCTGCATAAGGCCGTGAACTTTAACTATATTTCTTTAAGGGAAGTAAAATATTATTAAGGTGTAATTGTTGGCTTACAATAGCGTATTGTATTTATTTTCTTTTTCCCGCCTAAAGATAGGTGTATTTTATTTAAAATAGAAACTTTTATTGCCCAATTGTTTGTGATTTATTGTTTTTTAACAGATTGTTTATGTTTCGTGTCTCGCTTGATTTTTATGATAATTTTATTAAAATCTGTTTTTCTGTTACTTTCTTGCTATACTAAAATCAACGTGCCTTCCGTCCGTTCCGGTTTATACCGACGAATGGGGCGGAAGGCAGGATGATGCAGAGTGTTGTTTGGTGCTGTTCCTTAGCCTTATGTCTGCTTTTAAGTTTTATTTCGTGCTAAAGTCTTATTTCTTGGCATAGCTTTATTTCGTTCCGTCGCTTTATTTCGTGCCATAATTCCGGCAATGCTATTGCTGCTGCGTGCGGCGCTTTTCGGCCCTGTATTCTTTGGGCGTCATGTCATATTTCTTGCGGAAACACTTGCCGAAGTAGCCGGCGTCGCGGAAACCTACTGAGTAGGCTATCTCTGTTATGCTGTCGTCGGTTGTCTCTATAAGGCGCGCAGCCTTGTTCAGCCTTATCTCCTTTACGAGGTCTACCGGCGCAAAGCCCGTAAGGCTCTTCAGCTTCTTGAAGAAAGCCGAGCGGCTAAGGCCTATGGTGCCGGCAATGGTGTCGATGTTGAAGTCGTTAGAGTTGAGGTTCTTCTCAATAATGTCATGAATCTTGTGTACAAACTCGATGTCCTTCTTTACGAGATGCTGTTCGTAAGAGTCGCCGTCAGCCTCTGCCGTATTCTCCACCGTGGTCTGCACCACCATCTTGCGCTGGAATATGCGCTGCTCCTCGAGCAGCTGGTTAATCCTTGCCATGAGATAGCTGCTGCTGAAAGGTTTGGCTATAAAGGCGTTGGCGCCGCTCCTGACAGACGTCAGCTTGTCTTCCTCGGTGTTCTTTGCCGTCAGCACAATCACCGGTATGTGACTTATGTTGAAGTCTTGCCTTACGGCGCGCAGCAGTTGCATGCCGTCCATGCCCGGCATCATCAGGTCGGTTATTATGATGTCGGGGTGATGCTGATATATTTTTTTCAGTCCCTCCTCACCGTCGTGCGCCGTCAGCACGTTGTAGCTGTTGCTTCTGAGCTGCAGCTGCAGCATGCGGCACATGTCAATGTTGTCTTCAATGAGCATTATCGTCGGCAGGTCGTCGCGTGTTGCGTCCTCCTGTTTCTGCGTCATTGTGTCTTCCGCGCCGTTGTCGCCTTCGTCAGCGGTCCTGTTTTCTGCTGTGCTGTCGTCGAAGTACACCTCAATGTCCTTCCCGTTGAAGTTGTCGCGGCCTGTAGGCAGTTCAACCGAGAACACCACGCCCTTGCCTCCGTCTATGTTTTCTGCCCAGATGCGTCCGTGGTGCATGTTGACATACCCTCTCGAGAGCGACAGTCCGATGCCTGTGCCTGCGTAGGCGTTGTCGTCGGATGTCTTGTTGCTTGCCTGCGAGAATCGCTCGAATATCACCTCGAGCTGCGATTTGGGTATGCCCACGCCGTCGTCTTCAACCCTCATCGTGCATATCTGCCTGTCGTAGTCGTGTTCGAGCGCTATGCATATCCTGCCGCCCTCGCCGGTGTACTTAAAGGCGTTGCTCAGCAGATTGTTCAGCACTATGGCTATTTTCTCGGCGTCGCACCATGCCGTTACGTGTTCTTCAGCCTTGTCGAACACAAAGGCTATGTCGCGTTCCTCGGCAAGCACCCTGAACTCCTGCATGAGCTGCTCAATCATGGCGTTGAGGTCGACATACGACACGTGCATCTTCATCTTGCCGTTCTGAATCTTGCGGAAGTCGAGTATCTGGTTTACGAGCTGCAGCATCTTGCGCGCGTTGCGGTCGATCAGCGACACATACTCCTTGCCGGCCGGACTCAGCTTCTCGTTGTTCTTCAGTTCCTCAACAGGCCCCTTGATGAGCGTCAGCGGCGTGCGCAGCTCATGGCTCACGTTGGTGAAGAAACGTATCTTCAGCTCGGCCAGGCGGTCGTTGATATACACCTCGTTGCGCATCCTGATCATATACATCACGAGGCGCAGCGCGCCATAGACAGCCAGCAGCGCCAGCAGGGTGTATATGGTGTAAGCCCACCATGTGGCCCACCACGGCGGCGTGATGATTATCTCGATTACCCGTTCGGGCGAGTTGTTGTCGTTGACCTTCACCCTGAACTTATAGTGTCCGGGCGGCACGTTGGCATACGAGGCAATGCGGTTTGAGCCGTTGTTGTGCCATTGCTCCTCATATCCGTCCAGGATATAGGTGTAAGGTATCATGGTGTTGTCGGCGTAGTAGGGGGCGGCAAACTCTATTGTGAACGTAGACTGGTCGTGGCTGAGCACAATCTTGTCGGCATACTTGAGCGAGCCTTCAAATATGGGCGGATTAAAGTCCCACAGCTCGCGGTTTACCACCTTGAAGCCTGTGATGAACGTGGTGTAGCGTGAGTCGTTATCGTTTCTCACCGTTTCAGGATTAAACGACAGCAGGCCCTGGCGGCAGCCTATAAGTATGTTGCCGTTTTGCAGGCATATCGACGTGTTGTCCTCTATGTTAACCTCGGGAAAGCCCGCAAAGCGGTCGTAGCTCTTCAGAAACGACGAGCCGGGGCGCATGCTTGCCAGTCCGTTCTCGGTGCATACCCACAGGCAGTGGCTCTTGTCCTCCACGATAGACGATATTACGTCGCCGCCCTGTTTCTCGTTTATCATATACGTCTTAAGCACGGGCTGCCGGCTCTTCTCGTCATAATATTCGATCTTGCTGAGGCCGCTGCCGAATATGCCCATCCATATATATCCCTTGTGGTCTTTATACATCGTGAAGATGTCGTTAGCCATGGCTCCCGACCTATGGCTGTCGCGGTAGGTCTCAAACTTTATGTCAGAAGGCCTTTTGAACTTTCCGTCGAACGACATCAGTCCGTCTGTCGTGCCCACCCACATTCTGCCGTTGCGGTCTTCGGTTATCGAGCGCACATCGGTGTAGAGGTCGTAGCGCGGATAAGTGCCGAATCCGTTGTGCCTGTTTCTGAATATGGTCTTGCCGCCCCGTTCCTCAATGAGGTTAAGTCCGCCGTAGAATGTGCACACCCATATACGTCCGCGGCTGTCCTGATAAGTGAAATAAACGCGGTTGCTGCTCAGCGAGTTGCGGTCGCCGCGCCTGTTGGTGTATCGTGTTATGCGCAGTCCCTGCGGAGCCATGGCGTCGGGCGTTGCCTTTATCAGTCCGGCGCCTTTTGTCGAGAACCAGTAGTTGCCCCTGTTGTCTTCCATTATGTGATACACCGGACCAATTTCGCCGCTGCCGAACCTGCGCTTTATGTTGTGCGTTCTGAAGTCCATGCAGAACAGCTCGCCCTTGCGTGTGCCAATCCACAGGTCGCCGTTGCGCGCCTGATACACGGCACGTATGCCGTTGTTGTCGCTCTCGCCGCTGCTGATGAGCATGCCCGGAAACATAAACCTGAAGTTGTAGTGGGGGAAGCAAACCTTATATACGCCGCTGCTCGTTGACGACAGCCACAATATGCCGTTGGGATCTATGTCGATGTCGAAGAAGTGAGGCTCGGCAATATAGTTGCTGAACTCTTTTTGCTGGTTGATGTTCTGCATCATGC
The DNA here is from genome assembly GCA_000436695.1 of Prevotella sp. CAG:1185. GTDB lineage: Bacteria > Bacteroidota > Bacteroidia > Bacteroidales > Bacteroidaceae > Prevotella. Next base: position 662 of record HF992600.1, on the reverse strand, counting down.
GCGTCTGATGGTTATAGCGCCACACCTCGCCGTTGCGCATCAGTATGAACAGGCCGTTGGCGCCTGTGTCTCTGAATTTCATCTCGGCAAACAGACTGTCGGCCGGCATGGTGAACGTCTGCGATGTAGACGTCTTTGGGTCGTGGCATATCAGCACTCCTCTTTCGGAGCACAGCCACAGTTTGTTGTATTTGTCGGTGAACGACTGCGTTATGTCGGCTGCCTGCTGCGTGATGAGGCTTGGCGCCGAGCCTTTGGCAAAAGAGTAGAGACCCGACGGGGTGGTGAAGAACACCCGTCCGTTCATTATGTTGATGCTCGACACGGGCGAGCCCAAGCCCTTAAACCTGTAATATTCTGTCTTGCCGTTGTCGGCGTTTATGATGTATATGCCGCCCGATGCCGTTCCGGCGCATATATATTGCCCCTTCTTCTTGAAACACGTAAAGCGGCGGTCGCTGTTGAGCCTGCCGAGCAGCCTGCGCCCGTTCTTCTTGGTTATGGTGTTAACCGTCAGATTCTTGCTCAGCCAATAAACGTAGCGGCCGTTCTCGCCCAGTATGTTGGTCTTCAGTTTCATTGTGGCAGGGTCGGTGTGCCGTCTTGCGTCGAATATCTTTCTCACCACGATGTTCCCTCCGCTGCCTACATACGCCTCAAAG
>HF992599.1:5126-13714 GCA_000436695.1 Prevotella sp. CAG:1185 | reverse complement strand
AACGATAAACATCCATAAGAAAAGGTGTGGAACTCAAGCAGTTTCACACCTTTTTTGTTAGCAGAACGTCCAGATACGTTATTTTTACAGAGATAGTATGCCATCAAGATACAAATATGGGGCACCCTGATTGCAAACCAGCTATTATCCTTGCTTCAAAACTCATTGGAGCGTAACTATGCCTACACTTAGCCTCTTGTATTTTGTGTTGAAAAACGAATTAAATATTTAGGGCTGAATCCTGCAAAAGGAAACAGCCCTGTCTTAAAGATACGTAAAATTTTTATATACTGAAATGTTTTTCTTATACCAATATTCTGCGCAAAATATTAACGTATTTTTTCGCCCTTGCCATTCAGAATCACGCCATCTTCGTTATTATCTTTACAGAGGTAGGTATCATAACCGATGGCCTTTATATCGCAGTATGAAGGCGGCGTGATAACCTTTCCGTCAGCCGTCATCAAGCCATACCATCCGCCTTCAGCTTCATAACGCTTGCATTTAGCCATCCTTTCTACCGGCTGTGGATCAGTTTCTTCAGTTTCGCTTGCCAATGTACCGTCATCATTATAGGTTTTCGAGGTGATATAGCGCAAGTCGTTTGTTTCGTATGTAAGATAGCTTACATCATTGACATAAAAATCATTGATGAGTTTTCCGCTTAGACTATACCGCTGTATGATGTGGTTGTCTAAGGTCACGCTGATATAATCGTCATTAACCCATATATAACCTTTCAAGAATGGGATGACGGTGTTCAATGCACTATCCAATACACACTTTCCGTCGCCATTATCAACTATCCAATATTTTCCGGAAGGGAAAATTGAAAAGTATTCAGGTTTTAATACCAATTTGCCATGTTTGTCAATCATTCCGAAGCGGTCGAGGCGGTCATTGCTTATTACACAAAGATTGTTATGGAATACATAACCCTCACAGTCTGGAATATAAGGAATCTTAGGGTCGATTACCACTTTGCCTGTAGCATCAATAAACTTAATCCAGCCGTCATCATCAACAGCAGCAAGTCCGTCGGAGAATACCCAGGCATGATCATACTGAGGCTTAATGACTGGCTGACCCGTAAACTTATTGAAATAACCTCGTTTTTCACCATCGCTATAACATACAAGTGAGTCCATACCCAAAGGTTTTGCAATCCACTTTATGCCTGTAATGGTTGTCTCCCCATCAACTGTCTTCACGAAACCATCCTCGCCATATTTAATATAAAACATCGCGTTACGTGACAAATATTGCTGGTCATAATATGAGTCGTCTAAATATTTGTCTATTTCCAATGCATCATACACGGCTTCACATAAAGCAGAACCTGCAGCTGCTGCAAACACAATCATAATAAAAGCGAAACAGCTACCTACAACACGACGGAGGAATTTTCCATATTTGGAGTCGTCCCTCATTCCCAATATTACTGTAAACCAATTGGCGATGCCTACCAAAAGAGCTGTCAGGCCATGCCAAAACAAAATAAAAGCTCTTTTCATTGATGTTATCTTTGTTTTCATTTTTCTTCCTCCTCATCAAAAGCCTTATCGGCCATATTTGTATATATAGATTGAAGTTCTTCTGTTGACATTGACTCTGCACGCTCTTTCGCCTCATGCTTAAAATTTGAAAGACAGGTAAAAAAGCTCATACGGGTATTGATGTCCTTTTTCATTGATGAACGTGTACCCTCGTTGTCATAATCAAAGTTTCGGGAATTACGGATTGAAAGTTTCATGGCCACTTCTACAGAGTTCTGATTGGCACCCATATAGGTGAATGTCCATCCCTCGCCACGTAATCGCTCTACAAGTTCTTTTATTGTCTTGCCGTCATACTCACGTGAGGCATTCTCCATGCCATCTGTAATAATGGTAACAACAACTACATAGTCATCAATGGTCTGAACATATTTGCGTAAAGCTGTCAGTGTTATTCCCATTGCATCATATAACGGTGTGGTGCAGCAGGGCTGAAAGTCCTCTATCTTAAGAGGATGTGATTCTGCCACTGGTGTCTTGTCAAATACATACCTGGTATCACAACTACAGAACGTCACCAAGGATACAAAATGGTCTTGTGTCTCGGCAAACTGCTCCTGAGCCTTCTTGATACCTGCCAGAGTCTCGTTGAAACCATCAACTGCCGCCTGGCGAATACACTCCATCGAACCGCTACGGTCGAGGATAATCACATTGAAGACTTGAGTCTTCTTCATCTTGTTATTGTCTTTTTGTTTCATTTTTATATTCTTGTTTAAATCTACTACATGCCGGATAATCCGATAATTAAAAACGATTATAAAACATTATTATTTTTGCTCTTTAGGATAACAGACAAGTCTTAAACCAAGCGAACCCATTTTGACGTTTGCATGGTAAACGTCATATGCATCGACACCAAGTTTCTTTTTCTCTGTTTCAAAACTGCCCCCCATAACAAAAAACAAAGGATCAGGACCACTGATTGTCCATTCGGACACATTGCCAATCATATCATATACGCCTAATTTATTGGGCTGTTTCAGCTTGACAGGATGAGTGGTATTACCTGAATTCTCTTTATGCCAGCTCATACTATCTTCATAATATGAGGAGGCATCAGAGTCAAAAGATCCAAGATAGGCAACATACAACCATTCAGGATAAGATTGGATATAGAAATCAATTCCAGAGATAGAATCCAGTTTTTGAACGAAATCAATACATTCTACCAAATCTACATTCTCAACAGGACAAATAACACTGTCTTTGTTGACAGAAGGATTGTTCCCCATTACTGCTGTCCACAGTTCCTGAGTAACTTCAGTTTCACCAATATAAAAATCCTTCAGATTTATGGCTTTCTTTAGTCCTTCACATTTAATCTGCCCTCCATTAACACCAATCATTTTAAATTTAATGCCATTCACAATTAATGTGGTATCTGCAGGACGTTCTCTGCTATCATCAGGATAAATCGTCGTTTCGTCAAATGGTGAATTCATAAAGTGATGTCCGACGATAATACAGCCTAACAGTAGAATAATGGCAGCAATGACCCAGAAAGTGGTTTTAATGTTTCGTTTCATATTTCTTTTTCTATTTTTGTTGTCTGATCTGTAGATAATACCCGAAAGCAACTGCAAAAAACTTCTTCATTGTAATATACCCTAATACGTGTCGGGCGCAACTTCTAAGTTTGTTATTATTGTTTCTTTTGCCTGTTTATGAAAATTATACAGGAATGGTAACCATGCAAGAACATTATTTTATCAGAATTTTTTTGCTATGATTGCCAATCCGGACAATATACAATCCTTTTGACAGATTCTCCACTCTATCCGTTTTTCCGGAGAAGACCATCATGCCGTTGTCTCTGTACACCGTTATATTTTCCATTTCATCCAGACTAATTGCTCCATTGCCGATATGGATTTTTGGCATTTCCATAACAACATCTGATATGCCGCTAACGCTTTCCTTGTTGGCCGTCATTTTGTAATACAAAGCCTCCAACTGTCCGTTTACCCATTTTTCTTCACTTTCATTCCAAGTAAAGGCAGCTACATAAAAGTCGCCTAAAGCAATTGAACCGTCTCCGTTCATTTTCAATACCCACGAATCAGTCCAGTCGTCAGTATCTTCATCAAATACATATATTACATACAACGGGCTGTCGTTATCTGTGTATTTCAGAATATTGTAATACGAAACATCAATATTGGCCGTGCCGTCACCATTGTCATGCAGTTTGAAGCCTCCTTCATTGTATTGCGTCAGATCTTCACCAAACATGGACGTGATATAATACATTCCGTCTTTTTCTTCTATTGTCATTTCAAAGTCATCCTGATATTCTTTCGTAGGATTGCTTTCTACATGACTTGATGAAACTCTATAATGCCCAGACCACAACGTAGGTTCTCCTACAGTTTTCTCCAATACTGTTATAGTACAGACAGCCGCAAGGTTGTTGGAAGTGGTGGCAATGATATTTGCCGTGCCGGCCCTCATTGCCGTTACAAGGCCATTACCGTCGACCGTGGCGACACCTGTATTGTCGCTTATCCATATTACAGTCTTATCTTCTGCATCAGATGGATTTACAGTGGCTGTAAGTTGCAATGTTTCGCCTTCAGTAAGTGAGGCATTCTTTTTGTTGAGAGTAATCGACTCAGGCTTTACTGGCTCTTTCACAGTGATTGTGCAAGTAGCTTTTTCGCCGCTGCCGTCATTAGCCTTACATGTTATTATGGCGTTTCCTGCAGACTTCGCCGTAACGAGACCATTGCCCGAAACTGTTGCTACAGATGTGTTATCAGAAGTCCAACTGACGCTCTTATTGGTTGCAGAACTCGGACTTACACTCGCATTAAGCTGAACATTTTCTCCAACATTCAGAGTGGCAGATGTCTTGTTTAATACGATGTCTGATACATATACGGTTGCAGATTCTACCGACACTTTACAAGTAGCATATTTTCCGCTGCCGTCTGCTGCACGACAAGTTATTGTGGCCGTTCCTGCAGACTTTGCCGATACCAGGCCGTTGCTGACAGTTGCCACTGAATTGTTGCTGCTCGACCAATTCACGTTCTTATTCGTGGCATTTGTCGGATAGACAGAGGCATATAACTGATATGTGTTGCCCTCTTTCAAACTTATAGACGATTGATTTAGCGATACACTCGTAACGCTCACTGTTGACGATTTAACGGTGATGGTGTAATAGAAATCCATTGTGCGATAAAAACCGTCAATAAAATAGCTGCATTTAAAATATACCTTGCATGAAGATGTCGCCTTAATTCCCTTGACTGTAGCATTATAGCGCGTGGAGCTTGTCACTGTTGCATACGAGTTATTCTCTGAATACCATTGGTAAGTGATACCCGTCGACTGCATAAGAGTACGTTTATAAGTATCAGCTAACTCAATGGTCACGGTATAACCCTCATACACCGAAGCCTCTCCGGCTTTTGCTGATGCATTAATCTTTTGCACTGTGGTAAAGAAAAACAAGACCAAAAGAATCATGGTCTGCAGATGTGTGTAAGTTGTTCTCATTGTTGTTGTATTTCGTTGATTGTTTATCATTAAAATTTATTATCTCGCTCTCTTCAATGCATACTCAGCCTTTCTCATGTAGTCTTGCGCACGCTCTCTTGCAGACCTTGCCCTCCGGGCATAATCTTCTGCTTTTTCTGTAGCATTTTTTGCACGCCGCTGATAAGCATTCACATTATCATAATTTTTTCGTTTTGAATAATATTCCGCTTCCCTCAGATAACCTTGAGCCTGACGGTTGTAATAGTCTACTTCACGTTCATATCTTAATGCCTGATTTGTATAATATTCAGCTTCGCGTTGATACGATTGTGCTTGTTTTATGTAATATCCGTTTTGGGCATTTAGCGACAAAAGGGCAAACGAAATAAATATTATCGAAATAAACCGTTTCATTTTCTTTTCAATTTATTGAGTAAATAAGCAGATGCAAAATCTAAAGCTGTGATGATATGTGAAACAATATCTGCAGCAGTTTCATCAGGGCTTGTTTTATGATCATAGTTCAAGGAAACACTACCACAGTCAAGTTTAACAACTTTGATGAATTTTACGCTTCTGTTAGTGTCATTTATTGCCTCTGATAATTGTGTTACGTCATATCCGTCAGCTTTGACAAGGTGAGGAATACAAAAGCGTATCATTCCATCATCCTTTCCCGTAATGTAGAAGAAATTCCGTCCGTTGTACATAAAATGCCAACCCATTGAAGGTATTATTTCTGCATTACCACATTTCTTTATAATCTCATTAACTATTTCTTCTTGTCTCATATCCAATTTATTTGTTATTCCTTTATGACATATGAGCATCTTTTGTAACCTATTCTATCAAAAAAAACTGCACCGAATCAATATTTTTGATTCGGTGCAACGAAATTCATATTTAAATGATTGATATTTCAATAATTACGTTTAAGCCTAAAATAGTGATAATGGCCGTTTCAACACAACAAATTCATTTCAGACGCAAATTTTAATTGTTTATATTATTGTATCTTTGATTGTTTATAAAAAATAAAGCCAATGCAAGTAATCAATCCATATAAAAGAATCAATCCAACATTATAAATGCCGCCCAATAGAATGGATCGGGATATTTGTCTCGTATGATTGACTTTGCCTGCTCAAATGCCTTACGCTTGTTCCACTGACATTGCCTGGAAACGAGTTGCTCGTAGAATGTTATCATAAACTCTGTTGCCACACTGTCGCTGACATTCCATAGAGACATAACCATGGTGCCGACACCGGCTTTCTTGAATGCGCGTTGTAGACCATAAAGTCCTTCAGAAGTTGCCTTGCCTTGACCAGACTGACAGGCAGACAACACAACCATCTCTGTTTTACCCAAATCAAGACGTGCAATATTGTTGGCTGTAAGGACGCCGCTCAATACGCCATCAGGCAGTTTCTTACCCAACCATGCTGCATTGGCACCAGAGAGGACTATGCCCGACAAAGACATAGCATCGGAATATCCTTTCAGATAATCAACCTTTTCAGCCCGGTCGGGGGTATAATAAAATCCATGAGTAGCAATTTGCAACACTTGCGGAGCGTTGCCGTTCATACTGAGGAATGACTCTTCGGTTCCCTCCATTCCCATTCGTGGCGTAACATCCCATTGCTTGGCCTTCAACAATGACGCTATCTGTACAACCTCTTGTCTTGAACCTCGCAGTTCACGGAAAATGGAATCACCACGAACAATATCACCACGCATCACCAACAAATCAGATAATTCATATTTTCTCGACTCTTCTACCATCTCAGCAGGTTGCAAATCGTATTGCAATCCGCCATACAATATTGCCGACTGAGGCTTAGCGGACAAAGTTTCCGATTGCGCTTTTACAATTTCACGCGCAGAAGATAATCTCACAAAATGATAATGACTACCCAATAGTGAACCATCAGCAAGAGGTAACGATTCTAATGACACCTGAAACAGCAAATGTGACGGAACATAATATACCGTTGCACCTTCTGCCACGTGACTTTTTAATGGCTCCCAAAGCAATTTTAAAACTTCTGGAGCATAATCCTTGTCATAATACATATCAGGGCGACTGATGCCAAGCGAATCTATCTGTCTTTCATCAAAAAGATATTTCAGCAAAGGATATTCGTCTTTTTTATTTATTATATAGGCTGCATATTTACGTCCAGCTGTTTCAGAAACATAATCCGTAAAGTCTAATAGGACATCATTTGGCTTCATTGATTGTTTTACGGCAGAATAGTCTATATCCATAAATCCGGTGATATTACCGAAACTGCGGCAACGCTCTGCCAAACGAACAGCCAGTCTGTCTGCTCTCTGCGACATACTTAATATGCTGTCTGCATTGTGCAAATAATCTTTCTCCCATTCATGTATCTGATTCTCCATCAAGCTGAGCCTCATGTAGTCCTGCATATCCTCATCTGTGCCTTCCTTCTTAACGACATCAAACAGTGAGCGTTCTGATTCAAGCAAGAATGCTTTAGACATGACAAGTGCATCATAGCAACTTTTAGTAAACGGAGTCTGAAATCTTTTTGCCTTAATGGCAAACGGAGTCATATTCGTGAAAAGAGATGAAAGCGGTTTCCAAAAAGCCTCACGTTCCTGTAAACTCATGTAAGGTAACCGTTTCTTCATTAAATCTTTCAATCTATTTACTGCCATTGCATAATCAGAACATCCTGCATCAGTATGACCGGCAAAACCTTCTGCGTTGGCAAGATAGATTTGTGCATTGATGCTTTCTATGTTGTTTTCTCCTTGAAGAGCCACAAGTTGCTCAGCATATAACTTATACAACCGCTCTGACTCTGCATAATTATTAAGTCTATGTTCCATTGCTCCCATCAGTGGCAACAAATCAATTCTATCTGCATCTGATTGCGGATACTTTACAGCAAGAATTTCATCTGCTTTCTGATAGTCAGCCAACGCTGCGGAATAATCATTAAATGCCGCATGGCAGCCGGCTCTTGTGATATAAAGCCAACTCAATTCTTTTGGTTCTTCCATACTATGAGCACTTAAAAAAAGCGAATCTATACAAGCGAAGCACTCTTTCTTGTCCCCCTTCAGTTTGTATATTTCTGCTATTGCCATATATGGAAGATAGAAACGATAGTCATTGACAAGAGTCAGTCTTTGATGCTCTCTTAATGCCTTTCTTGCATATATCAACGCATTATCATATTGTTTGATATCGGCATACAAATCTCTCAGATTCGTGTATGACAGATATCTGTTTGGAGATACGGCATCATGAGCTTCACTTTCTGCAATCGCCATTCCCTTCAGAAACCATTGTTCGGCGATATTATATGAGCCATGGTTTCTTGCTTCCTTTCCTTTTTTATTATAATAAGTAAATTTAGCCAAAGAATCCGACGTTATTTCCATAAGCGAATCCATATCTGACGCATATAACCTCGCTTGTTCTAAATCACCAACAACAGTATTCTGAAACCACAAATCTTGCAGTATCTCCATCTGTGTAGATATATCTCCACTCTTTCCGGA
>HF992599.1:0-5097 GCA_000436695.1 Prevotella sp. CAG:1185 | reverse complement strand
CTCTTTCCGGACAGGATTAAGGCTTCATCATACGCATTGTTAGAGCCATTAATGTCATAAAGATGATATTTGGCTAATGCAATCCCTTTTAAAGCAGAAATAACATCCTTTACTTTTCCCACCTCTTTATAACCAGTCAAAGCCTTATTGTATGCATTCAAAGCATCAGCATACTTCTGCATCATGAAATAATCAGCTCCTTCAAAATACCATGTCAATGGAATTTTTGGCAATACATAATTCCTGACTATACCGTCTGCGTATGGCGCTATTTCCTCCAAAATACTTCTGCCACGACTATAGTCAGCACATCCTCGTTCATCACGTTTGATAAACTCGCTCGCATACATATAGCCATTCAAGGCAAAGAGGTGAGCTATGTCTTTTCGCTCTTCATCATTCAACTTACCTTGAAGCAAGTTTTTTGCTAAAAGATATCCTTCTTTGTATTTTCCCAACAGCTCATAACACTGACATGCCATTGTCTGACTGCAAACATACATCTGCCGTTCGATTTCATTACTTTGCTGCTTTGTATTCTCTCCTACAATCAGAAACATTTCTAGAGCTTCGGCTTTCTTATCTGCTTTAGTAAGCTCAAAAGCCTGTGTCATTTTAGCAGTCACCTCTGCTTCAGAAAGCTTCTGTGACTTTACTTGAATCGTAATGCAGAAAAGAGCAAATACTAAAATAAGAATTCTATTCATCAGGTGTTATTTCTTTTTCTACCTTAAACTTAATCGTATCTTTGTCTGTACTATCTGCAGGAACAGGGCTGAATACATCATCACCACCACGCATCTTCTCAATCGGTGCAGTTTCACCATTCGGGGAAGTCCCATTGTTGAATAAAAACTTAACGGAAAAGAATCCAACTACAAGCACTGCAGCTATACCAGAAATCCACAACCATATTTTCTTTTTTGACTGTATATTCCTTTCTTCAATCTGTGGAGCAGGACAAGAGCATGCTTCACTTGTACCTGTAGCACGCATTTCTCTTGCTTTTCGTTCCTTTTCATACTTTTGTTGGAACTGAGCCAATGCCCGTAACTTCTCCTCACGACTGCAGATTGAGGCTTTAACATTTTGTGTAAACTCAAATTGCTCTTTTTTATCAGCATCTTGTTCTATCTCATGCAAAAAAGACTCCTTTTCATCAACATTCATACGATTAAGTAAGTAATCGTCTATCCTATCTTGAAACTTTTCGTCCATGTCTATAGCCTTTTATGATTTTAATTTCCTGTAATAAATTTCTCTCGCTGACTTTCTCAGCATATTCATGCACTTATTCTTTTTAGTTTTTAAGGCAGCGTATGATTCTATTGTGGGCATCTCCTTTAAGATTATTTCCAATTTTTTCTCTTCATAATAGAATTTTGTAAGTATCTGACTGCAACGTGGTGACATATGGGATATGATATCTGCTATTATTTCGAGCATCATATTTTCACCGGAATCATACAGCATGTCTGTATATTCATTTGGATTAAATCCTTCTTTTCTTAACAAACGTCCCAATTCTGTTTCAGGATCTGCATAGACAGGATGTTCTCTTACATATTCCAGATATTTGTTTCGGGCTATGCTCATAAAGTAGGTAAGGATACTACCATTTAGTGGCTTTGCGTCTTTCCCCATTACTATTCCATCATCCACGTAGATTTTTTTCCTTTCAATATTCTCCCAAAAAGCGATGAACGTATCTTGCAGAATCTCTGCAGCAGACTTCTCGTCTGCAAAGAACACACCTCTATAGTTGTCCCAAAAATAGTCTGAACAGTATGCGTATAGCTCATATTGCATACTCAAGTCTTTGTCTGCCATACCAGAAACAAGACGTGCTTCATTCTCTTGTTTCGGTGTTCGAAATTGTATATTTTTTGACATTATCGTATAATATCTGTTATTTTGTATCTATCAGTTTCGCCTGTCATTACTGGATATTGCGGCCTGCTGCCAGTATTTGAATTGACAAACATCCTTATTTTTCTAAAAAATTCATCATTGTCATCCTTTGATGCTTCTTTTATCTTTTTGTATAATGCGTAAGTCAGTTTGCCTACAACAGGATTTTTCATTTCAATGTTCACTTGGTCACTTCTGCAAGCACTGATGGTTATCCAACGTTCCTTATTCTCTTTTGCTTTAGGATTAACCACTTTTTCTTTACCTTTTTCAGATGGTTTCCCCCAGATAAATGACTTGATAGCTTCAAATATATCTTCCACGCCGCGAACCACCTCATCATCACTTCCACGAGTTGCATCACCACTATGACAAGCGTCTATCACGACAAGCATTTTTCCGACATCCCCAATTTTATTTCGGATTGCATTCAGATAATAGTTAACCTCATCGTCCGTAAGATGCTTCTCACCTCTGTCTTCTTTACAAGGCTTACGGTATGCATCGTATGGAATCCAACACTCATCCAGTCCATCCTTTTCATCATTATGAACGTCCTTCATCTGCTGTCCATGCCCTGAATAATGCACATATATCACATCTCCCCGTCTTGATTGTGCCATCAATAACTTAAAAGCATTCACTATTGCCTTTTTTGTAGCCTGCTGATTCACAAGTTTCCTTATATTTCCAGCCTTGAACTTCGCATCCTTTAGTATTTTATCCACATACAGCACATCTTTGTCACCATTAATCTTTCCCCACGCCTTATCCTCCTGCTGCCCAAGGCCAATAACAAGTGCTCTACGTGTTTGGGCATGCAATATGGAAGACGAAGAAAACACAAATATAGCACCCATCAATGTTAAGAACAACCTGATACACTTCATCCTATTTTATCCATTTTTGAATATTTGATTAATGTTTTTTACCCAATAAAAAGACATATATTTCTGAACACATTAATGCTATAGTTTGAATTAACAATCTGCAGTTTGGCACCCGTAATACAACTGAATGTTTAATCGTTTTACACCCGTATCAGTTGCAACTTCTAATTATTTTGTTATTTATGAATAACTCCAATATAAAGTAACCTTTTATATACGAGTAATTTACTGCGACAACAGTAACCTTATCCAACTCAATTTTCTGTAAACTTCAAATAAATTGGAAAACATAAAAACAGCTAATCAAGAATAATACCTTAAATGATAATTACGCTTTTTAAATCTTTAATTATATGGCTAGTATTTTTTCATCGCAGTTTAGCAAACAACCAAAGTACTATGACTGCGCCGACAACTGCTGTTATCATTTCACCAATCCATCCATAGGCAGTAATACCTATAAGACTAAAAAGCCAGCCTCCAACCAATCCGCCAATAATTCCAAGAAAGAGATTGATTAAACAACCACTTCCTTCGCCTTTTTGTATTCGACTGGCAATATAGCCAGCTAATATGCCACTAATTATTCCGCTAATCATATTTTTCCTTATTATTTATTTTTCGAATGACAATTCAACATGTTTCATTGGAATTTGCCGTAAAGAGGTCATTAGACCACACATAACTTTATCTATTTTATGCATTGAAACTTTCAGCCCGTCTTTTTGTTTCTATTAGCGCCTTTTTGTTTGTTTTTCTTGACATAGTTCGCTATGCATACGAAAAATATAAAGAAAATCCGCTCAAAATAAAACAAAAATCCAGACCGAATACTAATAACCGATTTGGATTAAAAGACCTACATGATTTTTTGTATCCCTAAGGGTACAATTCATACCTATAGCATCTCCACGGAATGATATATCACATTTCGGATATCTATCATTGACTTGTTCAAGACTATGATTGCATTGACTTGTAAGATTACGGATTGTATCAAATACAGAGCCAATCAAACACATTCACTATGTCCAGACTACATTTCACACCAAACGCCTATTTTGTATCGCTTCGCCATACTCTACGTGGTATAAACGACCTTGTTCTATGAAATGAAAGAACCAGTCTAACAAATTACACATAGCACCTAAGATCCTATAGTCTGAAGACAAAAATACTAAAAAATATTCAATTATATGAAAACGACTACACCTAAAATGTTCTCAAACCCGCCCAATTAACTTAAATAAATTAACATATTAAACGTATTTTTACATGGAAAAATACCGAATGATACTCATTTTCGACCGGATATTCCATATTAAAGCATTTTATTCACAAATTTGGCATTTTCATATAGTTAAAGAAAATAACAACAAATTTTACGTAAAACATATACTCTATTTAGCGTAAAAGATATATTGTCATGACAATGACAGCAATACGATAACAGTAAATCAAACTTATTGCGCTTGTGGATATACAGAAAAAATAGCCCTAACTTTGTAAAAACACATACAAACTCTATCTTGTAATATACATGACCAAAATATCTACGCTGATTTCCTAAAAATAACTCTATGACTTACGGATAAAAAGTGGCACACTTTTGAGTGAAAAGTGGCCGAGTTACGGGTCGTAAACAGGCCACTAACAGTTTGAAAGTGAATGCGCATTGTTTTATTACACAAACATTATATAAAAGAAATAAAAATATTATCTTTAAACATAATAAGCTGAAAAAGTTACGATTTTCACGCACTTTTTACTTTATGATGAAATTCCAGGCTTGAAATAGGGCAAAAAGGATAAGGAGAAAGCTGTTAGATGGTGTATTGACTGACGGCAAAAACTGACATACGGACATTACTTTCAGCAGGCAAAAAAAGCCATAATCAGAAGATGCATTGCCATAAAGAATGATTATGTTTTTTTACTAAAAAAATCAGAAAGCAATCAGGATCTATTCTATCTTTGCAAAAAGGCACAAGATTATGAAGAAGCTCTATTTAATAACATTAATCTTCAACGTCTGCATCCTGTCTGCCACAGCACAAACGTCAGCTAAACAGAATGCACAACAACCTGCTGACTCTATAAAAATACGTGAGTTCGGTATAAGAAAACGATTGAAAAAGTTGTGGGAATGAAATATTTTTAGTACCTTTATAGCTGACAATCAATAAGTTACATAAAAACATCCATTCCCATGACTGATGCAAATTTAATAGAAATTTTCTGTATTCTCGATGAGTTCTGCAAATATTTTGCTCCTGAACTGAAAAAACACACGCTT
>HF992598.1 GCA_000436695.1 Prevotella sp. CAG:1185 | reverse complement strand
GCAATGTTCAGCAAAAAGTTTTAGCGGACACCAATAAATTTGAATACAGTTTTTTAAGCCGGCTGTTATGGCAAGAAGTAATATTGCTTCAATACTAACAGAATTAATATTGCAAATAAATTTATAGCGGAAATATGTCTGATTTATGTTTTTTATTATTAATTTTACGCCATAAATTGAAAAACCGTACAAACGCGTTATTACTTAAGTCTTCTTGTATGTCTTGTTTATCAAGTTAATGCGTTTTGTGCTTATTTTAATGATTAGTATTAAAAACACATGTGATATGAAAGATTCAATTATTATTGTAAGTGGTGGCATGGACAGTGTCACGTTGCTTTATGAAATGAAAGATCGCATAGCGGTTGGGCTGTCTTTTGATTATGGGAGTAATCATAATAAACGCGAGATAAAATTTGCTAAATTGCATTGTGACAGGCTGGGCATAAAGCATATTGTAATTAAACTTGACTTTATGAGCAAGTATTTTAAAAGCTCTTTGCTTGAAGGTGCTGATGCAATACCTGAAGGACATTATGAGTCTGAGAACATGAAATCTACTGTCGTTCCGTTCAGAAATGGTATAATGCTTTCAATTGCCGCAGGTATAGCTGAGAGCAACGGACTTAAATATGTGCTTATAGCCAATCATGGAGGTGACCATGCCATTTATCCCGACTGCCGCTCAGAATTTATAAAGGCAATGAGTGACGCGACACGTCTTGGCACTTACCCCGGTATTGAGGTTATGGCTCCTTATACAGATATAACAAAGACGGACATAGCCCGTAGGGGAAAAGCCTTGGGCATAAACTATGCGGAGACATGGAGTTGCTATAAGGGTGGTGAAAAACACTGTGGTAAATGTGGCACTTGTGTTGAACGCAAAGAAGCTTTGCGTGATGCCGGCATAGACGATCCTACTGAATATGAAGGATGGCATCAGTATTATTAATCCCTGATTCTAATGACAGGTTCGTGTTAAAATAAAATATGTAGCAAGCCTTTTATTAAGGCTGCTGCAGATTATTGAATACAAATAAAAAAGAATGGGCTGTGCCTGTAAAGGTGCAGCCCATTTGTTATATAAGAATTTGTGTAATTTTAGAAATTGTAATATACACCTAAAGAAATGTTGTTTCCGTCGAAGTCCATTCCCCATACGTTAGACTCGAATCCGTGTTCACCGTCATATTTCTGATAACCGACAAATCCGATATGAGCAACAAGACTGAATTTGTCAAGTTTGAGTTCAACACCCGGTTTCAGACCGATTGACCACTGGTCACCGGCACCGTTATAATGCTTATAACCGAAGCCGCCGTCACAGAACACGTTGATAAGTTTGCTGTGCAGGAATGTATAGCGGGCATACGGATTGAATTCAACTGTATGTGTCGTACCGCTTGAATAAAGATCTCCGCCTACAGAAGACAGGCTTCCTTTAGACCATCCGAACATAACACCTACAGCCCAATCGTCGTTGAATTTATATCCAATTTCAGGAAGCAGACTGTAAACAGTAACGTCATCATCTTTACCTCCGTTGTCAACGCTTGCGATACCAACGTTACCACCCAAATAAACCTGTGCGTTAGCGCATACTGCAATCATAACGACAGCTAAGGTCATGAAAAATTTTTTCATAAAAAGTCCTTTCTTTAATTTAGTTACTATGATTTTTATATTACAAATAGGTGTATCTTCCGTCTTTCGCTAAAGACACATCCTTTAGTGCTGCAAAGATGTGTATTATATTTAATATTAGCAAATATTTTACTACTTTTTTTCAGTTTTGCAGCAATATGTGTTAAATATTTGGCGCAAATGCGCAAAATCGTTATCTTTGCAAATCTTAATCAATATGTGAAACTTTTAAGATGCAGCAAGTTTTCATAGCAGGCCCATGTGTTATTGAGTCGCAGGATTTATTGAATCGTGTGGCTGAGTGTCTTGTAAGACTTAACAAGAAGTTTAACACCGATATAATTTTTAAATCATCTTTTGACAAGGCCAATCGTACTTCGATAAGTTCTTTCCGCGGTCCCGGAATAGACCGTGGCTTGCAGATGTTGGCTGATGTCAAGGAGCGGTATGGCTTAAAGATATTGACAGACATACATGAAAGCTGGCAGGCAAAACCTGTCGGCGAAGTGGCTGACGTAATACAGATACCGGCATTTCTTTGCCGACAGACAGATTTGCTCGTTGCCGCAGCAAAAACCGGACGTGTAGTCAATATAAAGAAAGCCCAGTTTTTAAGTGGAAAGGATATGCAATATCCCGTAGAGAAAGCCAAAGATGCCGGAGCTGTTGACGTATGGCTTACGGAGCGTGGTAACATGTATGGATATAACAATCTCGTAGTGGATTTCAGAAATATCACAGACATGCTCGACATTGTTCCTACAGTCATAATGGATTGCACTCACAGCGTGCAGCGTCCTGGCGGTGGTGGCGGAAAGACTTCAGGCGACAGACGCTTTGTTCCGTCAATGGCTCTTGCTGCCAAGGCTTTTGGAGCAACAGGCTATTTCTTTGAAGTTCATCCTGATCCGGATAAGGCATTGAGTGACGGTCCGAATATGCTTTATCTTGACGATTTGGAAAAAGTTATAGAAAGTATTTGCAGATAAAACGTTTTTGTATGATTGACGCAAACGAAAGATTAACTCATGTAAGAGAATATGCCATCCAGTGTATTAAGGATGAAGCGCAGGCAGTTATGGCACTTCTTCCACAGTTGGATGAGAACTTTGACAAGGCAGTTGACTTGATGTATGGCTGCAAAGGAAAGGTTATAGTTACCGGAGTGGGCAAGAGCGGACATATAGGCGCAAAGATAGCTGCCACATTGTCGAGTACAGGCACTCCGTCGTTCTTTATCAACCCTCTTGATGTTTATCATGGCGATCTTGGCGTTATGACAAAAGATGACGTTGTTCTTGCTATAAGCTATTCAGGACAGACCGACGAGCTGTTGCGATTTATCCCGATGGTTCTTCACATGAACATACCTATAATAGGAATGAGCGGAAATTCTGAATCATTGTTGGCTAAATACAGCACTGTTCATCTTCATGTTGAAGTGGAGAAAGAGGCGTGTCCGCTAAATCTTGCACCGACAAGCAGTACTACTGCTACGCTTGTAATGGGCGATGCTCTGGCTGTAGCCCTTATGCGTGTCAGGGATTTCAAGCCAAGAGACTTTGCTCAGTTCCATCCCGGAGGTGAACTTGGCAAGAGACTTCTTACGACAGCACGTGATGTGATGCGTACCGAAGACATGCCTGTCGTACCTCCTACGATGCATCTCGGCGATGCCATAATACGTGTAAGCAAATGTAAGCTGGGACTTGCCGTTGCTGTGGTTGACGATAAGATAGTAGGACTGATTACAGACGGTGACATACGCCGTGCGATGGAGAAGTGGCGCGCTGAATTTTTCGATCGCACAGTAAGCGATATCATGACGCGTACGCCTAAGGTTGTTTCTCCATTGACAAAGATAAGTGATATACAAAAAATAATGAATGAATTCAAGATACATTCAGTGTTGGTGGTCGATGACGACAATCGGCTTTTAGGAGTTGTCGACCATTATCGTTGCATGTTGTGATAATATGTTGCGCCTGCTTTAGGGCAGGCGCTGTTTTTTGTTTAATATGAGGATCTTTATTTTTTCTTTTTTATTATTTCTTACTTGCCATGTCTGTGCGCAGACTTCAGATTCGTTGATCGTCGGGCAGTTGCGTGATGAGGGTGTAACCTTTTCGCACAACAATTCTGTTACGCTTCTTATGAGCGGACAAGAAAAGTTTGATGATATGTTCGAGGCTATACGTCAGGCAAAGAGTAGTATACATCTCGAATATTTCAACTTCCGTAATGATTCTATAGCGTCACTTCTTTTTGATATTCTTGCCCAGAAGGCCAGCGAAGGCGTTGAGGTAAGGGCGCTGTTCGACGGCTTTGGTAACGATTCAAACAACCGCCCGTTGAAGCGCAGGCATCTTAAAGACATCCGTTCCAAAGGTATTGAGATATATGAGTTCGACCCTGTAAACTTTCCTTGGGTTAATCATGTGTTTCATCGTGACCACAGAAAGATTGTTATAATAGACGGAAAAATAGCCTATACCGGAGGGATGAACGTTGCCGATTATTATATCAACGGAACCGAGGAAGTGGGAGAGTGGCGCGACATGCATTGCCGAATAGAAGGAGATGAAGTGAACACTCTTCAGAAAATATTTCTCCGTATGTGGAATAAGGTCAGCAGACAGAATGTTTACGGCGCTAAATATTACAGAGGTTATCATGGTGCCGATTATATAAAAGGTCTGAAACCTGACACATGCGACACGGCTGGTAAAAAGATGGTGGGCATTATAAACAGAGAGCCACGTGTGACAAATAAAATCATACGCAAGTTTTACACTGATGCCATCAATGATGCAAAAGACAGCATAAAACTGGTTAATCCGTATCTGACGCTGAATAATACTTTAAAGCGCGCATTGCGCAATGCCGTTAAACGTGGGGTCAAGGTCGAGATAATGGTTTCTGCCCATAGTGACATTCCGCTTACTCCTGATTGTGTGTTTTATAATGTTCATAATCTTATGCAGCACGGCGTCGATGTATGGATATATAAAAAGGGATTTCATCACACAAAGATTATAATGGTTGACGGCCTCTTTTGTACTGTGGGAAGTGCAAACCTAAACTCGAGAAGTCTTAACTTTGACTATGAGGAGAATGCCGTTATAATAGACCCTTGCACTACGAAGGAACTGAGTGATATGTTTGACCGCGACAAGAAAGAGTCGTTCAAACTTACAGAAGAAAGCTGGGATGCATGGCGCACACCGTGGCAAAAGTTTGTAGGATGGTTTGCCAGTCTGCTTACTCCGTTCTTGTAGTTCGTCGTCGTATCGGGCTGTTTTTATCGAGGAGAGCATTATTGAACAGCATTTAAAACATTCAGCAATGTTTTTCTGCTTTTGTAATAACGGCCGAAATTATAAATTCTATATACAAAATATCGCGCAGATTGTAAGAAATGTTGTTCTACAATCTGCGCGATAACTTTTTATTTAATACTGAATTCGTTAAAACTTATTCCTTAATCAAATCAGTCATAAGCAGTATGTCAATCTCGTCTATGCCGTGAGATAGCAGAAAACTGCGGTCCTTGGAAAATTCGTCATAAAGATTGTATGACTGATTTTTGCTTTGGAACGACATGAAGGTTTTAAACATGTTTATTGCTTCACTAATATTACCTATAAACCATTGGCAGTAACCGGCGTTGAGCCAGTCGCCGTTTTCAGCCTCATTGCTTTTAGTTATACGCTTATATTCTCTTTCAGCCTGCTGTAGCTTGTTCATTCCCATAAGGTTCCATGCCAGTACTCTGATTACAGAAATAGAGTCCGGATATTCTATGTCGAGCTTGTATAACAGGTTGATTGCTTCTGCATATTTTTCAGCTTTAGACAAAGCCACACAATAGTTAAGGGCGTTTGTCTTACTAGAATTATCCTCGTTATATATAATGCCATACCATTTTGCCGCATCATTATAATTTTCTGTTTCAAAGTATGCGCGTGCGAGCATGGATTTTACCCGGCGGCTGTCAGGTTGCAGCTTAATAGCTTTTTCAAGATATTTAGCTGCAGAGGCGGGATTGTGGGCAAAGTTAAGCTCATAAATGCCATGAGTAAGCATACATCTGGCATCGCTCTCATCGTTATATTTTGGAAGTAGGCTGGCCAGCGCATTTTTGTTTTTATGCTTCAGCATGAAATAACACAAGTCGGGGAACACTTTGCTGAGTCCGGTTCCGTCGAACAGGTCGTCGGCAACAAATATTGAATGATGCCTGTCAAACGGGTTGACAAGTTGGCTGCGCTGATAAAAAAGACGGAAGAAACGGTACATATCTTGCAGAATCATTCGGCGTATGTAGGCAGGCTGCTTCTGGTCTTCGTCGCTGACGGTCTGTCCGAGAGCCTCTTTCGTGTTGAACATCTCGCGCATATTGGCAGGAATATGATTTATGACAGATGCCACGGCAAGCGTAAACGAATATTTGTCGCTGTCGCAGAACGGGCCATTGTTAAGTATGTTGCTCAACAGCGGCGTGTCCTTCAGCTTGTCTACCGTAGATGAAATTTCAGGATGCTCAAGATAAAAAGGACAGAACCAGTTGGCCACATGATAGAAGAACGGAAACCGTTTCATCTGTGAGAAACCTCCGAAATAGATGTCAGAGCCCGCTTTCTGCATGTTCATCATCTTCTGGAATCCCTCTTCCATCTTTTCCATGGCGCGTTCAGATGCTCCCGGGTCAAAGATGTCGTTCATCGGATCGTCCTCTTTCTCGGTTATTCCGAATCTGGTGATGTTAAGATTGTTGTTCTTCATCAGTTCCGGCATGATGTCGCGCTGTATGGTGTCATTGTCCTGTTCAGCGTTCATGCAGAATATTATCTGTTTCTGAAGGTCGGCAATCTCGTTTATCACATCGGGATTTTCAAGAACCGAAGCAACTAACTGTTTAAGCTGCGGATGTATCTTTACATCGGAAGACAATGCAAACACCCATCCTACAAGTGCCCTTTGGCGCAGGCGGTTGTCTGTTGTCTTGGTGTATATGTTGATTAGAACATGAAACTTGTTGATGTCCATGTTGTTCATTGTGGCAATAGTTATGGCGCTGGTTATTAGCTGGGCGTCAATAATGTCAGTTGCCGGCGACAGCAATATGCCTTCAAAGAAGTCGCGCTCATTGTCGGTCCATTGTCTTGAAACAACGATATACCCGAATAGAGCCTGTATGAAGTCGTTGTGTGTGCGGTAAATCTCCTTGCTCTTTTCAGTTCTTGCAGGTTCCGGCTCAAGACTGAGCATAGCCACATCGGTTACGAAAGACTCGAGTGCCGACTTAATTCTGTCGTTAGAGAACGACTGGTTGATTGATTTTCGGGTTGCTTCAGAAAAGAACTGGATATTTTGAGACATATATGATATGCGCAGGTTGCTTACAAATTTATATAGCCTTGTGAGCAGACTGTTGTATATATCCTTGCGCTGCGGGTCGTTGAAGCCGCGTTTCATGTAGTCAAGCATCAAGGTGTAGTCGCGCTCAATGTTTTCAAGTTCATCGTCATACATCATGTATGGATGTGCGCTTACGAACGACCGCGTAGAATGAATGCCGTAACCCAGTTTTTTTTCGCCGAGGCTTTTGATGATGCCGTCGAGCTGTTTTATGTCTTTCGTATCCATAGATTGTTATTGTCTTTTTAGCCATCTGTCAGCAGCATCGATGTCCTTCTTTCTCGGTGCCGTGGCATGTTGAAACTTCATTTTAGGCAAAGCCTTTATTGTTCTGTTGTCAATCTTGTAATATTTTTCAAGTGTTGGCGCAAAGTGCTGTATGCCGTATTTGTTTATTGTGTCGCATGCTGCGTTGTATCCTTTTATAAACTCCTGCAGCTGCTGTTTCCTTCTCTTGTCGCTCATGGCCTTGGTCCTGAACGCAATTACGCCGAAGTGCATGTCCTTGTCGCGGCTGTCCATCAGTACGTCGTTTTTATATATTCGTGCCGTAGTGGCCTGTGGCTCAGTAAGGAGCATGGCGTCCATCTCGTTGTTGAGAAGCATCTGAAGGCGCAGCGCGACATCGTTAATCTGAACCTTGAACACCTCCTCTGGTTTCATTTTTAGACTGTCCGTGGCATAGTCAGCAAGCAGTGCCGTGGCTGAAAATCTTGCCATGGCAATCATCTTATCGTTGAGCTGCTTGATGTTTCTGATACGTGCCTTGCGGTTGCTTATCAGCTGCCAGTAGGCGTTAGTTGCGCCAATATAGTCGAGTCCGGTGCCTTTGGCTTTCATCCTCTGTCCCCTTACAAGATCGGTAACGCAGCCTTCAGTCTTTTCGGCTATCAGAGCCGCGTCACAGTCAATCTGAGACATAAACGGTTTAAGTCTGATATCGGCTTTCGCAGTGTCAAACAGACATTGTTCCTTGGCAACGTAGAGTGGCAGGCAGTCGAGCGTTGGCAGCACACCTATTTTTAGTGCCAGCGAGTCTTCTTTCATTTTTCGGTCGTGCTCGGCCTTAGATTGTCTTTTTGCCTCTTCATACGATTGTCCGCATGCAGTGAGAATCAGTATGGTGAACAAAAAACAGAAAATATGTTTGGCTTTCATACTTTTATTATAAAGATTAAAAGGGCTGCCCGGCGATTATACACGGGCCGCCCTTCCGGTTTTATTATTAATGTGCGATATTAGTCATCCGTATTTAATGATGTTGCAAAGTTAGCGATTTATTTTGTAACTCAAAAAATAATCACTAATTTTGTATCGAAAAGGGGCTGAGGCCGCTGTTTTGTAGATGTTTGCGCATATTTGCATTGCATTTTTAATTTACATATTACAGTAGCCCTACGAGCCTTTCCATATATCATTTTATAACAATATTATGGCTAAGGACAAGATAGCTTATGTTTGTTCTAATTGCGGTCAGGAGTCGGCCAAATGGATTGGCAAGTGCCCCAGCTGCGGACAGTGGAACACGTTTAAGGAAATCAGAATATCGTCAGATACAGGTCAGATGGCTGCCAAGTCGGCAGCCGCAACCGTGAGGCACACCTTCAAGAGTGGCGACAGCCGTGCTGTGTTGTTGTCGGATATAGCTGCCGTTGACGAGCCGCGCATAGATATGCACGATGCGGAATTCAACAGGGTGCTTGGCGGCGGACTGGTGCCTGGCTCAATAATCCTGCTCGGCGGTGAGCCGGGTATAGGTAAGAGTACGCTTACGCTGCAGACTATATTGCGGATACCTGAGCGCAAGATTCTGTATGTAAGCGGTGAGGAAAGCGCTCATCAGCTGAAGATGCGTGCCGACAGAATAGAACATGACGACAATGACAACTGTCTGATATTGTGCGACACTTCGCTCGAGAGCATATTCAGGCACATTAAGGAGATTGTTCCAGACATTGTTATAATAGATTCTATACAGACAATAAGCACAGAGACCGTTGACAGTTCGCCCGGAAGCATTACGCAAGTGCGCGAGTGTGCGTCGGCATTGCTGCGTTTTGCCAAGTCTAGCGGAATACCTGTAATTCTTATCGGACACATTAATAAGGAAGGTAACCTGGCCGGACCAAAGATTCTTGAACATATAGTTGACACTGTGATTCAGTTTGAGGGCGACCAGCATTATATGTACCGCATACTCCGCTCTATAAAAAACCGATTTGGAAGCACTTCAGAACTGGGTATCTATGAAATGCGCAACGACGGACTGCGCCCCGTGAGCAATCCTTCGGAACTTTTGCTTACGCAAGACCACGAAGGGCTGAGCGGTGTGGCCATATCTTCGGCCATTGAAGGCGTGCGCCCGTTCCTTGTTGAAACGCAGGCGCTTGTGTCGAGTGCAGCTTATGGTACGCCGCAGCGCAGCGCTACAGGATTTGACCAGCGAAGACTCAACATGCTGCTTGCCGTATTGGAAAAGCGTGTCGGCTTTAAGCTGATACAGAAAGATGTGTTTATAAACATAGCAGGCGGACTGCGCGTCACCGACCTTGCCATGGACTTAAGCGTTATTGCCGCCGTTCTGTCGAGCAATGTCGATACGGCCATAGAAAGCGGCTGGTGTATGGCAGGCGAAGTGGGACTTAGCGGCGAGGTGCGTCCTGTAAGCCGTATAGAACAGCGTGTGGCTGAGGCCGAGAAGCTTGGATTTACGCATATTATCGTTCCCGCAAACAATATGCAGAGCCTTAACAAGGCCAAAAGCAACATTGAGATAGTGCCTGTGCGTAAGGTGGAAGAGGCACTGAGAGCGTTGTTCGGATAGCAGTATAAAAGGCTTTGAGTTTTCTGTTTTCTTGTCGTTTAACGCTCTGAGAGTGCCCTTGCCGGTTAGAAACTCATGTTTTAATGAGAAAATTGCACAATTTTCAATGTTTTGTATAACGTGCTGATTTATAGTATGTTATGCAAAATTTAGTGGCGATATGTGTATCATTAATTTATAAAAGGTATGCTTTTACAGCCTAAAAGGACGTCTTTTGGAGTGTAAAAGGCATGCTTTTGCATGTGTAATTGTGGCTTTTTGAATGCAGAATCCAATGATTTTCATCATAAAATCACCGTCTTTTGCCCGTCAATCAACTTGTTTTCAGTGTTTTTCTTGTGTTTAGACACAGTTTGATTGTCTATTTTAAGAAATTCTGTTGTAATAACTTTTTACTACCGTCTGTGCAGCTGCCTTCAAAAAGTTTTCTGTTCCTGTATTTTTTTATTATGCTGTTCACGGCATGAAATATCATTATTATAAATTCTGTTTTGTCATAAGAAAGTTAAAATCGGATAAGACATTAAATACAACATCATGATTGATACTTACCGTCATGTTGTATTGCCTGTCGGAGTTGTTGACAAGTCTTGGCCGGTATGAAAAGATACTTAATATTTGTTTATATGCGTTGCGTGTTTTGTTTGGATGTTTGCACATTTGCATATATGTGTGCCGTTAATAAAGTGAAGTCTTACGTAGATTAAAGTTTTTTATGAAAAAACGGCAGTTATTCAGACTTAATATGTATCTTTGCCAAATGTTTGATAACGAAAAATAATCTAATAATAATGAAACTGATTGCTGACAGCGGAAGTACAAAGACAGACTGGTGTGTGTTGGACGGCAACCTTGTCGTAGAGCGCATTTCGGGACAGGGCATAAACCCATTTCAGCAGTCGCGGGCTGTTATCCAAGAGATAATTAATTGCGATGTTGCCTATAATATTTCTTATGCCGGTGATATTGAAGAAGTGTGGTTCTATGGAGCAGGGTGCCGCGACGAGATGAAGCCTATGATGCGTGAAGTGCTTTCTTCATGCTTTACCTCGGCATCTACGGTAAGTGCCGACACCGACATGCTCGGGGCTGCGAGAGCTTTGTTTGCAGACAAGCCGGGCATAGCCTGCATATTGGGTACCGGGGCTAACTCATGCCTTTATGACGGCAGGAAAATAACAGACAATGTGCCGCCGCTCGGATATATCCTTGGCGATGAGGGTAGCGGGGCGGTTCTCGGCAAACTTTTTGTCAACGCAATGTTCAAGGGCGGTGTGTCTGCCGATGTGCGCGAAGGGTATCTGCGAGAGTCGGGGCTTACGCTTGCCGACATAATACGCAAAGTTTACCGTGAGCCTACGCCTAACCGCTTTCTTGCAAGCATGTCGCTGTATGTCCATAAGCATCTTGACGATGACAGCGTTAGGATGATTGTGGTTGACAACTTCCGTAATTTCTTTAGGCGCAATGTCGCCCTTTACGGTAATTCAGTTCGTTCCGTAGGCTGTGTCGGCAGCATGGCATACTGCTATGAAAGCGAGCTTTCAGAAGCCGCCGGGCTTGAAGGCTTCAGCGTGTCAAAAGTGCTGAAAAGTCCTATCGAAGGACTCATATCATACCATTCTCTATGATGAGGTGCGCTATTTTTGTAAAGATAAAGTTATTTCATAAATAAAAATATGTATTTATGCTTAATCTTTACAAAATAAATTGTACCTTTGCATGCGTTTGTATATAATTACATTTTTTAAATAAAATATATATGTATTTTATCTTGTTAGTTACCGTTTTTATAACGGCTGTTTTCTTGGTAGTGGCTGCTTTTGTCATCGCTAAGTTGATAGGTCCGCGTACGTACAACAAGGTTAAGGGAGAGCCATTCGAGTGCGGTATTCCTACTCACGGTTCTTCATGGATACCTGTGCACGTGGGCTACTATCTGTTTGCAATCCTGTTCTTGGTCTTCGACGTGGAAACAGTTTTCCTCTATCCGTGGGCTGTAGTACTTAAGGATTTCGGCGTGATGGCTATGGTCAGTATCGGATTCTTTTTGTTAGTCTTAGTGTTTGGCCTTGCTTATGCATGGCGGAAAGGAGCGTTGGAATGGAAGTAAAGAAACCAGTAATCAAGAGTATTCCTTATGCAGAGTTTAAGGATAACGAAACCCTTGAGAAAACCATTCAGGAACTTCACGAGGGAGGTGTAAACGTAATTGTCGGCTCTCTTGATGAGGCTATCAACTGGGGACGCTCAAATTCTTTGTGGTCATTGACCTTTGCCACAAGTTGCTGTGGTATCGAGTTCATGGCAGTAGGTTGCGCCCGTTATGACTTTGCGCGCTTTGGCTTCGAGGTTACACGTAACTCTCCACGTCAGGCCGACCTCATAATGTGTGCAGGAACTATTACTCATAAGATGGCTCCTGTGTTCAAGCGCCTTTATGACCAGATGGCAGAACCTAAATACGTGGTTGCCGTCGGCGGATGCGCTATATCAGGCGGACCGTTCAAGAGCAGCTATCATGTTGTAAGGGGAATCGACGAAATCGTTCCTGTTGATGTATACGTTCCGGGATGCCCTCCGCGTCCTGAAGCTATTCTGTATGGCATGATGCAGCTTCAGAGAAAGGTTAAGATAGAGAAGTTCTTTGGCGGTGTTAACCATAAGGAGAAAAAGCCTATCATTGTTGACGGTAATGATGTTGACGAAGAAAAACTGAAGCAGGCATCGGCTGCGCTGAATGATGTTGATGCGTCTGTTTCTAAATAATTAAAAGGGAAGCAATGAAATTAGAAAATAAAGTATTCGAGCTGAAGGATTTTGCCCGCGAGATGGCAAAACTGAAGAATGAGAAGCATTTCGACTTCCTCGTTACTATCGTAGGTGAAGATTTTGGTGAAGAAGGACTGGGAGCAGTTTATATTCTTGAAAACACCGAAACACACCAGCGCATGAGCGTTAAGGCTGTTAATGCCGACCGCGACAATGCGTATATACCTACAGTAAGCAATCTGTGGAAGAGCGCTGACCTGCTTGAGCGTGAGGTGTATGACTTCTACGGAATTAAGTTCCTCGGACATAAGGACATGCGCCGCCTGTATCTTCGTTCAGATTTCAATGGATATCCTATGAGAAAGGACTACGACATGAGTCCTGAGAACAACAAGTATTCATTGGAAGACGATCCGGAGCCAGACTATACCATTGAGTATAACCTCAATGAGGACGGTACGCTGAGCGAGACAAAGCACAGACTCTTCACCGATGACGACTATGTTATTAACATCGGCCCTCAGCACCCGGCTACTCACGGTGTGCTTCGTCTGCAGACCATTCTCGACGGTGAGATTATTAAAAAGGTGTATCCTCATTGCGGATACATTCACCGTGGTATCGAGAAGATGTGCGAGAGCTACACTTACCCGCAGACACTTGCACTGACCGACCGTCTTGATTATCTTTCAGCCATGATGAACCGTCATGCGCTTGTTTCGGTTATCGAGGAGGGAATGGGCATAGAACTTTCTGACCGTATTAAGTATATCCGTACCATAATGGATGAACTTCAGCGTCTTGATTCTCACCTGCTGTTCTACAGCTGCTGTGCTCAGGACCTTGGAGCGCTCACCGCATTTATATATGGTATGCGCGACCGTGAGCAGGTGCTTAACGTTATGGAGGAGACAACCGGCGGACGACTCATACAGAACTATTATCGTATTGGCGGATGCCAGGCCGACATCGATCCGAACTTTGTCAAGAACGTAAAGAAACTCTGTGAGTATATCAAGCCGATGTTCAAAGAGTATCACGATCTCTTCACTGGTAACGTTATCCTGCAGAACCGTTTCAAGGGTGTAGGCGTACTCTCAAAGGAGAATGCTATATCTTACGGATGTACCGGAGGTACAGGACGTGCGACAGGATGGCATAATGACGTAAGAAAGAATCATCCTTACGACCTATATGATAAGGTTGACTTCAAGGAGATTGTATATAATAATGGTGACTGCTTCGACCGTTATATGGTCCGTATGGACGAGATGGAGCAGAGCGTTCACATCCTTGAGCAACTTATCGACAACATTCCCGAAGGAGAATTCTATCTCAAACAGAAACCTATCATTAAGGTTCCCGAAGGCGAATGGTACACAAGTTGTGAGGGTAGCCGTGGTGAAATCGGCGTATATCTTAAGAGCGACGGAGGCAAGAATCCTTACCGACTCAAGTTCCGTCCTATGGGATTGCCGCTGGTTTCTGCAATGGATGATATTTGTCGCGGCGAGAAGATTGCCGACCTTATATCAATCGGTGCAACTCTTGACTACGTCATCCCTGATATTGACAGATAATCAAAAATATAAAAGTGCAATGCGGCCGCAAGGCCTTTAGCTGCCTTTTATTATTTGAATTTCATAATATATTTAAATTTAAGCAAAGTGTTCGATTTTAGTATAGTAACAACGTGGTTTGACAGCCTTCTCAGAGATACTCTGGGATTGGGTAATTTCTTGTCAATCCTTATTGAATGCGTTTTGGTTGGGCTTATTATTCTTATGGCCTATGCCATGCTCGCCATTGTGCTTATATATATGGAACGTAAGGTCTGCGCCTTCTTCCAGTGCCGTCTTGGCCCTATGCGCGTTGGAAAATGGGGTATCTTCCAGGTCTTTGCCGACGTGGTTAAGATGCTTATAAAAGAAATCTTCCCTGTTGACAAGGCTGATAAACTTTTGTATGCAATAGCTCCGTTCCTCGTTATTATAGGAAGTGTTGGCGCATTCTCTTTCATGCCGTGGAATAAAGGTGCTGAGATTCTCGACTTTAATGTAGGTATATTCCTGCTTACCGCTATATCAAGTATCGGTGTTGTAGGTATCTTCCTTGCAGGTTGGGGCTCTAACAACAAATATTCTGTTGTGTCTGCTATGCGTGGAGCTGTACAGATGATTTCTTACGAGATGTCATTGTGCCTCTGCCTTATAACCGCCGTTGCCTTGACAGGAACAATGAGTCTGTCAGGTATAGTTGAGTCTCAGAACGACGGATGGCTCATCTTCAAAGGCCATATCCCCGCAATCATAGCTTTCTTGGTGTTCCTCGTTGCAGGTAATGCTGAGGCTAACCGTGGCCCGTTCGACTTGGCTGAGGCTGAGAGTGAGC
Organism: Prevotella sp. CAG:1185; assembly: GCA_000436695.1. Taxonomy (GTDB): domain Bacteria; phylum Bacteroidota; class Bacteroidia; order Bacteroidales; family Bacteroidaceae; genus Prevotella. Next base: position 75,596 of record HF992598.1, on the reverse strand, counting down.
TTACAGCAGGTTATCATACAGAGTATTCAGGTATGGGCTTCGGTTTCTTCTACCTGGCAGAGTATCTTAACATGTTTATCATTGCCGGTGTTGCAGCTACAGTGTTCCTCGGTGGATGGATGCCGTTGCACGTAGCAGGACTTGATGGATTCAATGCTGTCATGGACTACATCCCCGGTATCATATGGTTCTTGGTTAAGACTTTCTTCCTCGTATGGATTCTGCTTTGGATTAAGTGGTCTTATCCTCGTCTTCGTATCGACCAGATTCTGAAGCTCGAGTGGAAGTATCTTATGCCGCTGAGTTTGCTTAACCTCGTGCTGATGACAATAGTTGTTGCCCTGGGATGGCATTTCTAAGATATCAAATTATTGAAAATTAAAAATTACTGAATTTACAGATAATATAAAAAACTGTTGTTCATTGATTCTTTAATTTCTTAAATGAAATAATAAATGGAAGATAATAATAAATCTTATTTCGGTGGAATCAAGTTTGGCTTGAAGTCTTTGCTTACAGGTCTTGGAGTCACCTTCCGCGAATATCTTACAAAGAAGGTAACCGAGCAGTATCCGGAGAACAGAAAGACCACGCTTCACGTTTCATCACGCCATCGCGGACGCCTTATCATGCCGCAGGATGCTGAGGGCAACAATAAGTGCATCGCATGTAAACTTTGTGAGATGGCTTGTCCTAACGGTACGATTAAGGTCGTACAGAAGACAATAGAAACCGAGGACGGTAAGAAAAAACGTGTCCTTGATGATTATATTTACGATTTGGGCGATTGTATGTTCTGTGAGTTGTGCGTTAATGCATGTCCTCATGATGCAATAAAGTTCGTAAATGATTTCGAGAACTCTACATTCGGCAGAGACAAGCTCGTTATGCATCTGAACAAGGAGAAATACGAACCTTCATTGCCTAATATCGAGGATGGCGGTGCTCCGCTGGAGATCGGCGTCTTTAACACTAAAATTAAATAAAAGGAGAACGTAGATATGGCTAATATAGTAATGTTTATAATTCTTGCTGTTGTCATCTTAGGTTCTGCGCTTATGTGCGTAATGACAAAGCGGATAATGAGAGCGGCCACTTTCTTGCTGTTCGTTCTTTTAGGTGTTTCTGGCTTATACTTCCTTCTTGACTACACTTTCCTTGGCGCTGCTCAGATAAGTGTTTATGCCGGAGGTGTAACTATGATTTATATTTTTGCTATTCAGCTTGTAAGCAAGCGTACCCTGCAGGGACTTGTTGAGCGCATGAAGGGAAGCCGTGTGGTATTCGGCGTCTTGATTACTCTGATAAGCCTTGTTACTGTTGTTGGCGTGTTCCTTAAGAACAAGTTCATCGACATGGCTGCTCAGCTGCCTGACGAGGAAGTGTCAATGAGTCTTATCGGTCACACTCTGATGGGTTCTGAGAAGTATCAGTATGTGCTTCCGTTCGAGTTTATCTCTGTATTCTTGCTGGCTTGCATTATTGGTGGAATCGTAATTTCAAGAAAGGAGTAATAACTTATGATACCAGTAGAATATTTCTTTGTGCTTTCAGCACTGTTGTTTTTTATAGGTGTGTTCGGGTTTATTACCCGCCGCAACCTGATTGCAATGTTGATTTCTGTTGAGCTGATTCTCAACTCTGTTGATATCAACTTTGCGGCATTCAACCGCCTGTTGTTCCCCGGACAGATGGAAGGTTTCTTCTTCACTTTGTTCAGCATTGGCGTTAGTGCTGCAGAAACAGCTGTTGCAGTGGCTATTATTATTAATGTTTACCGCAACTTCCATAGTGATCAGGTGAACTGTATTGAAAACATGAAAAATTAGTGTGTTATGGATTATGGTTATGTATTTTTAATACTTTTATTGCCGGCTCTGACATTCATTCTTCTCGGTTTGGCGGGTATGAAGATGTCACACAAGGTTGCCGGACTTATCGGAACTTGCTCTATAGCTATTGTTACAGTATTTTGCTACTACACAGCTTTTGAGTATTTCCTGATACAGGGAAGAGACGCTGCCACCGGCCTTTATCCTACGGTAACAGCATTTGATTTTACTTGGCTTAGATTTTCTGAGCTGCTGACATTTAATATCGGTTTCCGCATCACTCCTATTTCTGCGATGATGCTTATCGTTATATCAACTGTCAGTTTGATGGTCCACATCTATTCTTTCGGCTATATGCACGGAGAGAAGGGCTTTCAGCGTTATTATGCATTCTTGAGCTTGTTCACAATGTCAATGCTCGGACTGGTTGTTGCCACAAACATATTCCAGATGTATCTGTTCTGGGAGCTTGTGGGAGTTTCTTCATACCTCCTTATCGGCTTCTACTATCCTTTGCATGCAGCTGTTGCAGCTTCAAAGAAGGCATTTATCGTAACACGTTTTGCTGACTTGTTCTTCCTCATCGGAATCCTTATTTATAGCTTCTACGTAGGTACATTTAATTATGACCTGTCTCAGATGTCACCTGCACAGATGACAGCACTCAACCAGGCCGGTTGGATTCTGCCTACAGCATTGTTCCTGATGTTTATCGGTGGTGCCGGTAAGAGTGCAATGTTCCCGTTGCATATATGGTTGCCGGATGCTATGGAAGGTCCTACACCTGTCAGCGCACTTATCCACGCAGCAACAATGGTTGTAGCCGGAGTTTATCTTGTAGCAAGCCTTTTCCCGATATTTGTCAAGTTTGCTCCTGAGGCTTTGCATTGGGTTGCATATATTGCAGCGTTCACAGCCTTCTATGCAGCAGCCGTAGCATGCTGCCAGAGTGATATCAAGCGTGTACTTGCATTCTCAACAATCTCTCAGATTGGTTTTATGCTCGTCGCACTTGGCGTAAGCATGCCTGATCCTGAAACAGGCGCTGTTGCAATGACAGCAGAGTATGCTGATGCAAACGGACTTGGATATATGGCCGGAATGTATCACCTGTTTACTCATGCCATGTTTAAGGCTTGCCTGTTCCTCGGTGCAGGATGTATCATTCATGCTGTACATTCTAACGAAAAGATGTATATGGGCGGTCTGCGTAAGTATATGCCTGTAACTCACTGGACATTCCTTATTTCATGTCTTGCCATTGCAGGTATACCGTTCTTCTCAGGCTTCTGCTCTAAGGATGAGATTTTGGTTGCATGCTATAACTTTTCACCTGTCATGGGTGGAATCATGAGTGCAATAGCTGCAATGACAGCATTCTATATGTTCCGTCTGTATTACGTTATCTTCTGGGGCAAGAGTTATTATGAAACTCACAAGGCAGAGGGCGCTCACGAGCCTCACGAAGCTCCGCTTACAATGACAATTCCTCTTATTGTCCTTTCTGTAATAACTATGCTTGTTGGTATATTCGGAACATTGCATGTATTCGAGTTTGGTGAATTCGTTTCAGCAAACGGCATAGCATTCGGTACACACACTAACTGGTTCGTTGCCGGATTGAGCACTGTTCTTGCAATATGCGGTATTGCTCTTGCCACATATATGTATAAAGGTGAGGAGACTCCAGTTGCAGACATGCTTGCCCGCAAGTTCCCGAAACTTCACCGTGCAGCTTACAAGCGCTTCTATATGGATGAAGTTTGGATGTTTGTTACACACAAGATAATCTTCAAGTGTGTAAGCAAACCATTGGCATGGTTCGACCGTCATGTCGTTGACGGAGCCATGAACTTTATGGCCTGGGGTGCTAATGAATCCGGAGAAAGCATACGTGGCTGGCAGAGCGGTGACGTGCGTCAGTATGCCGTATGGTTCCTCACAGGTACCATTGCATTAGTATTGTTATGTATTTGTCTATAAAAGAAAACCGGTAAAATGAGTATATTAAGTTTATTTGTAGTTTTTCCCGTACTGATGTTGTTGGGACTTTGGTTAGCCCGCAATCTTAATCAGGTACGTGGCGTAATGGTTGCAGGAGCATCTTGTCTTTTGATCTTGTCAATCTGGCTTACGATTACATTCATACAGATGAGAGCTGCAGGCAACACAGATGAGATGTTGTTTACTTACAGCATACCTTGGTTTGCTCCGCTGAACATCGCCTATTCTGTAGGTGTTGACGGAATATCAGTGGTTATGCTTTTGCTCTCAAGCATCATCGTATTTACTGGTACTTTTGCATCTTGGCAGCTGAAGCCTATGACAAAGGAATACTTCCTCTGGTTCACTCTGCTGAGCACCGGTGTATATGGATTCTTCATCAGCACCGACCTGTTCACAATGTTTATGTTCTATGAGGTTGCTCTTATCCCTATGTACCTTCTTATTGGTGTATGGGGCAGCGGTCATAAGGAATATTCAGCAATGAAACTTACCCTTATGCTTATGGGTGGTTCTGCTCTGTTGATTCTCGGTATCATCGGAATATATTTCGGAAGTGGTGCAACCACAATGAATATCCTCGAGATTGCAGCAATGCACAACATTCCTGTTGCAGTACAGAAGGTGTTCTTCCCGTTCGTATTCATCGGATTCGGCGTTCTTGGCGCTCTGTTCCCGTTCCACACATGGAGCCCCGACGGTCACGCTTCAGCGCCTACAGCAGTGTCAATGCTTCACGCAGGTGTGCTTATGAAACTTGGAGGTTACGGATGTTTCCGTATCGCCATGTTCCTTCTGCCTGATGCAGCACACGAGCTTGGATGGATATTCCTGATACTTACAACAATTTCTGTTGTTTATGGAGCTTTGTCAGCATGTGTACAGACCGACTTGAAGTATATCAACGCATATTCTTCAGTTTCTCACTGCGGTCTTGTATTGTTCGCATTGCTCATGATGACCAAGACATCTTGCACCGGAGCTGTTCTCCAGATGCTTTCTCACGGTTTGATGACAGCATTGTTCTTCGCTCTTATCGGTATGATTTACGGCCGTACACACACACGTGACGTACGTAAGCTCGGCGGATTGATGAAGATAATGCCATTCCTCAGTGTTGGTTATGTTATTGCCGGTTTGGCTAACCTCGGTTTGCCTGGCTTCTCAGGATTTATTGCAGAGATGACTATTTTCGTAGGATCATTTGCTAATAATGACGTATTCCACCGTACTTGCACCATCATCGCATGTACAAGTATCGTTGTAACGGCTGTCTACATTTTGCGTGTTGTCGGCAAAATCCTTTATCAGAAGGTTGCTGATCCGCATTATCTGACACTTACCGACGCAACCTGGGATGAGCGCGTGGCTGTATGCTGTCTTATATTCTGCGTAGCAGGACTCGGTCTTGCTCCGTTATGGGTCAGCGATGTTATCGATAATGCAATGATACCAATCCTTGACCATATTAACAACGTTTCAGCTATTGCATCAATATAATAAATCAGCAGAAAAATGAATTACAGTCAATTTCTTAATATGATTCCGGAAGCCACACTGATGGCTATCCTTGTTATCGTCTTCATTGCCGATTTCGCATCATCTCGCAAAAGTGAGCGCAAGTGGTTCAATCCGCTGGTTTGCATACTGATGTTGCTTCAGGTGCTTGTCAGCGTGTTCCAGCATGACGCAGTTTCTGCTTTCGGCGGAATGTATGTTACCACTCCGGCCGTAAATGTAATGAAGACTATATTGGCTGCCGGCACACTTATCGTTCTTATTCAGAGCCGCAAGTGGCTGAGCAGACCGGACACTTCGTTCAAAGAGGGCGAGTTCTATATGCTTGTCGTATCAACACTGCTCGGTATGAACGTCATGATGAGTGCAGGACACTTCCTTATGTTCTTCCTCGGACTTGAAATGGCATCTGTGCCTATGGCATGTCTTGTTGCTCTCGACAAATACCGTCACAATTCAGCTGAGGCTGCTGCCAAGTTTATCCTTACAGCAACATTCTCAAGCGGAATAATGCTTTATGGTATTTCGTTCATCTATGGTGGAGTAGGTACTCTCTACTTCGATGATGTTGCAACAGTTCTTGCACAGAAGCAGAATCTTACAATGAACGTCATGGGTATGGTGTTCTTCATGAGCGGTCTTGGATTCAAGATTAGTCTTGTTCCTTTCCACTTCTGGACAGCCGATACATATCAGGGCGCTCCTACAACAGTTACCGGTTATCTTAGCGTAATCTCTAAGGGTGCTGCTGCATTTACACTCATGGCTATTCTCATGAAGGTGTTTGCTCCGCTTACTCCGTATTGGACTTACGTTATGTATGTACTCGTTGTACTTAGCATCACCATCGCCAACCTGTTTGCCATCCGTCAGAAAGAGCTCAAGCGCTTCATGGCCTTCAGTTCTATCTCTCAGGCCGGTTATATCATGCTGGCTGTCATCGGTGACAATGCCCTCGGTGTAGCTGCTCTGTCTTACTACGTACTGGTTTATGTAGTAGCCAACCTGGCAGTGTTCACTGTAATCGGAGTTGTAGAGGAAAACAACAACGGTATTACAAAGATGGATGCCTACAACGGTTTCTATTCAACTAACCCCAAGCTGTCTTTGCTTATGACATTTGCGCTGTTCTCTCTCGGCGGTATTCCTCCGTTCGCAGGTATGTTTAGCAAGTTCTTCGTGTTCATGGCAGCTTTGGAGGAGGGGTCTGTCCTCACACACATTGTAGTATTCGTTGCTTTGATCAACACTGTGATAAGTCTTTACTACTATCTGCTTATCGTTAAGGCAATGTACATCAAGACTTCAGAGAATCCTCTGCCTACATTCAAGAGCGACTGCAATACAAAGCTTGCTCTTACAATCTGCACTGCAGGCGTGCTTCTTTGCGGTGTTTGCAGTTTCTTCTACGATTGGATTTGGGCTGCTCTTTAATATTGAATTTTATTTGACAATAATATCATAAACATGTATGGCCAAAGATTCGGTATAGTCCGGTCTTTGGCCATATTGTTTTTTATAATCGTAGTATTGCTTACGTTTGTTTATCTTTGAAGCTTATTTCTTTATGGCAATATTTACAGTGTATTCTGACAGTGTCATGTCGTGAGAGGTGAAAACTATGCCTTTGTATAGGTAATTTGTTTAGCATGTTTGAAAAATTAAGTATTTAATCTTTTGTCTCAGAGCGTGTATATTCAGATTGTTATATTATTAGACTTTTTATATTCACTTTTTCCCTTATGGTTATAAATCGTCCATTTTATGAAGATTTAAGAGTAAAAAATCTTGTCATTATTATTTTTCATTCTAGCAAAAACAGAGTTCTTTATTACTGCTTCTGGCCTGTTCTTATGTCATATTTCATCCATTTTCAACCTTAAATCAGTCTAGTTTTATGCCAATAATAGCCCATTTTCGCTATAAAACACGTCCTTTTATCATGCAAAAGGCATCGAATTGCAGTGTAAAAGACGGCCTTTTATGATGCAAAAGGCCATCTTTTGTGCTATGTTGTCTTTTCATTCATACATTGAATTTTGTTAAGTGCCTGATATGCTGACTTTTATATTAAAAGCATTATTTTATGTAAAATTTGTCCTTAAATATGTTTTCTTCTGTGAGATGCCTGTTCTGGAGGCCTTAACTGAAACTTAGGTTTTTTTACGATTGTTCCTAAAAGTACCATTTTAAATTATTCTCCCTTTACTTATTTTACACATACGATTAGATGGTTAGAGTGTATATTTGTTGCCGTTTTAGGGTGAAATGTCGTTATTTTTGTGTATGTTTGCATCAAGAAATAATGATTAATGATGGAGAATCTTAAAGACAAAAAGATAGCAGTGCTGCTTTCCGGCGGCGTAGACAGTTCGGTTGTGGTTTATGAATTGGCACGTCAAGGATTGCATCCTGATTGCTTTTATATAAAAATAGGACCCGAGGAAGAAGAGGAGTGGGACTGTTCGAGCGAGGAAGACCTTGAAATGGCTACGGCCGTTGCAGCCAAGTATGGCTGCAAGCTCCGGGTAATAGATTGCCATAAGGAATATTGGGAGCAGGTGACTAAATATACGATGGACAAGGTGCGTAACGGACTTACGCCTAATCCTGACGTTATGTGCAACAGACTTATTAAGTTTGGAGCCTTCGACCAAAAGGCAGGACACGACTATGATTTAATTGCAACGGGGCATTATGCGCAGACTGAAATAATCGACGGACAGAAATGGCTCGTTACCAGTCCTGACCCGGTGAAGGATCAGACCGACTTTCTTGCTCAAATATACGACTGGCAGTTGCGTAAGGCACTGTTTCCGATAGGACATTATATGAAGGACGAGGTGCGCGAGATAGCCGAGCGCGAGCATCTTGTCAATGCAAAGCGCAAGGATAGCCAGGGCATCTGTTTCCTCGGCAAGATCAACTACAATGATTATATCCGCCGTTATCTTGGTGAAAACCCCGGAGATGTGCTCGAACTTGAAACTGGAAAGAAGATAGGAATGCACAAAGGCTTGTGGTTTCACACCATCGGACAGCGTCACGGACTTGGCTTTGGCGGCGGACCTTGGTATGCTGTCAAGAAGGATATGAAGCGCAACATTCTGTATGTAAGCAAGGGATATGAGCCGTTGACGGCTTATAAGAAAGACTTTGCCATACATGATTTCCATTTTCTTACATGCAATCCGTGGAACGATGCCGACGAGATTAATGTTACATTCAAGATACGTCATACGCCCGAATACCATCCCGCAACGTTGGAACGCAAGGGAGAAGGCGAGTATGTTGTACATTCAGAGCATCTTATTCAGGGCGTGGCCCCTGGTCAGTTCTGTGTCGTTTATGACGAGAATCATCATAAATGTTTCGGCAGTGCAGAAATTTCATGGAATGAGTAGGCATAACTTTGGCTGAACTGCATTGTCTTTGTTTTCATATAATAACGCAAAATATAAATTTAAACTTTATACAGCTATGATATTGTCAACAACACCAACAATAGAAGGCAGACCCGTCAAGGAGTATCTTGGCGTGGTTACTGGTGAGGTTATTGTAGGAGCCAACGTATTTAAGGATTTTCTTGCTGGCATAAGAGATTTCTTCGGAGGCCGCAGCAGTTCGTATGAGGGCGTCCTGCGCAAGGCAAAAGACAATGCGCTTGCTGAGATGTCCGAACGTGCAAGTGCTCTCGGCGCCAATGCCATAGTAGGTATTGACCTCGATTATGAGACAGTGGGCGAGTCTGGCTCCATGCTTATGGTGTCTTGCAGCGGCACGGCCGTGATTATTTAGTAAATACATTTTGCATATCGTTTTTTGTATTGTTCATTTCGCCTTGTGGCATTTTATCAGCCTCAAGGCGTCTTTTGTCTTTATATCATGTCTGTAATATTTTCTGCGCTTAGTATTACAAAATGATATGTTTAATGCACTCTATCAGTCATATAGGATAGCTTATTGGCCTTTTAATATGTGTAATGTATTGTCTTAAATTGTTTTGCCTAATAAATCTTAACTTTAATTGTTTGCCTATATTGTATAAATGTTGTAAATTTGCACCCTAAAATTAATCAAAGAAATTAATAAAAAATGACTCACAATTTGTTGAAAGGTAAGCGCGGTATTATTTTCGGCGCGCTTAATGAAGATTCCATAGCATGGAAAGTAGCCGTGAAGGCTGTAGAAGAAGGCGCTTCAATAACCTTGAGCAACACTGCAATGGCATTGCGCATGGGTACTCTCGATGAGCTTAGCAAAAAGCTTAACGCACCTATCATTGCCGCTGATGCTACAAGTGTTGAGGATTTGGAAAAAGTTTTTGCCGAGTCGGTTAAGTTGTTGGGCGGTAAAATTGACTTCGTTCTCCATTCTATCGGTATGAGTCCCAACGTGCGCAAGCACCGTACTTACGACGATCTTGATTACAATTATCTGCAGAAGACTCTCGACATCTCAGCTATTTCGTTCCACAAAATGCTTCAGGTTGCCAAGAAGCAGGATGCCATTGCTGAGTATGGTTCTGTTGTTGCTCTTACTTATGTTGCAGCACAGCGTACATTCTTTGGATATAATGATATGGCTGATGCCAAGAGCATGCTCGAGAGTATAGCACGCAGTTTCGGATATATTTATGGCCGTGAGAAGCATGTCCGCATCAACACAATATCTCAGTCGCCTACTGCAACTACAGCAGGTAAGGGTATCAAGGACATGGACAACCTGATGGACTTTGCCAACAAGATGTCTCCACTCGGCAATGCCAACGCTGAAGAGTGTGCTGACTATTGCGTTATGATGTTCTCTGACTTCACTCGCAAGGTTACAATGCAGAACCTTTACCACGACGGTGGTTTCTCTTCTATGGGTATGAGCCTGCGTGCAATGAACCAGTACGCTAAGGATCTTGCTCCTTATGAGGACGAGAACGGAAAGGTTATCTACGGATAATTATAACTGTCTGTAGTTTAGATAAAATTAAAGGACAATGCCTTTTAATGGGTATTGTCCTTTTGTTTTGTTTGGGTATTTATGCTTGTTGTGTGTTATTTTTGGGGCGTCAAGCATAAATTTTAGCTTGTTAAATTTATTGTTTTTTCCAGTTTTCACTCAGTTTTTCCCACGAATCTCTGAATGAAGTCATCTTGTCGAATATGATGTTTGCACCTTCATCGGCAAGCGTCTTGTCAGGCAGCGGACCTGTGTTTACTGCCACTGTGAATATGTTGGCTGCAACGCCGGCTCTCACTCCTAACGGAGCATTTTCTACGACGATTCCTTCCCAAGGCTCAACGCCGGCTTTTTTAAGTCCGCACAGATAAGGCTCAGGATTGGGCTTGCCGTGCTTGACGTCGAAGCTGCTGATTATCAGATCTCTGTGTATGAGTCCGTTAAATTCGCTTTCAAGCTTGTCAAGCAAACTTCTTTGACCGCTTCCTGTAACAACGACAATCTTCAGCCCGTCTGCCTTGATTTTTCTCATGAGTTCTTCTACACCCTCCATCTTTTCAGCTTTGGAGCATCTTTTAAACTCATTAGACTTTTCTTCATACATCATGGCTGATTCTTCATCAGTGATGTCTTTGTTCCACTGGCGCTTGGCTAACAGCTTAATGGTTTCAACACCTCTCATTCCTTCAAATTCATAAGCCTCTTCAGGAGTTATGTTGAGTCCGAACTTCTTCATCGACTTATTCCAGCTCATTGCATGATAGGGCATACTGTTATACAAAACACCATCCATATCAAAAAGAACGGCTTTGGGCTTAAAAGCCTCAAAGCCGTGTCTTTCCAAGTATTGTTTTATTTCTTTTTCAAACATAGTCAGTCACATTGTATGACGCCGCAAGCCATGCTGTATACTTCCTTTATTGTCTATTATGCCAGTTGCTTGCGGCTTTTCATTTTTGCCATGAGATTTTCATGGCTTATAGAGATTTATTATTTCTCTTTTGCCAGACGCTCTTTGATAGCCTTGCTGTCTTCCTCGTAACCAGGTTTGTCGAGCAGTGCAAACATATTCTTCTTGTATGCCTCAACTCCCGGCTGGTTAAACGGATTAACACCTAAGATGTTGCCGCTTATTCCGCAAGCTTTCTCAAAGAAGTAGATAAGCTGTCCGATATAATATTCGTTCAATACGGGGACAGATATTCTGATGTTTGGCACTCCGCCGTCTACGTGAGCCAGGCGAGTTCCGAGTTCAGCCATCTTGTTTACTTCGTCAACACGCTTGCCTGCGAGGAAGTTCAGACCGTCAAGGTTTTCCTCGTCGTTAGGGAAGAGAAGTTTCTTAGCAGGCTCCTCAATGCTGATTACAGTTTCATAGATTGAGCGCTCGCCCTGCTGAATCCACTGTCCCATTGAGTGAAGGTCAGTTGTGAAGTCACAAGAAGCAGGGAATATACCCTTGTTGTCCTTGCCTTCGCTCTCACCGAATAGCTGTTTCCACCATTCGCTGATAAAGTGAAGTTTCGGCTGATAGTTGACCATTATCTCAATCTTCTTGCCGGCCTGGCTGTAGAGTCCGTTACGGACAGCAGCATAGATGGCAGCTGGATTCTCGTTGTAGGCAACGTCTTTACCGCAGGCTTTTTCCATGTCAGCAGCACCTTCAACAAGTTTTGTAATGTCAAATCCAGCGCAAGCGATAGGCAGAAGACCTACCGGAGTGAGTACAGAGAAACGTCCGCCAACGTTGTCGGGAATAACAAATGTCTTGTATCCTTCTTTGTCTGCAGCAGCTCTTGCGGCACCTTTCTTTGCATCAGTAACAGCAACGATGACTTTTTTAGCCTCCTCTTTGCCTCTTTGCTCTTCGCATTGTTTCTTCAGCAGTCTGAATGTGAGGGCTGTTTCAGTTGTTGTTCCTGATTTAGATATGTTGATGACACCGAATTTCTTGTCTTTAAGATACTCAGTAAGCTCATACAGATAGTCTTCGCCAATGTTGTTTCCTGCAAACAGAATTGTAGGATTGCTCTTGTCGTTAACTAGCCATGCGAAAGAGTTGCTCAAAGCCTCAATAACGGCACGTGCGCCAAGATAACTTCCGCCGATACCTGCAACAACGATAGCCTCACAGTTTTCGCGCAGAGTGTTAGCGCAGTCCTGTATCTCTTTAAGGAATTCAGGTGTTATTGATGATGGCAAGTGCAGCCAACCCAAGAAGTCGTTACCAGGACAAGTTCCGTTTTCAAGTGCCTCTTGAGCTTCCTTTACTTTAACTTCATAGTTCTCAACTGTTCTTTCCTTTAGGAATTGAACGGCTTTGGATACATCTAATTTAATATTTTCCATTGTTGTTTATATAGATTTTATGATCTTTATCTGAATGAATCAGTTAAAAGTTTTATTTCAATTTGTGGTGATATGCGTTCATAAAGAATGTTGTAAACGGCGTCAAGGATAGGCATGTTTACGTGGCAGTGACGGTTAATTTCTTTCATGCATTTAGTTCCGAAATAGCCTTCTGCTATCATTTCCATTTCAATCTGGGCACTCTTTATGCTGTATCCTTTGCCGATCATTGTGCCGAAAGTCCGGTTTCTTGAAAAGTTTGAGTATCCGGTTACGAGCAAGTCGCCCAAATAAACCGAGTCGGTTATGTTACGGTCAATGGGATGGATAGTCTTAAGAAAGCGCGACATCTCCTGAACGGCATTTGACATCAGCACCGACTGAAAGTTGTCTCCATATTTCAGTCCGCTACAAACTCCGGCTGCAATGGCATATACATTTTTCAGAACAGATGAATATTCTATTCCAATAACGTCGCTGCTTATTTTTGTCTTGATATAGTCACTTGCTAAAATTTCAGAGAAAGCAAGTGCTTTTTCGCGGTCGCTGCAGCCTACAGTGAGGTATGAAAGTCGTTCAAGAGCCACTTCTTCAGCATGTGACGGACCTCCCAGACATGCAAGATTTTCGTAAGGAACGTCATATACCTGATGGAAATATTCAGAACAAACAAGATTTTCATCAGGCACGATTCCCTTTATGGCTGTGATAACGAATTTGTCTTTTATCCTTGTCTTAAGTTTTTTCAGATGGTTCTTTAAGTATGGCGAGGGAGTTACAAATATCAGGGTGTCGTAAGCCTGCACTATTTTATTGATGTCGCTTGAAAATCCAATCTCGTCAATATTGAAATGAACGCTTGTGAGATATGCCGGATTGTGTCCGAGCCTTTTGAAGTCTTCAATGCGGTCGTCACGGCGCATATACCATCCGATATGATGTGTGTGCCCCACCACAATTTTGGCAATGGCGGTAGCCCAGCTTCCGCCGCCAATAACTGCTATTCTTCCGCAATCGTACATCTTATAGATTTATGATTCGTTATTATTAATCCATGCGTTAAATGCCTATAGGCATTGCGGTGACACGCCGGCAGAAATTGTGTTCCGCTGGTGTGCCACCGCTTAATGACTTATTCGTTTTCAGAGTTGTTTGCGTTCTCAATCCATTTTGCAAATTCGTCTACTTTAGGATTCTCGTAGCCGAGTTTGTATTTCTTGTTAATTCCGCAAACATCCATCTGCAATTTCTGCGGATTAACTTCTTTGATATCTGATACAAGATTGTAGCCGCACTTGTTGAATACCGGAACCCATTCTTCGGGCACTCCGATAGCCTTCCACTCGGCAACGCTACTCTTGGGCGCTTTCTTCTCCGGGCGCATCTGAGGGAAGAAGAGAACTTCCTGTATAGATACTTCGCCTGTCATGAGCATAACAAGACGGTCGATACCTATACCGATACCACTTGTAGGAGGCATACCGTACTGTAGTGCGCGCAAGAAGTCCTGATCGATAATCATAGCTTCGTCGTCGCCCTTGTCGGCAAGTCTCATCTGCTCCTTGAAACGCTCCTCCTGGTCAATCGGGTCGTTAAGCTCAGAGTAGGCGTTGGCAAGCTCCTTACCGTTTACCATAAGCTCAAAGCGCTCTGTCAGTCCAGGTTTGCTGCGATGCATCTTTGTCAGCGGTGACATCTCTACAGGATAGTCGATGATGAATGTAGGCTGTATGAAAGTGCCCTCGCAGAACTCGCCGAATATCTCGTCGATAAGTTTGCCCTTACCCATGGTGTCGTCTATTTCCATGTTCAGCTTTTTGCAAACCTCACGTATCTGCTCTTCGTCCATGCCGTTGAGGTCGTAGCCGGTCTTTTCTTTGATTGCATCAAGAATAGGCAGACGGCGATACGGAGCCTTGAAGCTGATAACGTTGCCGTTAATCTCGCTTTCTGGTTTTCCGTTGACAGCGATACATATCTTTTCGAGCAGCTGTTCGGTGAAAGACATCATCCAGTTGTAGTCCTTATACTGAACATACAGCTCCATACATGTAAATTCAGGGTTGTGCGTGCGGTCCATGCCTTCGTTGCGGAAGTTCTTTCCAAGTTCGTAAACTCCCTCGAAACCGCCGACGATGAGTCGTTTCAGATAAAGCTCTGTGGCGATACGCATATACATGTCAATGTTAAGGGCGTTGAAATGAGTTATGAACGGGCGTGCAGATGCACCTCCGGGGATAGACTGCAGTATAGGTGTCTCAACCTCGGTATAGCCTGCGTCGTCGAGAACCTTGCGCAGAGTTCTCAGCACTGTTGCACGCTTCAAGAATGTTTCTTTCACGCCGTCGTTTACCACAAGGTCAACATAGCGCTGACGATAACGCAACTCGGGATCTTCAAACTTATCGTAGGCAACTCCGTCCTTATATTTTACGATAGGTAGCGGCTTGAGGCTCTTTGACAGCAGCGTAAGGCTCTGTGCGTGTACGCTTATTTCGCCTGTCTGGGTTCTGAACACGAAGCCTTTTACACCGATGAAATCTCCGATGTCGAGCAGTCTTTTGAAAACTTTATTATACATGTCTTTGTCCTCGCCAGGGCAAATGTCGTCGCGTGTGATGTAAACTTGAATTCTTCCTTTAGAGTCTTTAATCTCGGCGAAAGATGCTTTACCCATTACGCGGCGGCTCATCATGCGGCCTGCTATGCATACTTCTCTGTGCGGCTCTTCGTCTTTGAATTCCGCTTTTATGTCTGTCGAGAAAGCATTTGTTGGATACTCGGCGGCAGGATATGGGTCTATTCCCATATCGCGCAGCTCTTGAAGACTTTGGCGTCTGCCAATTTCCTGTTCACTTAGTTCTAAAACGTTCATACTTAGAATTGTTCTTTTTTGATGAATGCAAAGTCTTTTCGCTTACAGTGACTGATGTGTCTGTCTGCAGAGCAGACTTTTCATACGGTAAACAACACAGACTTAATGCAGACAAAAGGCTTTTGTCTGAAAAGCTGTTGTTTGGCTTGTGCAAAAATACAAAGAATTTTGGAATATAGGGACGTAATTTTGAAGAATATCCCAAAAATATCTTAAATAGGTGATGTCGTCTTTTTTCTTATTGTTTCTTATGGATTATATTTGTGGCCTTTTGCTGTCTTTCTGATTTTTCTTGACGTTTCTATACTGCGTTTTTCAGAAAATAAAATTATTTGTGCGTAAATATTGCAGTTTGAGGTGCGCAGGCGTAATTCTCTGTAGCTTAATGTTATAGAGCAAAATCAAAGATAATGTGCAATAAAAACGGTAAAACAAAAATGCAAAAGGCCACCTTTCGCATTGTAAAAGGTGCCCTTTTGCATTATGAATTACGTCCTTTTGTGTGTCAAAAGATGGCCTTTTAAGCATAAACGTGCCGCTTTTTGGTTGTCAAATCTTCATATTCAGCTTCTTTTTCTGTCGTTTTATGTGTTATCAGATGCCATACTTATGTTATCCGGCTGCTGTTTTATATCCCCGAAAGTGTATTTCCGATATTTACGTTTTGAGAGGCTTTGTGGCGCATATGCTTACATTTTGCACATCCGTGCCTGTATGGTTCAGTTTACGTTAAGTGTAAACTTTAAAGGCGTAACATGAAAATTTTTCCGGTTGATTATACGCTATTTTATCACTGTCGCGCGTATAATCCTTATATCTTCAACAGGCCTGTCGTTCTTGTCTGTTTCAGCCCATTCAATATTTTCAACAGTGTCTATGCCTTCTGTCACTTCACCGAAAACCGTATATTGGCCGTCAAGATGGGGAGTTCCGCCAAACCGTTTATATGCTTCCCTTATTTCAGGTGTCAATTTAACCGCGCCTCCGGTATTTTTGTCGAGTCTCAGCTGTACGTCGTCAAGCATGCTGTCGTTAAAACGCCTGCCATATACTATATAAAACTGCGATGCTGACGACTCTCTGTCCGGGTTTACGTTGTCGCTTTCGCGTGCAGCAGCCACGGCTCCGCGTTTATGGAACAGAGCCGGATATCTTATTTCTGCCGGAATCTTATAGCTTTCGGGCGAGTCGCCGAGCATTTGTCCCGGTGCGGCATGTCGGCTTGCACTGTCGCCGGTCTGTATCATAAACCTGTCGATTACACGATGAAAGAGCAGACCGTCGTAGAATCCTTCTTTTACCAGCTTGATGAAATTGTCACGATGCTGCGGCGTTTCGTTGTACAGTGCTATGCGTATGTTGCCTTTGGTTGTTTCGAGCAGCACCTCATGGCGCAGCGTGTCAGCTGTCTGAGCGTTGATGCATGATGCAGAAATCAGCATTGACACAATAAGTATTAATGTCTTCATGTTATTATTTTTCAGTTGTATGCCAGCTTGTATGTCCCGTCTTTATATCATTTTCTTATTTATCTCCGGTCTCCTCTTTATAGAGTCTGTCGAAAATTTCTTTTAGCTTTGCCGGCTGAATGATCAGATCTCTAATTTGTTTAAGACTCTTTTCGTTTTCTGATCCAGGTATCCACAATTTGATATATCCGTGTGTAGAGTACTTGTTTTCCAGATGTTCGCAAAATCGTTTCCAGTGTTCTTCTTTGCTCTTTTCAGGATAATGGTCGGTTCCATATTCAATAATCCTTCTGAACACGGTTTCAGGTTCAAGGTCACGGTCGGCTTCAGCCACTATTTTGCCGTAAATGCTTCGTGGCGCATGCGATGCCGAAGCCCTGTGGTCTTCAACAGCTTCTTTCATTATCTTGATTTGTTCATCAGAGAACCATTTGCGCAGCCGTAAGTCGGCAGACAGAATTTTTCCGCTGGTAATATGGTGTATTGCCCTTGGCCCTTCTAGTCCGAGGTCGTGATACGCTGCTGTGGCATAGGCCATGTTAACGTCGGCCCCGATTTTTTGTGCCAGTTTTATCGAGCGGTTTATCACGCGTGTGACATGAGTCAGATTGTGGGCTTTGTCAAATGCGGCATAACGCGGCAGTATGTCCGTTTCGATAAAGGCCATAAGGTCCAGACTTACATTCTTGTCTATCATAGCTTTAAGAATCATTAATTTCTTGCAAATATACGATTTAATGTTTACTTTTGCAAGTGATTCGCCCTTTGAAGTGGGCGGCTGCGTGAAAAATGTGTATCGTGGGCATATAAGGGCTTTGCCGTTGTGGTGTGCCATGTGCATGCAATATGCAGTGTGTTTTACCGGCTGATGCAGTGTGTATGGTGCTGAGCCGGGTTGTTTCAGACATAATAATTAATGACGTTCTGTCGCCGGATTGCGTAGTTGTCATAATTTAAAGAAGAGCTATATGGACGAAAAACAAATAAGGTTAAACTCGGCAAAGGCGTGGCTGCTGGCTTCGCGCCCTAAGACCCTTACAGGTGCAGCTGTTCCTGTTATGATAGGTCTGGCTTTTGCCGGAAGAGATCTTGGAGCTAGTGATTTTGGATGGCTGCCGGCATTGCTTTGCATGTTGTTTGCATTCGTGATGCAGATTGACGCTAATTTCATAAATGATTATTTCGACTTTGTCAGAGGCAATGACGACGAGACAAGGCTAGGGCCGCGCCGGGCATGTGCGCAAGGCTGGATATCGCCGGGGGCCATGCGCCGTGCAATAATAATAACCACGGCTATTGCCTGTTGCATAGGCTTGCCTCTCGTGCTGTATGGCGGTCTCGAAATGATTCTTGTAGGCGTGTTCTGCGTGCTCTTCTGTTTCCTTTACACTACGACATTATCCTATCTCGGCCTTGGCGATGTTTTGGTTTTGGTGTTCTTCGGTATCGTTCCGGTGTGCGTTACATATTATCTTCAGACCGAACATTTTACCATTGAAGTGTTTGCCGCTTCAATTGCCTGTGGCTTTGTCATAGACACCTTGCTGCTGATTAACAATTATCGTGACATCGACAATGATATCAAGGCGGGTAAAAAGACTCTCGTAGTAAGGGTTGGAGCCGATGCCGGCCGGACTGCCTATTTATATTCGGGCGTAATGGCTGTTGTCATTGGCCTGCTGTTTGCCTTTGAGGGACACATCTTTGCTTTTGCCCTTCCGGTGCTTTATCTCATACCTCATTATGCTGCTTACCGCAAGATGGTGCGTATTAACAAAGGTAAGGCTCTCAATATGGTTCTTGGCGACACTGCCCGAAATATGTTTATTTATGGCCTGCTGCTTTCTGCCGGCATTTTGTTGAACTGGTAAAGATTTTTCTGATGAACAAACTGTTTTTTCTGATAATATTCATTGTCGTTTCGGCTTGTGCCTTGGCACAGGAAAAACGTGATCCGGAGAATGATCATGTGCGCCTGACACTTACCGACGGAAGCACTGTTGACGGATATGTTCAGACTTATTGGGTTGACGGCAAACTGTTTAAGCGCATGAACACTTCGTTTACCTTGTCGCCAGGTCCCGACGGCAACAATGCCGTTTCGTATAATGCTGATAATGTTAAAAGTATCGACTTTGTGAAGAAAACGTCAGCCGATGGAAAATACGACCATCTTGAATCGCATATAGTAGCCAATCCTTCGTTGCTTAAGCCTAAGAGGGCTGTAAGGCAGTTTGTGTATGTAGAATGTGAAAATGAAGTCGGCAAGATATACTGGTGGAATGGGGTAGACTCTCAAAACATGCAGTTGGGCAAGATGAACATTTCTACTATCTATGGAATATGTCTTTCAGGCGACAGTGTGGTAGTGCCGTTTATGACGGGCAACGTAATAAGTCTTAATGCCATGCGTATACGTTATAAAAAGACCAACCCCGAGCTTGTCGACTATGTGGACAAGCACGTTCTCAGCGGCGGCAAGCGGCTTTGGGATACAATAGCTTCAGAGCCTATGCTGTTTTTAAAGATATGCAAGGATTTTAAGACATTTATAAAAGAAAAATGATAACTTATTTTTTGTATTATCTTATTTTTATATTGTTGTTTATTTTGACGGATTTTATTAGAAAATTATTTTTTTTGCATCTCAACGACATCTATTGTCGCTGAGATGTCTTATTTTTGTGATGTCAAAATAAATTAATTATGAGTAAGCAAGTTGAAGGTATAAGGAGAATGTTGCTTATATTGAATAAATTAAGGCAAATAAGGAAATACATTCCTAAGACGGAACTAGTTAATTATGTTAATGACAAAATGACTGGTTATTATGGATATAATTCGATAAGCAATAGAACTATTGAGAGAGACATTTGTGATATAGGTGAACTTTTTGGTATCTATATTAAGTTTGATCGTTCTCAACAAGGATATTATATTGAAGAGAACGTAGGTTCATATGAGGAGCGTGTAAGTGAACTTATGATGAATTTTGATTTAATTAATTCTATCGAAAAAGATACAAACTTATCATCATTTGTGCTTGCTGAACATCATAGGCCATTATATAGTAAATGGCTTATATCTTTGGTTGAGGCTATAAAGAATACTAATCCAGTAGATTTTTCTTATGTGGATTATCGAAATGGTAATAGAATTAACAGATATCATGTATATCCGCATTATTTAAAAGAATCTAATCAACGTTGGTATCTTCTCGCTTTTGATGGTAATAAAATGAAAACTTTCGGTATAGATAGAATAAGAAGTCTTCAGGTGATTAGGAACGAATCGTTTGTGCGTAATTTAGATATTAATGTTGTAGAATTATTTAAAGATTGTTATGGCATTTGGAATGACGTCAATATTCCTGTAGAAGATGTAGAATTGAGATATGATGCATTGGATGGTTGTTTTATAAAGTCTGCTCCGATTCATCATTCACAGCGGATAATAACAGATAACGATGTCGAGTTTCGTATATCATTACGTCTTCGAATAACAAATGATTTTATAATGGAGCTACTATCTCGCAGCCGTTCAGTTGAAGTGATTAAACCTAAATCTTTACGTGAACGGATAAAAAGTATTTATAAGGAGGCTTTTTTGAGAAACTCATGATGTGTGGAAAATGACACAAAATATTTAAATAAAAAGACCCCCACAATTTGTTTGAATGGGAAAAAATATTTAATTTTGTACCATATTCCTGTTTAGACAGGTCAAATGAATTGATGAAAGTGTTGCTTTTATCCTTCTGGGAAATCTGGTAAATTTCAAAAGGACGTGGATAAATGATCACTCTCGTCACTTGGTGTTTTCGTGTGAATTTCACATGAAATGTTCAAGTGTGGGGTGTTGTTTGTTACGTCCAGGTTTTACCAGAGCCTTCCAGAAATAAACAGCGGCTCCACACTTTCCTATATATTAACCTTAATCCTAGAATCGGAGCCTTATTGGGATTCTTAAAATTTAATGAAAATGAAAGGCGAAAAAATTAAAAAATTAGTTTTTAGAATGCTTAATCCTGATAAGGATTTATTCGAGTTTCTACCGGATACATCAGGAAATTATATTATTGCATTAAAACATTCTGCTAAATTGCCAAAGGTGAGCATAAGTCCAGTCTTATGTCAATATTGTTATAACGGATGTTGTTATGATGTTATTTATACGGGAATTAGTAAAAAAAGTCTTAAAAATAGAGATTATAAACAACATTTTGCAGGAAATAATTCAGGTAAGTCTACTTTGCGTAAATCATTAGGTAGCCTTATGGGATTCAAAAAAATACCAAGAGATAAAAATAACCCTTTTAATGGAAAAACAAAATTTTTGGAAGTAGATGAAAACAAATTGTCTGAATGGATGAAACACAATTTATTGTTGTTTTTTAGAGAAGAGAAAAATGTGATAAATATTGAAGAGATTGAAAAAGAGCTAATAAATTCTTATAATCCTCCATTGAATATAAAAATGAATAATAATACTATTAATGAAGACTTTCGTGAATTATTAAAAGAACTGCGGAAAAAATGATACTTTTATGGAAAATACAGAATTTAAAATAAAAAAAAGATATATAATACTTTTTTTTTCATTGATGTTTATTTGGATGTTAAGTCTATGTAATGGTGGTGTTGACAGTTATGGTGGTAAGCCTTCTATAATGATAACAAATACCGAATGCATAGGATGTGTAGACAAAGAAACTGCAAAAATGTATGGACGATATGCATCAAATCATGATTCGGAAGGCGTAATGAATTTATTAATTTCGGGGAAGGCTTATATGATTGCCCCAGGACAAGAATGTGTCGTCATAGAAGGGGGAGTCGTGTATACAAAAGTTAGAGTTTCTAGTGAAGATGGATATCGTGTAGAAGTATACATCCCTACAAGCTTTCTAGATAAAAATTAAAGTTTAATGATAAATATTAATTATATATTAAAATGAAAAGTATATTACCTGCTGTAAAATTTATCTTTATTATTATTGTTATATTTTGTTTGTATTTGGCATTTTTGTTTAAACCAAACCAATCTAATATAAATAATACGATAAATGATTCTATCTCAAATAGTACTAATAATGTTTGTAAAGAGTCGGATAGTATGCCAGATTACTTGGATTATCAGATAAATATTATTGATTTAAATGGGAAAAATAAACAGGCATATATAAGTAAATTGATGTCTGAATATAAAGAAGTTGGATATTGGAATATAGTAGATGGATTTGGAAAAGGTGAAGTTGGTTTGTACAAAAACGGAACAGTATATTTGCTTATTGATTATGAAGCTTCATATTGTTATGAGATGAAGAAATATGAAATCCAACGTGATAAAGAATTTGTTTGTTACGCTCTTAATAAAGTTAATGATTATTTCTATGTGAATAAAGGACAAGAAATATATATTAATTCAAATATTGGTAAGGCTTACGATAATGATGGTTCTATGTACAATTATAAAATGATATTAATAGTTAAAGATGGTTATTCTGGGGTTCTAATGAATGACAATGCAACTAGAATGGGTAAAAATGTTTATGTTGAACATATCAGGTTGGAAAAGTTTTAATTCGTAATAAGTATCTTAGATACAATAAAGTAATTTACATTATTGAATTGTTGTTAATATATAATTATGGTTAACTATATTCTTTTATTCAGATTGATTTTGTGTTGTCGGGATATTTAATTACTTTTGCACGGCTTTATCGAGCCTTCATGGTCAGGATAAATAAAATATAGAAACAGAATTTAAATTATAAAAGGATATGATGAGAAGCAGAACATCAACATGGTTTGAATGCAAAATACGTTACGAAAAGACAATGGAAGACGGAAGTCAGAAGAAAGTAACGGAGCAGTATGTTGTAGATGCGCTCAGCTTTACTGAAGCTGAGGCAAGCATAATCGAAGAGATGTCGTCTTACATAAGTGGCGAGTTTGAGGTTAAGGATATCAAGAAAGCTGCTTATGGCGAAATATTCTTCAGCGATTCTCCTTCAGCCGACCGTTGGTATAAGGCTAAACTGCAGTTTATAACCATCGACGAGAAAACAGAAAAAGAGAAAAAATCTACTGTCAATTATCTCGTACACGGCAGCACATTGCCGGGTGCAGTAAAGAGCATCGACGAGGTTATGGGCGGAACAATGATCGACTATGTTATTGCAAGCATAGCTGAAACTCAGATAATGGATGTGTTTGAGCACAATCAGACCCTGAAAAAAACTGAGGTTGACGACAAACCTGAGTATGAGCAGGACGGACAGAATGCGGAGGAGGCGCATCAATAATGAACGTTGACGTTGCGGCTAATCTGAAAAACATACTTGACACACTGCCGCAGGGTGTACGCCTTGTTGCCGTGAGCAAGTTTCATCCCGATGAATACATCGAGGCTGCATATAATTCCGGGCAGCGCGTTTTCGGTGAAAGTCATGAGCAGGAACTGGCAAAAAAACAGCAGAATCTGCCCGATGACATAGAGTGGCACTTCATAGGACATCTTCAGACCAACAAGGTGAAATACATTGCACCTTATATTTCAATGGTTGAGGCTGTCGACTCTCTGAAACTTCTGAAAGAGATAAACAAGCACGCCGCTAAGCACAATCGTGTTATAAAAGTGCTGCTTGAACTGCATATCGCCGAAGAGGCCACAAAATACGGACTCACTCTCGACGCCTGCCGTGAACTCCTTGAGAACGGAGAGTGGCGCGAACTTCACAATGTGCAGATATGCGGCTTGATGATGATGGCCTCTAATGTTGACGATGAGACTCAGATTAGACGTGAGTTTAACACGGCTGCCGACTTCTTTGATGAGGTTAAGGCACGTTATTTTGCCGACGATGATGCGTTTTGCGAACGTTCATGGGGAATGAGTGATGATTACAAGATAGCCGTTCAGTGCCGCAGCACAATGGTGCGTGTTGGAACAGCCATCTTTGGTCCGCGTGTATATTAATTATTTGTCGACATAACTATCGGGACGGACGTGTCTGACTGTGTTCAGACCGTTCGTCCTTGTTTATTTGAATGACATTAATTTGAGATTAAAGAGATATATTATGAAAGTATTATTGGTTAATGGTAGCCCTAAGGCTAACGGATGCACACACGCCGCATTGGAGGTCGTAGCAGGCGAGCTGGCTAAGTGTGGCATCGATACAGAGATATTTTGGTGTGGCAACAAGCCTATAATGGGATGTATAGGTTGCGGTAAATGCAGTGTTACAAAGCGTTGCTGGTACGATGAAGACACAGTGAACAGATTTCTTGAGAAGGTTGACGAGGCTGACGGATTTGTCTTCGGCACACCTATCCATTTTGCCGGACCTTCTGGTTTCATTAAGCCGTTTATGGACAGGGCGTTCTGCAGCAAGGCGTCGCTTTATACCAACAAGCCGGCAGCAACTGTAGTAAGCTGCCGTCGCGGCGGGGCTTCTGCCGGATTCGATGATTTGAATAAGTATTATGGAATATGCAATATGCCTACCGTACCTTCTGTATATTGGAATCAGGTGCATGGCAATAAGCCTGAAGATGTGTTTATGGATGAGGAAGGCATGCAGACAATGCGCCGCCTGGGACAGAACATGGCGTGGCTGCTTAAATGTATTGAAGCCGGAAAGAAAGCCGGAGTTAGTCTGCCGGTTGAGGAGCCGACAATACGCACAAACTTCATAAGATAATTTCAGCATGATTAAGCCGTTGGGCTTATATGTCGCAAATTATGATAAAGACTCATCATTTAAGTTGTATTTACAGCTTGTGTGATGAGTCTGTTTTTTTACTTGTCACATTTTAATTCTCATGTCGACAGTGTTTTACGGTAAAATGTGATGAGTGATGAGTTTATTCAAAAAATGTTTTATGTAAATGCCTTTTAATATTGGCGGCACTGTCATGGCATATCATTCTTTTCAAAGAAATATTGTCCTTTGTTTTTTGTCCTCTTGCCGTATTCTATGGCATGCTTAGGGCAATGATGATAACAGGCAAAGCAAGAAAGACAAGATCCGTTGTGTTTCCATTTTGGCATTGAGCCTTTGCTCCATATAATGTCGTTTACAGGACAGGCTTCGGCACATTTGCCGCATTTTATGCATTTGTCCTCAGCGACATAGAAAGGCTTGTCTGTGATGAGATATTTTACAAAGCAGCTGCCAATGAGACGGCTGTTGATTTTTGGCCATCTTCCTATGACGAGGTCTCTTATGCCTTTTTTGCGCTCTGTTATCATTTCAGCAAAGCGTTCAAGATCTTCGGCAGCCTTTCTCTTTTTCTGCTTTTCTTTCTCCGGCGTGTCAACATCCATGAACGGCAGACCTACATACGATTCGGGCATAATCAGTGAAAAGGCACCGTCGAGATGTATACCTTTTTTCCCGAGGTCTTTCTCAAAAATGTCAATTGCTTCGCCAACATTGTCGCCTGTTGTGCATAATGCATAGCAATAATGACCTTCAGGATTGATGACTGAAAGTCTTTTGATGAATTTTCTTACGATTAGCGGCGGGCGCCAGCCATGCACGGGAAAGCAGAAACCAAGTCGTTCGCCTTCCTCCAGTTTGTAGCTCACGTCGGTGTTTGCCACATCGGTTATGTCTATCAGCTTTTCGCCAGTCTTTTCACTTAGCGCTGTTGCTGCCCATTTGGTGTTTCCTGTTCCGGAGAAATATAGTATCATATTGCAAAGATAATGTAAATTTGTCAAAAACGAAATATCGTGGCACATATTACAGAAAAATGGAATAAAGAGATTTTAGTTTGTGTAAAAACATGGGTTAAAGATGACAGCTTTGGTGATAAAGTTGTATATTTGCATAACACAGAACATTTATAGCCTGTGTACCGGTTAACCTTAATAAATGAAAACAAACGGACAAATACAATTGTATCCTGTCCTGCGCTTGGCCTTGTTCCTTATTGCAGGTATAGTTTTGGGCGAACTTCTTTATGGCGTATTGTCGTTTAAAGCATGGTTCGCAGCAACTGTAGTGTCTTTATTGCTTACGCTTTTGGCTTGGAAACATTGCATTTTGCAGTCAGTCATGATATTCATTACATGTATGCTCTTTGGCGGTTCGCTTGTGTCGGTTGAACTTGATAAAGCTTATATGCCTGTGCCTGATAAAGACATGGCCTATTCGGCAGTTGTCATAAGTCAGCCTGTAGTTTCCGGTAAAGTGATAAGATGTGATCTTATGATAGCAGACGTCAATCATCCTGTAAAGGTTAAGGCGAGCATTTACAGGGATGAGCGTGCCGACAAACTGCGTGTAGGCGACGGGATAAAGGCCGTTTCCTTACTTGAAAAGCCATCGGGATATGCTGATTCTGATTTTGACTATGGCCGCTATTTGCTTTATCACGGATATGTTGCCACCACATTTATATATATCGACGAGTGGAGCAAGGCTGTTGTTGACCTTACGCGTTTGTCTCTGATTCAGCGGACACGCATTGCTGCCTTGGTGTTTCGCGACAGACTTTTGCGCCGTTATACCGACATGGGCTTTAGTGGACAGTCGTATGCCGTGCTGGCTGCTATGACATTGGGCGACAAATCATCATTGTCTGACAGACTGAAGGAAGATTATTCTGTTTCAGGAGCGTCACATATCTTGGCTTTGTCAGGGTTGCATCTCGGAATAATCTACGCAATACTGTCACTGATTTTTTTGCGTCGCCGTTGGCAAATTGCGT
Organism: Prevotella sp. CAG:1185; assembly: GCA_000436695.1. Taxonomy (GTDB): domain Bacteria; phylum Bacteroidota; class Bacteroidia; order Bacteroidales; family Bacteroidaceae; genus Prevotella. The sequence goes on along the minus strand of HF992598.1, from coordinate 48,871 downwards.
CTCAGGTGCTTATCCTGCTTGCCATTTGGACTTATGTGTTTATTGTCGGAATGTCTGCATCTGTGGTGCGTTCGGCTGTAATGATTACGGTGTATTCGTTTGTCAGTCTGTTAAACCGCAACAAAATGTCGCTTAACACATTAGCCGTGGCAGCAGTCGTAATACTCATAGTCAATCCGCTTTATCTGTATGATGTAGGTTTTCAGATGTCGTTTGCCGCCGTGTTTTTCATCATCCTGTTTTATCGTCCGGTTCTTAACCTTATGCCTGGCTGTGTTATGGGCATACCCGTTATTAGACAGATATGGCAGATGATGTCGGTTTCGTTGGCAGCTCAGATAGGAGTTGCCCCGCTTATAGCCTTTTATTTTGGGCGTTTTTCTTGTTATTTCCTTCTGACAAACATCATTGTCGTGCCGGCTGCCACTATAATCCTTTATGGAGCCGTACTTATGGCCGCGTTGAGTTTTGTACCTTATCTTCAAACTTTGCTGTCGGCTTTGCTTCTTAAAGTTGTTGTCCTTCTTAATTCCGGCGTGTCATTTGTAGCAGAACTGCCGGGAGCAAGTATCGACGGCATAGCTATTGGACTGTTGCAGCTTGTATTAATATATGTGGCCATATTCTCATTCAGTGTGTTGGTGGTGTATGCCAAGAAGATGATGTGGTGACACACACACCGGATGACATATTGTAAGCACATTGTCACATTAAATATGCTTAAAGCTCCAATCTTTATTCCGTAATAAATATAGATATTGCCAGATATTCATGATTAATTGATACAATTATATGCTTTAAGTTAGCCTTATGGCTATAACTTGTGAAAAAATATGTAATTTTGCACAAGAGTTTTTTACACAGCATAAATTCATGCAGAGATATTTTGTCTATTTCAAATATGACGGCACGGCTTATCATGGATGGCAGATACAGCCAAATGCCGTTTCTGTTCAGGAGAAGTTGCAGGATGCATTGTCAACTCTTCTGCGTGAGGATATTCAAGTTGTAGGAGCCGGACGTACAGACACCGGAGTACATGCCAGGATGATGGTGGCACATTTTGACACGGATAAGACCATTGACTGTGCTCAGCTCGTTTACAAGTTGAACAGGCTTTTGCCGAGAGATATTTCTGCTGATAGAGTTATGCCGGTTGACAGCGAGATGCATGCCCGCTTCAGTGCCAAGTCGAGGACATACCATTATTATGTACATCAGCATAAAGACCCTTTCTTGCGCAGTTATTCATGTGAATTATTTTATGACCTTGATTTCGACAAAATGAACAAGGCAGCCTCAATGTTGCTTGAGTATGATGACTTTGCCGCTTTTTGCAAGAGCAACACTGATGTTAAGACAACATTGTGTGATGTGACGGAAGCCAGATGGGTAAAGGACGGTGAATATAACTGGCATTTTGTAATTACTGCCAACAGGTTTCTCCGTAACATGGTAAGAGCTGTGGTCGGTACATTGGTTGATGTCGGGCGCGGACGTATAAGTGTTGATGATTTTAGAGCCGTAATAGAGGGCAAGCGCCGTTCCGGTGCAGGCGAGAGCATGCCGGGAAATGCATTGTTCTTGGAAAATATAGAGTATTAAGTATATAAGGTCTAAAAAATAAATAGGTAAATATAAATTTTAAGGTAATGTGGTTATTATTAGCTTTTTTGTCGGCAGCATTGTTGGGCTTTTATGATTCGTTCAAGAAAAAGTCGCTCGATAACAATGCCGTTATACCTGTGCTGTTTCTCAACACATTGTTTTCATCTTTGATTTTTCTTCCGTTCATCATTCTGTCTTACAATACGGATGTTCTTGACGGAAGTATTTTCCATGTCGGAGCCGGCGGATGGGAAGTGCACAAGTATATAATCTTGAAGAGTCTTATTGTGCTGTCATCATGGGTTTTCGGATATTTCGGTATGAAGCATCTTCCGCTGACCATCGTCGGACCTATCAATGCCACGCGACCGGTTATGGTGCTCATAGGTGCCCTCTTGGTGTTTGGCGAGCGTCTTAACGTATATCAGTGGATAGGTGTTGCCCTGGCCGTCGCTTCTTTCTTTATGCTCAGCCGTAGCGGTAAGAAGGAAGGAATAGATTTCAAGCATGACCGTTGGATTTATTTCATCGTACTGGCTGCCGTGCTTGGTGCCGTCAGCGGTCTTTATGACAAATATCTTATGGCTCCTGTGAGTCATGGCGGAGTAGGGCTTGACACAATGATGGTGCAGAGCTGGTATAATATTTATCAGTGTTTTATGATGGGTGTCATGCTTATTGTCCTTTGGCTTCCAAAATCAAAAAAGACAACACCTTTCAGATGGGACTGGTGTATAATCCTTATCAGCGTATTTTTGAGTGCCGCCGATTTTGTTTATTTCTACGCCCTAAGTATCCCCGGAGCAATGATCAGCATCGTATCCATGGTAAGGCGTGGCAGTGTGATAGTCTCTTTCCTTTTCGGTGCAGTGTTGTTGCATGAGAAAAATCTTAAGAGTAAGCTTGTCGACCTCATATTAGTGTTGCTCGGAATGTTGTTCCTCTACATAGGCTCAAACTGATGTCTAAATGTAAGATGTTTATAAAATAGTGAGTTTTATTTTGCGTTTTGACGTAAAAATCGTATTTTTGCATACAATTATAAGAAGAAATACATATTATTATGCAAAACATATTCAAAGGCTTAGGCATTGCCCTGATAACACCATTTAGTTCGGATGGCTCGGTTGACTATGTCACATTGGGCCGATTGTTAGACTATCAACTGAAAAATGGTGCAGATTTCTTCTGTATCTTGGCTACTACGGGTGAGACCCCGACTCTGACAAAAGAGGAGAAACAGCGTATAAAGGAACTTGTTGTTGAGAAAGTGGGCGACAAGGTTCCTATCCTTATGGGCTGTGGAGGTAACAATACTGCCGAAGTTGTGAATGAGCTTAAGACTGCTGACTTTTCTGGTATAGACGGTGTACTGAGCGTATGCCCTTATTATAACAAGCCTTCACAGGAGGGACTTTATCAGCACTTTAAGGCTATTGCCGGTGCAACAAAGTTACCCGTTGTGTTATATAATGTACCGGGACGTACAGGTGTAAACCTAAAGGCAGAGACAACAGTGCGTCTCGCACGCGACTGTGACAACATCGTTGCCGTGAAAGAGGCAAGTGGAAGCCTTGAACAGGTGGATGAAATTATTAAGAACAAGCCTGATGACTTTGATGTCATCAGCGGTGACGACGCACTGACGTTCCCGATGATAGCATGTGGTGCTGTCGGTGTAATATCTGTTATAGGAAATGCTCTTCCGAAAGAGTTTTCACGTATGATAAGGCTTGAGAAGAACGGTGAAATAGACAGTGCTAGAAAGATACATCATCGTTTTACTGACCTGTTTAATCTTCTGTTTGTTGACGGTAATCCTGCCGGAGTGAAAGCGATGCTTCATGAAATGGGCATGATAGAGAATGTGTTGAGGCTTCCGCTTGTGCCTACACGTCTTACGACAATGCAGAAAATTAGCGATTGCCTGAAGTTCAGACTATAACTGTAATTATATAAAATTGAAATTTATGTCTTTTGAATAATACCAAACGCAAACGACAAATCTTTTGACTGTTGTTGCAGACAGGCAAAACAAAAAACGCATCGGGCCTTTTTTCGGCTCCCGATGCGTTTTTTTGTCTATATATATAAACATATATTCTCTGTGTCATAATGTTTGTTTTGATCGCATCATGGCTGACTTTGTCGGTAAGTGTTATTTTTTTTGTGGCTGTTGTCTGTTGCTGTTAGGCCTTTTTGAAATATAGTCTTAATTCAATGCGTTAATTCGGGCTTACATGTTGTCTGTTCTGCTTTTCCGTAAAAAATCATGACATGAGTTTTCTCCATTCTAGAAATGTCTGTGTTAACGGATGTTTATTTGTGCTGAATTTATGAGCTGAATATTAAGACATATTCACGTAGTTGCATGGCTTTTACCTGAAAACTTACTACATTTGCTGTTTTGTTCAATGGTTTGTATATAGTTAACCTGCCGTTTGTGCATCATAAAGCGGCCACTTTTGATACATAAACGATAGAGTAACGTAATTTAACAAATTGATGTCGATATACTTTTCTTTATAATGTGTTGATTTATAGATACTTAACTATAACACCGTGTTTTTTGCTAATTCTGCCAAAAGTATGACTGTATGAACAGCATGCCTGTTCTGGGAGCGTTAAAATAATCGAGTTTTCTTATTTTGTCCTATTTTTCGCATTACGATTTTGTGCGGGTCATTAATGTTTAGCGGATAGAGCGTATAATGTTTGTTGAGTAATTGTGTGTTACTGCATGATATTTTTATCCTTTAAAATTTAATACCGAAATATATGCATAACCATTAACCGCGTCTCATCTCAGATATTTATATTATGTCTGTTTTGTATACAAAAAAATGGAGACATAAGGTAAACACACCTTAAGTCTCCATTTTATAAGTTATTTCGCTATGACTAAATTAATAGTTTCTTGCTTCAATCTGGAAATAGCTCTGTGCGTGGCTGCAAACCGGGCATACGCTAGGAGCCTCTTTGCCGATAACGATGTGACCGCAGTTAGAGCACTGCCAGATGCAGTCGCCGTCTTTAGAGAATACCTGCTTGTCCTGAACGTTCTTCAACAGTTTGCGATAGCGCTCCTCGTGATGCTTCTCAATTTCAGCAACACCTTCAAATTTAGCAGCTATTTCGTCGAATCCTTCTTCACGGGCTTCTTTTGCCATGCGGGCATACATGTCTGTCCATTCGAAGTTCTCGCCGGCAGCAGCGTCAGCAAGGTTAGCCTCTGTACCGTTAATCTTGTTTCCGTTCAGATATTTATACCATAGTTTAGCATGCTCTTGTTCATTCTTTGCAGTCTCTTCAAATATAGCAGCAATCTGTACATATCCGTCCTTTTTTGCCTTTGATGCAAAATAAGTATACTTGTTGCGTGCCATTGACTCGCCTGCAAATGCTTCCTGAAGATTCTTTTCGGTCTTTGTTCCTTTTAACTCTTTCATAATCTTTTTGTTTTTTAATTGTCTTTAATAAGCAGATTTTTTAATATTTTTATTTAACTTGCAATGTCCATGTGGTGATGTCTTTTGAAGTTTCGCCCATGGCAATTACTTTTGGCAAAGATATTCAATAAATTTGAAACGTACAACTTTGTTATACTTTTTTATATTTAAATTGTTATTTCGCCGCATAGTGCACGATTCATGTAATTTCTTACAATTTTAGAGTCTGTAAATCTTGCCTGAAGGCACATAAGTTTTGTTACGGCACATTCAACCGTGCTGTCATATCCGCTTATGACGCCCGTGCTCTTTAGCCTGTAGCCTGTGTCATATCTTGTCATTTCAACAGTTCCTGCCAGGCATTGGCTTATGTTTACAATTGTAACCCCGCGGAGACTGGCCTGTTTTAATGTTCTGATAAGCCAAGATGCCTTAGGGGCATTTCCGCTTCCGAAGCTTCTCATTACAATCGACCTCAGTTCGGGAGCTTCAAGTACGTGGTGTATAATCTTTTCTTGCAAGCCGGGAAATAGTGAGAACACTACTACATTGGGGTCTATTGCCGTGTGAGGAATCATAGGCTTGCTGTAGTCGGGCTTTAAGATATATTCTTCATGATAGATGATGTTTACACCGGCTTCGGCAAGGTGAGGAAAGTTGAAAGATTCAAAGGCATTAAATCCGTCGGCATTTGTTTTTGTCGATCTGTTTCCTCGTAGCAGTTTGCCGCTGAAATATATACATACTTCAGGCACCATGGCTGTGCCGTCAGGGTGTGAAGCTGATGCAATCTCAATGCTCGTGATAAGATTTTCCTTGCCGTCTGTGCGCAGTTGGTTTATAGGCAACTGGCTTCCAGTGAGCACTACCGGTTTTGTCAGGTTTTCAAGCATAAATGAAAGCGCTGATGCTGTATAAGCCATCGTGTCTGTTCCGTGAAGAATGACAAAGCCGTCATATTGATCATATCGCTCAGCTATGATTCTTACAAGTTGTGACCAAAATCGTGGTGACATGTCGCTTGAATCAATCGGCTGTGTGAATTGATATGTTTCAACTCCTGTCCTCAACATTGAAAATTCGGGCAGACAACTCACAAGGTGGTTGAAGTCCAATGGTTCCAAAACTCCCGTATCAGGGTTCTTACCCATACCAATTGTGCCACCTGTGTATATTAGCAAAACTCGGTTTGTTCTTGTTATTTTTGACATGGCTGATATTAATTAATCTTATACCGACATCGTTTATGACTTTTATTTTGTGCAAATATAATTTAAAATAATATGAAATCAAAAAAAATGCTGTATATTTGCATAAATAAATTAGGATAAATTAAAATTTATAATTAACGCTTTTAAATAAAAACAAACATGAAAAAATTTATGGATGAAAACTTCCTGCTAGAAACAACTACTGCTCAGGATCTATTTCATAATCACGCAGCCAAAATGCCTATTATCGATTACCATTGTCATTTGATTCCGGAAATGGTTGCCAATGACCACAAGTTCAAAAGCATTACAGAGCTGTGGCTTGGCGGAGACCATTATAAATGGCGTGCAATGCGTACTAACGGCGTTCCTGAAAAATACTGTACAGGAACAGAAACCAGTGACTGGGAGAAGTTTGAAAAATGGGCTGAGACTGTTCCATATACATTCAGAAATCCGCTTTATCATTGGACACATCTTGAGCTTAAAACAGCTTTCGGTATAGACAAACTTCTTAGTCCTAAAACAGCAAGAGAGATTTATGACGAATGTAATGAGAAACTCCAGCAGCCTGGATATACTGCAAGAGGATTTATGCGCCGTTATAATGTAGAGTGCGTATGTACAACGGATGATCCTATCGATGATTTGAGATATCATAAGCAGACTCGTGAGAGCGGATTTGAAATTAAGATGATTCCTGCCTGGAGACCTGACAAGGCTATGGCAGTTGACAATACAAAGAATTTTGCCGAATATGTAACTAAGCTTGGCGAGGTTGCAGGAGTTACAATCTCTAAATTCCAGGATATGATTGACGCTTTACAGAAACGTCATGACTTCTTCCATGAGAATGGTTGCCGTCTGTCCGACCACGGAATCGAGGAGTTCTATGACGAGCCTTACACAGACAGCCAGATAGAGATAATATTTGAAAAAGCCATGCGTGGACAGCAGCTGTCAGCTCAGGAGGTGCGTCAGTTTAAACATTGCATGCTTGTTATCTTTGCCGAGATGGATTATGCAAGCGACTGGACACAGCAGTATCACTATGGTGCAATACGCGACAATAACAGCCTGATGTTTAAGAAACTTGGACCGGATACAGGATTCGATTCTATTGGTGAGTTTAACACGGCAAAGGCAATGAGCCATTTCCTCGATCATCTCAATTCAGAAGGAAAGCTTACACGTACAATATTATATACATTGAATCCGTGTGCCAACGAGGTTATAGCCACAATGCTTGGTAACTTCCAGGACGGCTCATGCCCGGGCAAGATACAGTTTGGTAGCGGATGGTGGTTCAATGACCAGCTTGATGGTATGACAAAACAGATGAATGCTTTGTCAGTTCTCGGTCTCTTGAGCCGTTTCGTCGGAATGCTTACAGACAGCCGTTCGTTCTTGTCTTATCCTCGCCATGAGTATTTCCGTCGTCTGCTTTGCAACCTTCTCGGAAACGATGTTGAGAAAGGATTGCTGCCTGATGACAAAGAAAGCTTGTATCGCATGGTTGAAGATATCAGCTATAACAATGCAAAGAACTATTTCAAATTTTAATTTTGAATAAATAAATGAAGCCTCTTTTGCTTAACATTAACGTTTTGCAAGAGAGGCTTTTATCGATATATATACATGACGGTTATGACAATTTATATTGCCTGCAGTTGAAAAAGCATAAGATGAAAGGGCAGATGAATGTCTGTTTCTTAATCTGTAAATTCAAAATATCAGAAATAAACACAAAAATATAGCATTGATGAATGCTTAGTGGCTAGGTGTATGAATTTCAGTTTGTCTATTTAATTATAGAAATATTTGCCAATATCAAAAAATAGAAGTATTTTTGCAAAGTTTTACGATATACGTCACATGTGTAATATGAAAAGAAATCTTTTTTTTATAGTTTTGGCCGTTTTGTGCCTTACTTTAGGAAGTTGTGGAAGCAGTAAGCAGATTGCTTATTTCCAGAATGCAGATTCATTGAACTATGCGGCATCAAAAGGTTTGTTCGACGCAAGAATTATGCCAAAAGACTTATTGACGATAACTGTCAGCACAACGGATCCAAAGGCTGCAACGCCTTTTAACCTTTCTGTAACCAACACTCTTAATGCGACAGGTAGCTTGTCAACCGGATCTGTAGCTTTGCAGACTTATCTTGTTGACAATGACGGATATATTAATTTCCCTGTTGTCGGACGATTGAAAGTTGGAGGAATGACAAAAAGACAATGTGAAAATTATATATGCGAGAAGATTCTTCCGTATATGTCTAAAACGGAAAATCCTATCGTAACTGTTAAGATGGCCAGCTTTAAGGTTACTGTTGCCGGTGAGGTGAAGTCGCCCGGCGTATTTAATGTTGATCAGGAAAAAATCAGTGTTATTGAGGCTTTGGCAAGAGCTGGTGACCTTACAATTTATGGTAAGCGCGGAAATGTGTTGCTGATACGCGAGGATGAAACAGGCGAGAAGTCTGTTCATAGACTTAACCTCAACGATGCTAACCTGATAAATTCTCCATATTATTATCTTCAGCAGAATGATTATCTGTATGTTGAGCCAAACAGCGTTCAGGCTAGAAACTCAGCTATAGGTTCAAGTACTACAATATGGTTCTCGGTGGTCAGCATTCTGACATCTGTAGCTTCATTGATGGTTAATGTGTTGAAGTAGTTTGATTATGTGTGGAATTGTTGGTTATATAGGAAAAAAAGATGCTTACCCGGTTTTGATTAAGGGCTTGGGTAGACTGGAGTATCGCGGATACGATAGTGCCGGCCTGGCTTTGCTTAATTCAGACGGTGGGCTGAATGTATATAAGACAAAGGGTAAGGTAAAGGACTTAGATTTATTTTGTAAAGACAAAGATATATCGGGTACCGTGGGTATTGCTCATACACGATGGGCTACTCATGGTGAGCCTTCTTCCATTAACGCACATCCACATTATTCTGAATCAAAGAATCTTGCTATTATTCACAACGGAATAATAGAAAATTATGCTGACTTGAAGAAGAAACTTCAGTCAAAAGGGCTTACCTTCCGCTCGGATACTGATACGGAAGTGTTGGTCCAGCTTATTGAATATATACAAAATAAGAAAAATCTAGACCTTCTGTCTTCTGTTCAGGTAGCACTTCATGAAGTAATCGGAGCATATTCGATAGCACTTCTTGACAAGCGTGAGCCTGACCAGATAATTGCAGCCTGCAAGCAAAGTCCTTTGGTCATTGGCGTCGCCGATGATGAGTTCTTTCTTGCATCAGACGCAAGTCCAATTGTGGAATATACAGATAAGGTGGCTTATCTTGAGGATGGCAGTATTGCCGTAATGAAGCGTGGCGAAAGTCTTAAGGTCGTTGATATATTAAATAGAGAACTCTTTCAGAAAATTCAGACTGTAGACCTTGATTTAGGGCAGATTGAAAAAGGCGGCTTCCCGCATTTTATGCTGAAAGAGATTTTTGAACAGCCTGAATGTATAAAGAATTGTATGCGTGGCCGTGTGAATGTTGAGGCTACCAACGTTACATTAAGTGCTGTTATTGATTATAAGGAGCGCTTGCTTTCAGCTAAGCGTATTATAATTGTGGCATGCGGAACTTCATGGCATGCCGGTCTGATAGGAAAACAAATCATCGAAAGTCTTTGCCGTATACCTGTCGAGGTAGAATACGCGAGCGAGTTCAGATATAGAAATCCTGTTGTAACAAGTAATGATGTTGTCATTGCCATATCACAGAGTGGTGAGACGGCCGACACTTTGGCTGCGGTAAAATTGGCAAAACAGCATGGCGCGTTTATTTATGGCATTTGTAATGCTATTGGTTCAAGTATACCTCGTGCAACGGATACAGGTTCATATATACATGTTGGACCTGAAATCGGCGTTGCGTCAACCAAGGCATTTACAGGCCAGGTTACTGTATTGACAATGTTGGCTTTGGCCTTGGCTAAGGAAAAAAACACTGTCAGTGAGGATGAATATACTCGAATAGTAAAAGGTTTAAACGGTATTCCAAGTAAAATGGAAGAAACCTTAAAACTTAATGACAGAATATCGTCTTTAAGTAGAATATTTACATATGCACGCAATTTCTTATATTTGGGCAGAGGCTATAGCTATCCTGTGGCATTGGAGGGTGCTTTGAAGCTGAAGGAGATAAGCTATATACACGCCGAAGGCTATCCTGCAGCAGAAATGAAGCACGGGCCTATTGCTCTTATCGATTCAGATATGCCTGTTGTCGTTATTGCAACGCGCAATGCAATGTATGAAAAGGTGTTGAGTAATATACAGGAAATAAAGGCACGTAAGGGAAAAGTCATTGCGTTAGTTTCGAAAGGTGATGAAACGATTAGTAAAATTGCCGACGAATTTATCGAGTTGCCTGACACGGAAGAGTGTCTAGAACCATTGTTGGCGACAATACCGTTACAATTGTTGGCTTATCATATAGCTGTTTGTAAAGGTAAAAATGTTGACCAGCCTCGAAATTTGGCAAAATCGGTAACTGTTGAATAAAATATTATTAATGAGAAAGCTAAAGAATAATATCAGAAATCTTAAGTTAAAGCAGATGATTTTTCATATTATGAATTAGCTTTTTAATTTATTATAATAATAATGATGGAACCATTGAAGCATGAATGTGGAGTTGCAATGGTAAGACTGCTTAAGCCATTGGACTACTACCAACAAAAGTACGGAACGTGGATGTTTGGGCTAAACAAACTCTATCTTATGATGGAGAAACAGCATAACAGGGGACAAGAAGGAGCAGGTATGGCATGTGTTAATCTTGACGCTGTGCCGGGTTCAGAATATATGTTCCGTGAGCGTGCTGAAGGCTCTAATGCCATTACAGAAATTTTTGGCAACGTTCAGAAAAAATTTAAAAGTCTTACTCCGCAACAACTTTCGGATGTCGATTATGCGAAAAGAAACCTGCCTTTTGCCGGTGAATTGTATATGGGACATTTGCGCTATTCTACAACGGGAAAGAGCGGACTTTCTTATGTTCATCCTTTTCTGCGTCGCAACAACTGGCGTGCAAAGAACTTGTGTCTGTGTGGAAACTTCAATATGACAAATATCGATGAGATATTTGCAAAGTTGGTTAAGCAAGGCCAATATCCGAGAATTTACAGCGACAGTTACATAACCCTTGAATTCATGGGCCACAGACTTGACCGTGAAGTTGAGCGTAATTTTATTGAAGGGCAAAAGAAAGGGCTTAAGGATCAGGACATTACACGCTATATAGAAGACAACATCAAGATAAGCAATGTGTTGAAGTCTACGATGGCTGACTATGACGGCGGTTATGTAATGTGCGGATTGACCGGAAGCGGAGAAATGTTTTCAATGCGTGATCCATGGGGCATACGTCCTGCTTTTTGGTATAAAAACGACGAATTTATCGTTCTTGCAAGTGAGCGTCCTGTGCTTCAGACAACATTCGACCTGGAATGTGATGAAATAAACGAACTTGAGCCTGGATGTGCTTTGATAGTGAAGAAAAATGGTGAAAGCTCTATTGAGCGCATTCTTGAACAGAAGGGTGATGCCAAATGTTCATTCGAGCGTATATATTTCAGTCGCGGTTCAGACAGAGACATATACAAGGAACGTAAAAAACTTGGTGAGCAGCTGACGACATCCATACTTAAGGCCGTTGATTATGACACAGAACACACTGTGTTCTCGTTTATACCTAATACGGCAGAAGTCGCATTTTACGGTATGCTCAGTGGCTTTAAGCGTTATATAAATGAACAGAAAATAGAGCGCATCAGGAATTTGGACCATAAACCTTCGTATGAGGAGCTTGAAGAGATTCTTCATCAATATGTCCGTAGTGAGAAGGTTGCGTGGAAGGATATAAAACTTCGTACCTTTATTACTGAAGGCTCTTCGCGTAATGATCTTGCTGCGCATGTCTATGATGTAACTTACGAGTCGCTTGTTCCTTACGTAGACAATCTTGTCATTATAGATGACAGTATAGTACGTGGAACTACGCTGAAAGAAAGCATTCTTAAAATACTTGACCGACTGCATCCGAAGAAGATAATTATTGTAAGTAGTTCTCCGCAGATCCGCTATCCGGATTATTATGGCATCGATATGCCTAATCTTGAAGACTTTTGCGTATTCCGTGCTACTATCGAATTGCTGAAGGAACGCGGTATGTATCAGCTGATTGAAGATACATATAACAAGTGTAAGGAAGAAATTCTCAAGCCGAAGAACGAGATGCAGAATTGTGTTTGTGATATTTACAAGCCTTTCACGGTGGAGGAGATAAATGAGAAAATAGTTGAAATGCTCCGTCCTAATGGAATGAAAACACCTGTAGAATTGGTATATCAGTCAATTGAAGGATTGCATGAAGCCATACCAAATCATAAGGGTGACTGGTATTTCACTGGAAATTATCCAACCCCTGGAGGTGTTAAACTCGTCAATATGGCATTTATCCGCTTTGTGGAGAAAGTGTATAAGTATGAGCACAAGTTTTAAACGTGTGATTAATACAAATTATTTAAAATAAGAGTAGTTGAAGGACAAAAGGATTTTTAGGCGTTTCCTGCTGTGTGTGGAAAATGTTTCCGGCAGAGATAAACAGATATTACACAAGACTGATATCGCTTAAGGGTCTTTTTATAAAAGAGAGCAAATATGAAAAATGTAACTTTAGTCTTAGAGGACGGCACAAAATTTCGTGGAAAGTCATTCGGATACGACTCTCCCGTAGCTGGCGAGGTGGTGTTTAATACGGCTATGATGGGCTATCCTGAGAGCCTTACCGACCCGTCTTATGCAGGTCAGCTGATGGTTCTTACATATCCGCTGGTTGGAAACTATGGCGTTCCGCCATTCTCTGTTGAGAGTAATGGCATTGCCACTTTCATGGAAAGTGATAAGATATATGCGTCGGCAATAATTGTCGCAGACTACAGCGAGATGTATTCTCATTGGAATGCTGTTGAGAGTCTTGCCGACTGGCTCAAGCGCGAACACGTTCCCGGCATAACTGGCATTGACACGCGCGAACTTACTAAAGTGTTGCGTGAGCATGGCGTCATGATGGGAAAGATATTGTTTGATGATGAGCCGGACAATATTCCTACAGCCGATTACGAAGGTGTCAATTTTGTTGACAAGGTTAGCTGCAAAGAGATTATACGTTACAACGAAGGAGCCGGCAAGAAGGTCGTTCTTGTTGACTGCGGAGTGAAAAATAATATTATCAGATGTCTGCTTAACCGTGGAGTTGAAGTGATACGTGTTCCTTGGAATTATGATTATACGGATATGGACTTCGACGGACTTTTCCTTGCCAATGGTCCTGGTGACCCGGATATGTGTGAGGATGCGGTTAATATAATAAGAAAGCAGATGAGTCTTTCAACTAAGCCAATATGCGGAATCTGTATGGGTAACCAGTTGTTGGCAAAAGCCGGCGGCGCTAAGATCTATAAACTGAAATATGGTCATCGCTCTCACAATCAGCCTGTACGCATGGTTGGTACAACTAATTGCTACGTTACAAGTCAAAACCATGGATATGCCGTAGATGCTTCTACTTTAGGTAAAGACTGGGAAGAACTTTTTGTCAATATGAACGACGGCAGTAACGAAGGCATACGCCACAAGACAAATCCTTGGTTCTCAAGCCAGTTCCATCCAGAGGCTTGTTCAGGTCCTGTAGACACAGAGTTTATGTTTGACAAGTTTGTAGATGCGTTGAAATAAAATATGTTTAACAGGCAGTTAATATAATTGCATAAATAGAAAAGACATGAAATATAATGATATAAAGAAAGTTCTGCTTCTTGGTTCCGGCGCATTGAAGATTGGCGAAGCCGGCGAGTTCGACTATTCCGGTTCACAAGCCTTGAAGGCTTTGAGAGAAGAAGGCGTTAAAACTGTTCTTATAAATCCTAACATTGCAACCGTTCAGACATCAGAAGGCGTTGCAGACCAGATTTATTTCTTGCCTGTTCAGCCTTATTTTGTAGAGCGTGTAATCGAGAAAGAGCGTCCCGACGGCATATTGTTGTCGTTTGGAGGTCAGACCGCTCTTAACTGCGGTGTTGAATTATACAAGAGTGGGGTACTCGAAAAATATAATGTTAAAGTGCTCGGCACACCTGTTCAGGCCATTATGGATACAGAAGACCGCGAACTCTTTGTTGACAGGCTTAACGAGATTGACGTAAAGACAATCAAGAGTGAAGCCTGCGAGACTATAGAACAGGCACGTAAGGCTGCTGCCGATCTTGGTTATCCTGTCATTATCCGTGCCGCTTATGCTCTCGGTGGTCTCGGCAGTGGATTCTGCGATAACGAGGAAGAACTTGACAAGCTTGCAGAGAAAGCATTCTCGTTCTCTCCACAGGTGTTGGTAGAGAAGAGCCTTAAAGGATGGAAAGAAATAGAGTATGAGGTCGTAAGAGACAGATATGACAACTGTATAACTGTCTGCAACATGGAAAACTTCGACCCGCTCGGCATACATACAGGAGAGAGTATAGTTATAGCTCCTTCACAGACACTTACTAACAGCGAGTATCATAAGCTGCGTGCGCTTTCAATAAAGATTATCCGTCATATCGGTATCGTAGGTGAGTGTAACGTTCAGTATGCGTTCGACCCGAAGAGCGAGGATTATCGTGTCATTGAGGTTAATGCACGTCTTAGCCGCAGTTCGGCTCTTGCATCTAAGGCAACCGGTTATCCGTTGGCATTTGTTGCAGCAAAACTAGGTTTGGGCTATGGACTCTTTGAACTTAAAAACTCTGTTACAAAGACTACAAGCGCTTTCTTTGAGCCGGCACTCGACTACGTTGTATGTAAGATACCTCGTTGGGACTTGAGCAAATTCCGTGGCGTTGACCGCGAACTCGGTTCTTCTATGAAGTCTGTAGGCGAGGTTATGGCAATAGGTCGCAATTTTGAAGAGGCCATTCAGAAAGGTCTGCGTATGATAGGACAGGGCATGCACGGATTTGTTGAGAACAAGGAACTTGAGATTGACAATATTGACGCTGCTTTACGTGAGCCTACAGACAAGCGTATATTCATCATATCTAAGGCCATGCATAAGGGCTATACTATAGACCAGATACATGAACTTACGAAGATTGACAAATGGTTCCTTTATAAGCTGAAGCACATCATTGACATTGACGAAACTTTGAAGAAGTGTAAGAGCGTCAATGTGCTTGACAAAGAGTTGCTGCGTACTGCTAAAATATATGGATTTACCGATTTCCAGATAGCACGTGCAGTCGGATTGGAGCAGGAACTTGGCAATATGGCAAAGGCCGGACTCGTTATCCGCCAGCTACGCAAGAGCTACGGCATTCTGCCTGTTGTAAAGCAGATAGATACGCTGGCTGCTGAATATCCTGCACAGACCAACTATCTTTACGTTACATACGCAGGCGTCAAGAGCGACATTACATTTGAGAACGACAAGCGTTCAATCATAGTTCTTGGTTCTGGTGCATATCGTATCGGAAGTTCTGTTGAGTTCGACTGGTGCGGCGTTCAGGCACTTAACACTATACGCAAGCAGGGTTATCGCAGCATAATGATAAACTATAACCCCGAGACGGTGTCTACCGACTATGATATGTGCGACCGTCTTTACTTCGATGAGCTTACATTCGAGCGCGTAATGGATATCATCGACCTTGAATGTCCTTACGGCGTAATCGTATCAACAGGCGGACAGATTCCTAACAACCTTGCAATGCGTCTTGACGCGCAGAATGTTCCTATCCTTGGAACGTCTGCAAAGGATATTGACAATGCCGAAGACCGTGCCAAGTTCTCTTCAATGCTTGGACGCAACGGCATAGACCAGCCAGAGTGGAGCGCACTGACTTCAATGGATGATATCAACAAGTTTATCGACCGTGTGGGCTTCCCTGTATTGGTTCGTCCTTCTTACGTGCTTTCTGGTGCGGCAATGAACGTATGTTCAAACAAGGAAGAGCTTGAGCGCTTCCTCAAACTTGCAGCCAATGTTTCTGAAGACCATCCTGTTGTTGTAAGTCAGTTTATCGAGCATGCCAAAGAGGTTGAGATGGATGCTGTTGCCAAGAATGGTGAAATCATTGCTTACGCAATCAGCGAACATATCGAGTTTGCCGGTGTTCACTCAGGTGATGCTACAATACAGTTCCCGCCGCAGAAACTTTATTGCGAAACAATACGCCGCATAAAGCGTGTCAGCAAGATGATTGCTCAGGAACTGCACATCAGCGGACCATTTAACATACAGTTCCTTGCCCGCGAAAATGATATAAAGGTAATTGAGTGTAACCTGCGTGCATCGCGTTCATTCCCGTTTGTAAGCAAGGTTCTTAAGATAAATCTTATAGAGCTTGCTACAAAGGTTATGCTCGGTCTGCCGGTAGAAAAGCCTGAGAAGACTTTGTTCGACCTTGATTATGTTGGTATTAAGGCCAGTCAGTTCTCGTTTAACCGTCTGCAGAAGGCCGATCCGGTGCTTGGCGTAGATATGGCTTCAACCGGTGAGGTTGGATGTCTTGGTGACGACACAAATACAGCATTGCTGAAGAGCATGCTTTCCGTAGGTCATCGTATACCAAAGAAGAATATTCTTCTTTCTACAGGTGGTGCAAAGCAAAAGGCAGACATGCTGGATGCGGCACGTCAGCTGGTTAATAACGGATATAAACTTTATGCTACTGTAGGTTCTTCTAAGTATCTTACAGAAAACGGAATAGAGAATACGCTTGTTTATTGGCCGTCTGATAAGGATAAGAAGCCTCAGGCCCTTGACATGCTTCATAATCATGAGATTGACATGGTGGTAAATATTCCTAAGGATCTTACTGCCAGCGAGCTTTCAAACGGCTACAAGATTCGTCGTGCCGCTATCGATCTCAATGTGCCTCTCATCACTAACGGACGTTTGGCAAGTGCATTCATTAACGCATTCTGTCGAGTTAAGTTAGATGACATTGACATCAAGTCATGGGCTGAATATAAATAAAATATTATATGTAATATATTTAAAAACGAAGGTGGTATCAATTGATGCCGCCTTCGTTTTTTATTCTAATAATGGAGCTTATCCGAAAAAAATTTTATTAAAAACTCATCACTTGTCACATTTAGCCATAACTTATTGAAAGTAAACGTATTATGCTGTGATAAGTTAAAAACGGAACTCATCACATCCTCATTACTATTTTCCTGATTTGTGTTGACTTATTGTACTGTGATGAGTTTAAAATATAACTTGTCACATCTTAATGTTCTTATTTTCAATAAGTTATGGCTAAATGTGACGAGTGATGAGTCTTTTTAAACTTTATAATGCTGTTTAAAACATGCCGTTTTGGCTTGTAAAAGGTGGCATTTTATAATATGAAAGCATACCTTTTAGAGAGCAATTAGCCGTATATTGTACCTGCTGAAGTGATGTTTGTTATTATTTATGTAAGCAAGTCATTTGATGTCTATAAACGCAAAAACCGCAGGACTTAGTCCTGCGGTTTTCAATCTCCTTTTAACTGTTGTAGCTAAATTATTTAGCTGTATCAGCAGCAGCTGTATCAGCAGAAACAGTGTCAACAGCAGCTGTATCTGTTGTGTCAGCACCCTCAGCCTGAGCTGTTTTGTTACCACAAGATGCGAAAGAGATAGCTGCGATAGCTACGAACATTAAAACTAATTTTTTCATTTTCTTTGCTTTTTAAATCTGTAAAACAATCATTTGTTTATTAAAACGATGCAAAGGTAAACATTTTTTTGATACGTTGTTCTGCTTTTAGTGTTTTTTTTCATACTTTTTTGTAACTTTTTTGTAAGTAGCTGATAATCAATAAAATGCAAACTGTTAATTTCTATTAACAAAAGGCCCTTGTTAATAAAAGGTTTTTGCTTAGGGCTTTATTTCCTACTTTTTATTATCTTTGCATCAAGAAAAATAAGATAAAACTCTTGTAAATAAGCATTCACATATATATTATATAAGGTGATTTGCATGAGAAAAAGAGTTATCCCGGCATTGAATGATTATTTTAGATGGATTATATATGAATTAATTCTTCTTATATGTAAAAGTTAGCTGGGGGAATATGTGTATGATTAAAGTTCGGCTTTATGTAGTTTGTTGCCGGACATGGTAAACAAAAAGTAAAAATAAAATATGATAGATACATCGGCCTTTCAGGGCAAGAAGGCAGCCTATTTTACTCTTGGCTGTAAACTTAATTTCTCTGAGACATCAACGTTTGGACGTTTGTTGTCTGATATGGGTGTGCGTACAGTCGAAGATGGCGAAGTGGCTGATATATGTATAATAAATACTTGTTCTGTTACTGAAGTTGCTGATCATAAATGTCGTCAGGCCATACACAGGATGGTGCGCAATCATCCTGGAGCTTTTGTTGTTGTAACAGGATGTTATGCTCAGTTAAAACCCGAAACAGTGAGCCGTATTGATGGAGTTGATTTGGTGCTTGGTGCCAATGAGAAGGCAAATCTTATTCAGTTTTTGTCTGAGGCGTGGAGCGGAACTAAAACTGAAGGGGCATTACACCGCTATTATACTGAAAAGACAAAGGACATTAAGACCTTTGCGCCAAGTTGTTCGCGCGGAAACAGAACAAGATATTTTCTTAAAGTACAGGATGGTTGTAACTATTTCTGTACATATTGTACAATACCTTATGCTCGAGGTTTCAGTCGCAATCCAAGTATAGCATCACTTGTTGAACAGGCTGAGAATGCCGCAGCTGAGGGTGGCAAGGAAATTGTTCTTACCGGAGTTAATATAGGCGATTTTGGCGAAACAACTCATGAGCGTTTTGTTGATCTGGTTAAAGCCCTTGACAAGGTGGAGGGCATACACCGTTATCGTATAAGCAGCATTGAGCCTGATTTGCTTGATGACGAACTTATTGAATATTGTGCTCAGAGCAGGGCTTTCATGCCGCATTTCCACATCCCGCTTCAGAGTGGGTCGGATGAAGTGTTGCGTCTGATGCATCGTCGTTATGATACAGCATTGTTTGCACATAAGATAAATTTAATAAAGAAAGTTATGCCTGATGCCTTTATTGGTGTAGATGTAATGGTTGGAACACGCGGCGAGCGTCCTGAACTGTTTGAGGAGACTTATAATTTTTTGGAGTCGCTTGACGTAACGCAGCTTCATGTATTTCCATATTCAGAGCGACCGGGCACAATGGCGCTGAAGATACCTTATATAGTGTCTGACAGTGATAAAAAATTGCGCAGCAAACGTCTTCTTGATATGTCAGAGTGTAAGACACACGCATTTTACGAGCGTTTTATAGGTAAAGAGGCAGAAGTGTTGTTTGAAAAGGCTGCAAAGGGAAAGGCAATGCACGGCTTTACAAAAAATTATATTCGTGTTGAATTGCCGCCGTTACCTGATAACGACAGACTGGATAACCAACTTGTAAATGTTCGTCTCGGAGAATTTAATCATGATAAAACGGCATTAAAAGCTTTATTGTAAATGGAAAAGGTTGCGATTGTAATACTTAATTGGAACGGGGCAAATATGTTGACGCGTTTTTTGCCTAATGTGCTTGAATATTCACGCAAGGATGCCACTGTTTATGTTGCCGACAATGCTTCAACGGATAATTCTGTCGAACTTTTAAAACAACATTTTCCTGAAGTTCGTTTAGTGCTGCTTGACAAGAACTGGGGATTTGCCGAAGGATATAATAAAGCTCTTGAGAAGATTGATGCAGAGTATTATGTCTTGCTCAATTCAGATGTTGAGGTGTCTCATCATTGGTTGTCGCCGCTGATAGAGTTTATGGATAATCATAAAGAAGTGGCGGCATGTCAGCCGAAGTTGTTGTCTGAAAATGACAGAGATTCATTTGAATATGCCGGGGCGTGTGGCGGTTATCTTGACAGATATGGCTATCCGTTTTGCCGTGGTCGCATATTTGATTTTGTTGAGACAGATAATGGGCAATATGATTATGATGTAGAGGTGTTGTGGGCCACGGGGGCTTGTCTGATGATACGTTCTTCGGATTTTAAACTTTCAGGAGGATTTGATGCCCGTTTCTTCGCTCATAATGAGGAGATAGACTTGTGTTGGCGCCTTCGTCTGATGGGGCGTAAAATATTCTGTATACCTGATAGCTTTGTCTTTCATGTTGGTGGCGGAACCTTACCTAAGAATAATCCGATGAAGACATACCTTAATTTCCGCAATAATCTGTTGATGCTTTATAAAAATTTGCCCGACAGTGAGCTGAATAAAGTTATGCGTGCCAGAATGATATTGGATTATGTCGCCGCATTTAAGTCTTTACTTACAGGTTGTGTCGGAGATTTTAAGGCTATCGTTAAAGCCCGAAGAGATTTTAAGAAGTGGTTGCCGGAGTATGTTGGAATCAGAAGTAAGGTACAGCAAATGCGTAAGACTGAGAATATTGTCGGTATTTATAGATTTTCTTTATTGTGGCAATATTATGTGAAAGGTCGCAAAAAATATTCTGACCTGAAGACCCATTGAACGTCATTTGGCAAATGCCTTTTACAATATTGAACTTTTGTCGTCAGTGTTTTGTGAATCCTAGAGACATAATGCTGAATTTTACGTTATTGTAGTTTTCGGCTATCTTTTGCGCGCATGCTATTATTGTAGAGCCGGTTGTGACAACATCGTCAACTATAAGAATATGCTTGTTGTTCAAGTCAAACTTTTTGCCGATGGCAAATACATCTTTGACATTGGCTTGCCGTTGCCATCTGTTCATTTTTGTCTGACTGGTCTTAAATGTTTTTCTTATTACGGCATTGCTTATGATTTTGATTTTTGTTATCTCATTTATGCCACGTGCTATTTCCATACTTTGATTGTATCCGCGTTTTCTTTGCCTTTTTCTTGTTAAAGGTATGGGTATGATAAAGTCTATACCGTCAAAAAAATTGTCTCTATTTGCTTCTTCTGCCAGCATTCTTCCCATGAGTTCGCCTGTTTCCGGATGATCAAGATATTTTAGGGAAAGTATGATTCGGCTCATTTCTGAATGTGGCTCATAGAAAAATAGTGCCGTTGCTTTCTCTATTTTTATTTGTCCCCAGAATAGTTTTGCCATATTATTTTCATAAGGCTTTTTTGAGAAATATGTCCTCGGCATGTGCAGGTTGCATATTGAACATATAACGTCTTCACTTATTGCCAGTCGATTGCCGCATACTACACATTGTTTTGGTGCAATAAGATTAATAAAGCGTAGAATATATTCAGTGAGGATGCTCATTTATGTGTGTGTTGTGCTCTTGTTAGTATTAGAAAAAATATGAGAATGCAAAATTGCCTAGGCTTTTTGCATTCTCATAATATTTATTGTGACAGCTGATTAATAGCTGCGTGCTATGATGACTCTGTATTTTGAAGGTTTGCCTGAAACCATGTCTGTTCCAGGTGTCTGTTCTACATCAAATGGCACACAACGTATAGTAGCCTGAGTTTCTTCTTTGATTTTAGCCTCGGTTTCGGCAGTGCCGTCCCATGGACACAGGAAGAAACCTCCGTCCTTGATTTTTTCCTTAAACTCATCGTAGTTGTCACATTCATAGATATGTGCGTCACGGTATGCCTTGGCTTTCTTGAACATATTGTCCTGAATTTCTTTCAGCAGATTCTCAACACGTTCAACGATACCGTCAACAGGAACGGTTTCTTTCTCAAGTGTATCACGGCGCATAATCTCGAGAGTGTTGTTTTCAAGATCGCGTCCTCCCATTACGAGACGTACAGGAACACCTTTAAGCTCATAGTCGGCAAACTTAAAGCCGGGTCGTTTGTTGTCAGCATCGTCAAATTTAACAGAAATGCCTGCCTCACGAAGAGCATTGATTATCGGAGTTAGTTTGTCGGTTATGGCTTTCAGCTGGTCTGCTCCCTTGGTGATAGGAATAATTACAACCTGTATTGGAGCAAGCATAGGAGGAAGTACAAGACCATTGTCGTCAGAGTGAGTCATAATGAGGGCACCGATAAGACGTGTTGATACACCCCATGATGTAGCCCATACATATTCAGGCTTGTTCTCTTTGTTAAGGTATGTAACATCGAAAGCTTTTGCGAAATTCTGACCGAGGAAGTGGCTTGTTCCGCTCTGAAGAGCTTTTCCATCTTGCATCATAGCCTCAATGGTATAAGTGTCAAGAGCTCCTGCGAATCGCTCTGTTTCACTCTTCACGCCTTGTACTACAGGCACAGCCATCCATTTCTCTGCAAAGTCAGCGTATACATGGAGCATCTTCTGTGCTTCTGCTTCTGCCTCTTCGCGTGTGGCGTGTGCGGTGTGTCCTTCTTGCCACAAGAATTCAGATGTGCGGAGGAACGGGCGTGTACGCATCTCCCAGCGCATAACGTTGCACCACTGGTTGCACATAAGTGGCAGATCGCGCCAAGAGTGAATCCAGTTTTTATAAGTGTTCCATATAATTGTTTCAGATGTCGGGCGTATAATCAGTTCTTCTTCAAGACGTGCGGTCGGGTCAACTTCAACACCGCTCTTGTCTTCTTTAGCGCGCAGGCGGTAATGTGTAACCACTGCACACTCTTTTGCAAAGCCTTCAACGTGTTCTGCCTCTCTTGACAAGAATGATTTTGGGATAAGCAAGGGGAAGTAAGCATTTTGTGCACCTGTCTCTTTGAACATCTTGTCAAGCTGGTGTTGCATTTTTTCCCATATTGCGTAGCCGTAAGGTTTTATTACCATACATCCGCGTACTGCAGACTGTTCGGCCAAATCGGCTTTGACTACAAGGTCGTTATACCACTGACTGTAGTTGTCAGCTCTTTTTGTCAGTTCTTTTAGTTCTTTAGCCATGATTAAATTGCTTTCTTTTTCTAATTTGACTGCAAACTTACTAAAAATAGCTGAATTATGCTAATAAACAGCGTAAGAAAGATGCTTTTACCTTATATTTATTATAATTGATTGAAGCGTTATGTAAAGTTTAAGTTAAATATGATTTTATATTAAATTAAAATGTACATCTCATTTCGAACAGGTCTTTTTTTAGTTGTTAATAGATAAAACGGATGTTTTTGTGCAGAATATTTGTTAAATTATAAATTGTAAATAAATGCGTATTTAAAGTTAAATAATGTTCAATTTTATTATTCTGTGGTTACATAACATGGCATAATTACAAAAACATGTTTTTATTATTGTTTGATACGAAAAAAAATTGTACTTTTGTCATGTTGAATTTTTAAATATTTAGAATTATGAAAAGTTTAAAAGTTGTAATATTAGCCCTTTGTGCGGCTATTGTAGTAAGTTGTAGTACAAAAGCAGGAACAGGTGCATTGATCGGAACTGGCGGTGGTGCATTGGTCGGCGGTATTATTGGAAAACTTGCTGGCAATACGGCTGTTGGAGCAGCTGTTGGAGCAGCTGTTGGTGCCGGTACGGGTGCGTTGATAGGCAATCATATGGATAAAGTTAAGAAGGAAGCCGAAGCTCAGTTGGAGAATGCTAAGGTAGAGGAAGTTACAGATGCTAATGGTCTGAAGGCTGTTAAGGTAACATTCGATTCAGGTATTCTTTTTGCTCTTAACAAGGCTGATCTTAACACTGCTTCAAAGAACGAGTTGGCAAAATTCTCAACTGTACTGAAGAATAACAACACATGTTCTGTTGATATTCAGGGATATACAGATTCAACCGGTAACGATGCCATAAACGTTCCTTTGAGTCAGAAGCGTGCAGAAGCTGTTTCTACTTATCTGAAGTCTTGCGGCGTAAGTTCAACACAGATACAGAAAGTTCAGGGCTACGGTTCTGCAAATCCTGTAGCTGACAACTCAACTTCAGCCGGTCAGGCTCTCAATCGTCGTGTTGAGGTTTATCTGTATGCAAGCCAGGCAATGATTGATGCTGCAAATAACGGAACATTGAAATAAAAATAGATAAAGTTTAAATGAGCAAGTTCAGATTTCTGAGCCGCATAATACGATGGATGGTGGTAGCCTTTTTTGGCTCCACCATTCTTGCTGTTGTATTGTTACGTTTTATACCTGTTTATTTCACTCCTTTAATGTTTATACGATGTGCAGAACAGATAAAGGATGGGGAAAGTATAAAGATGCATCATCATTGGGTTTCGCTTGATAAGATATCACCACATCTTCCGGTGGCGGTGATGGCTAGCGAAGACCAGCGTTTTCTTATTCATCATGGATTTGACTATAAGGCTATAGAAAAGGCTGTGGAGCATAATATGTCGAGTAGTAAGAAGCGGGGTGCCAGTACAATATCTCAACAGACAGCTAAAAATGTATTCCTTTGGCCGGGCCGTTCATGGGTTCGTAAAGGTTTTGAAGTTTATTTTACTGCTCTTATAGAACTTATGTGGAGCAAGCAGCGTATAATGGAGGTTTACCTCAATTCTATAGAGATGGGGCCGGGCATTTATGGAGCCCAAGCTGTTGCTGAGGACAATTTCGGTAAGGATGCGGCTGATTTGTTTAGGGGTGAGTGTGCACTTATCGCTGCAACATTACCAAATCCTATAAAGTTCAGTTCTAAAAATCCTAGCGGGTATATGCTGAAACGCAAACGTCAGATAGAGCAGCAGATGAAGTTTATACCTTCATTCCCAAAAGAGGGAGAGGATATTGATCCGTCTACATCATCTGGCGGAGTTTACAGAAATATGCGATAAATAGTTTATAAGATTCATTTCGCTAATCTTATAACATTAATATGAGCCGGACACATGCCAGCTATTTCATCTTGTCATGTTAACTGGTTGTGTGATTTCGGCTTAAAACTTAAATGATATTTACACACGATGGATTATACTTTTCTTGATGAACTTAATGACAGTCAGCGTGCTGCCGTGGAGTATTGTGACGGCCCTTCTTTAGTCATAGCTGGTGCAGGTTCGGGCAAGACGCGAGTTCTGACATATAAAATAGCTTATCTGTTGAGTCGTGGAATGAAACCATGGAACATATTGGCACTGACTTTTACCAATAAGGCTGCTAATGAGATGAAGCAACGTATAGGCGCACTAGTGGGAGATGATGTAGCAAAATATCTCTATATGGGAACTTTTCACAGCATTTTTTCACGAATATTGCGTGTTGAAGCTGAACGGCTCGGATATACTAATAATTTCACAATTTATGACGAGAGTGACTCTAGAAGTTTGATTAAGACAATCATCAAGGAAATGCAGCTGGATGACAAGGTGTATAAGCCAGCATCAGTTCATTCGCGCATAAGCATGGCAAAGAATAATCTGTTGTTTCCTGACGAATACGCTAAGACCCGTGGGCTGATTGAGCGCGATGTTGAGCAAAAGGTACCTGCTGTTTCTGCTATATATTCTGCTTATTGTGAGCGTTGTAAGAAAGCAAATGCAATGGATTTTGATGATTTGCTTACTAACACTTATAGGCTTCTTGTTTCTGATAACGGCATCAGGAAAAAATATGCAGAACGTTTTAGATATATTCTTGTTGACGAGTATCAGGACACAAACTCTGTGCAGCAAAAAATAGTATGGTTATTATCTGAGGAAAATATGCGTGTATGCGCTGTTGGTGATGATGCGCAGAGTATTTATGCATTTAGAGGAGCCAATATAGATAATATTCTTGATTTTCAGAAGCAGTTTGCTGGTACGCGTTTGTTCAAACTGGAACGTAATTATCGTAGTACGCAGCGTATTGTACAGGCAGCAAATAGTCTTATACGTCACAATGAACGGCAGATACCAAAAGATGTATATAGTTGTAATGCCGAGGGCGATAAACTTTCAGTAAAACCGGCATACAGTGACCGTGAAGAAGCTATAATTGTATGTAATGAGATAAAGAGGATAAAGCGCATTGACAAGTGCGGATATAATGATTTTGCTGTGTTGTATCGCACTAATTCGCAAAGTCGCAGCTTTGAGGAGGCAATGCGAAAGGTGAGCATACCTTATAAAATATATGGTGGCTTGAGCTTTTATCAGCGTAAGGAGATAAAAGACGTAATAGCTTATTTTCGTCTGATTGTTAATCCTGACGATGAGGAGGCTTTTAAGAGAATTATAAATTATCCTAAGCGTGGCATTGGTGATACTACTGTCGGAAAGATTGCTTCTGTGGCTTCAGAAAATGGAGTGAGCCTATGGCAGGTTATATGCGAGCCTTCTTTGTATGGCTTTAAGCCTAGTAAGGCTACCTTGGCCAAACTTGGTGCATTTAAAGAGCTTATCAGTGGATTTATCGCTAAATTTGTTACTGCCGATGCCTATACACTTGGTGTTGAAGTTGTTAAGCTGAGCGGAATATCGGCAGACATTTATCAGGATAGAACACCGGAAAACGTAGCACGCCAGGAGAATGTTGAAGAATTGCTGGGAAGTATTCAAGAGTTTGTTGAAAGTAGAAAAGAAGAGGGACGTGTTGATGACGTCAGGCTTACTGATTTTTTGCAGGAAGTATCGTTGCAGACTGATTTGGAGAGTGATGAAGGGTCGGATGGTGAACGTGTTTCGCTGATGACCGTTCATAGTGCCAAGGGACTTGAGTTTCCTGTTGTTTTTGTTGTAGGCCTTGAAGAGAATATTTTTCCAAGTTCACTTTCAATGGGAAGCAAGCGTGAACTGGAGGAGGAGAGACGTTTGCTTTATGTCGCAATAACACGTGCTGAAAGGCATTGTATTCTTACATATGCAAAGAACCGTTACAGATATGGTAAGGTGGAGATGGAGTCGCCGAGCCGTTTCTTGACAGACATTGCGCGAGAGTTTGTGGATGTTGATGATGCTAAAGATATATTTATGAAGTCGATGAGTTCGTATTCGTCTCATGGCTTGTCATATTCATCTGAAAACAGATGGCAGAATAGTCGTCCTGTAGCAACTCAGTTTAAGGCTGACCCAAAGCCGCGTGAGGCATTGCATCGTGATGTACCTCCTGTTTCAGATACTTTTTCACCCCGTTTTAAACGTCTGCAAGCTGCTGCGGCAGGATTGTCAGCGTCAAGAAAGCAACAAGCTGTCAGCAATGAGATAAAGGAGAATAGTGTAATAGAGCATGAACGTTTTGGCATTGGAACCGTGATAAGACTTGAAGGTTCTGGAGAAAATACGAAAGCAACGGTACAGTTTAAAAATGCAGGTATCAAGCAGCTCCTGTTAAAGTTTGCACGTTTCAAAATTATCGGATAAGCGATGTGCTTATTCTGAAGTTGCGTAGTCGAATTAATATAACGTTCGGTTACGCATTTTTTTGTCATGTCAAATTGTTTTCTGTTATGCGTTTATAGATAATTCGGCTTACGTCTGTCCATTCACGAATGTGTCATGACGTAAGGTCTATGATAAATCTTTACACCTATTTATATATATAGTAACCGGACTTTTAGAATAATCTAAAAGCCCGGTAATATTTATTGATTATGATTGTTTACAGACGTTTTCTTTATTTTGGGCAAATGTTTTTTCTTTCTAAGCCATTCAGCTTTTCGCTCTTCATATTCAAGCTGATGTCTCTCTAAATAGTTGTCTGCCATTATTTATGATTGAATTTACTGTAGATGACATTAATCTTGACCGGTTCATTCGGATTGGCACTACCGCCAACAAGTCGTGTGCTTGTCAGGCTCATGTCATGTTCAACCTTTACAATACTTTCAACATTGTTGACAGTAACTGTAGTTGTTGATATCGGAATAACAACAACCTTATTCCAGTTTGGATTCTTTGCAGTCCAATTCGGATCACCTGCTATTCCTTTTGCTTTTTCTAAGGCCATATATGTTATCAAGCCAGATATATTATTAAAGGTATAGTTGTTTGTTGATGATGAATAAGTAGCAATGAATGATTTCTTATAGTCAGGAATGTCTTCATTTTCAAAGAAACTGTAAAGACTGTCTTTCGGAATCATTAGCAATGTAGAAGGAGCACTGAGCGAATATTCATTATGAGTGTCATTATTGATTCTCGTAAGAGTTATATTTGCAGTGTTTATTGTGTCATTGCTGTGATTGGCTGTTATTTCATCTATAGGCAGAGTTATTTCAGTAAATATTCCTGCAGGAGTCTTCAAATATGTGCATGTGTTATCATTTGCCAAGTCTGCGATGTTCTGCTTGTCATTTGATATGTTTGCAGTCTGTAGAACTTCTTCTGTTGCAGAGAATGAAGCAGTTCCAACATAAGTAGAGTCGTTACGATATTTGAAGAACACATTCAGCTGACTTACTGTAATGTATGCCATAGAACCCAATCCGTCGTTAGTCTTGAAATAAAATCCAGGACAAACTTCGTGTATAAAATTATATGGATTTTTAAATCTGCTTGGATCTTCATAATACTTTCGCATTATGTAAGTTCCATAGTTGTTGTAAGTAACACCATTTTTGTCTGTATATGGTTTATTCAGATTTATTTTTATGTTAGGTGTATAGCTGTCTGCATCAGCTCTATCTTCTTCGCTTACGCTTAGATCAGTCAAAGTGTATGTCTTGTTCACCTTTATGCCATTGCTTCGGATAAGTCCTTCAGCAATAGGGTCAAAGTTTGAATAGTATTTTACACCTTCCTTCATAGGCTCGTTCATTTCGTATGCCGTAACGTTCATTGTTGCCAGTGAGTCACCGTAATAGTCGGTGTAGAACAGTCGGATACTGCATGAGTCAGCTATTACTTCACCATCTTTCAGACTTGCGATACTGTCTTTTTCAGGAAAAGAATAATTTTCGAGTGTGCTGAACTGGGCCATGAAATCACTAGTTATGTAGTTTCCGGTTTCCAGATCGCGTATTCTTCCAAGATATCCTGTTGTACTGCGTGACAGTACAGAGTCAGCAACTATAGATCTTGTTTCAACGTTGAAAGTGTCAGTAGTAACTTCCAACATGTCCATGTTATCTGTCAAAGAGTTACCGATTGTATCGGTCGTGTCATCGCATGATGTAAATGCTATGCATGACATAATTGCGATGACAGCGTAGGTGATAATTTTCATTTAAATTTTAAATCTAATGAAACAATGTTTGTTATTCTGAAATGCTATCAAAGATTTTGTCATAGAAGTCTTCGTAGGTCTGGCAAATATCGGCCTCATTTTCAGGATGATTTATAATGGGCAGACCCTTTTCTGTGACATATTTAATTATTTCCGGATTTACATCTGCTCCTGCTTTTACAATACCGTCAGAATAGTCTATTGCAAGTTTCTCCAAATCCATGAAACCGAAATCCTTGTTGTATTTGTCAAGTATGTCAGACTTTACATCACGGAACTCAATGCTGTCTTTAAATTTCTCACCGAGTCCGTTGTGCAACTCTTCCGAGAACAGTGATGTTACAACTTTCGTGTTTGCGAATGACGGTTCATCCTTATACGCTGTCTTTACATAAAGAGGTATTGCCGAGCACATCCATCCTTGACAATGGATTATATCGGGAACCCAACGAAGCTTCTTTACTGTTTCGAGTACGCCACGGGCAAAGAATATGGCACGTTCTCCGTTATCGTCATATTCCACGCCATTTTCGTCTTTTGCCATTAGCCTTTTTGTGAAGTAATCCTCATTGTCTATGAAGTAGACCTGAATTCTTGTAGAAGGTATTGAAGCTACTTTGATAATCAGCGGGTGGTCTGTCTCGTCGATAATCAACATCATTCTTGACAGACGGATTACCTCGTGCAGCTGGCCCCTTCTTTCGTTGATGTTTCCCCATTTAGGCATAAATGTCCTTATCTCATATCCCTTTTCTTGTATAATTTGTGGTATCTGTCGACCTAAATGTGACATTTCGCTTTCAGGAACATAAGGAGTAATCTCTTGATTTATAAATAATACCTTTTTTGCCTTCATGATGTTAATTTTTATCCTTGCAAAGGTACAAAAAAAACTTTGTATACGGGTAACTTTTTTTGTAAACTTAGATAAAAGCCTGCTCTTATTGGCATATTTTTTTAATTATTCTTTTTTATTTAAGAAATTTGTTGTTATTTTGCAGCCCAATTTGTGTGTTAAACATTTATACAATGATTGTATTTCATAAAATAGTTGAGCTTCAAAACGCTTTGTTTGATGACCGCAAAGCCGGAAAAACAGTCGGCCTTGTACCTACGATGGGCGCACTTCACGGGGGCCACGCATCGTTGGTAAGAAAAAGCGTGGAAGACAATGATATCACGGTTGTTTCTGTTTTTGTTAATCCTACACAGTTTAACGACCCGAAAGATCTGAAAACTTATCCGCGTACAATCGAAAAAGATTGTAAACTGCTTGAGGAGATAAATGCTGATTATGTGTTTGCTCCTTCTGTTGAGGAAATGTATCCTGTGCCGGACAATCGTCATTTTGAATATCCTCCTGTGTCAACAGTCATGGAAGGTGCGCACCGCCCGGGCCATTTTAATGGCGTGTGTCAGGTGGTAAGCAGACTTTTCTATATTGTGCGACCGGACAGAGCTTATTTTGGTGAGAAAGATTGGCAGCAGATAGCTGTAATAAAGGCTATGGTTAAGGCTCTTTCTTTGAATGTAACTATCGTTGAATGTCCTATCGTCCGCGATGCTGACGGTTTGGCGCGTTCTTCGCGAAATGCTCTTCTTTCAGAGCAGGAGCGTGCTATAGCTCCAAATATATTCAAGGCTTTGAGCAGCAGTGTTGAATACAGCAAGAGTCATAATGTTAAGGAAACTCACGATTATGTAGTTGATACAATTAATGCTGTCGATGGTCTTGATGTTGAATATTTTGAGATTGTTGATGGCGATACATTGTTGCCTGTTGCCGATTGGGCTGATTCTGATTATGTTGTTGGTTGTATAACTGTTTATTGCGGCTCAAAACCTGTAAGACTTATTGATCATATTAAATATAAAGAACCGAAACTTTAGTGACCTTACGTGTAAGTGTCAAAACAACGAATAAAATTATGATGATAGAAGTTTTAAAAAGCAAGCTACATTGTGTTCAGGTAACTGAGGCTAACCTCAATTATATGGGCAGCATTACTATTGATGAAGATCTTATGGATGCGGCTAATCTCATAGCCGGAGAAAAGGTGCAGATTGTCAACAATAATAATGGAGAGCGTTTCGAGACGTATATAATAAAAGGTGAACGCGGCAGTGGATGCATCTGTCTTAATGGCGCTGCAGCCCGTAAGTGTCAGGTCGGTGATACAGTCATAATTATAGCTTATGCACTGATGGACTTCGAAGAGGCTAAGCAGTATAAACCTATTGTGGTTTTTCCTGAGAACAACAAACTTGTGTAGTCCATTCTATTTGACAGTCGGCAAGTTTTATAATATTACTAAAATAAAAAGCGGAAACGTTGATGTTTATCATTCACGTTTCCGCTTTTTATTTTATCACCAAAGCCCGAAGGCTTTGGTGTGATAAGACATATTATTCAATAACTACAAGCGGGGTGTCCTCCATTACGCTTTCACCCTCTTTTACAAGTATGGCTGTAACCTTGCCAGACTTTTCGGCCTCAAGGTTGTTGGCCATCTTCATGGCTTCAAGAACAACAACAGTATCTCCGGCTTTTACTTCATCGCCTACGTTTACCTTTATTTCTGTTATGACACCAGGCAGAGGTGACTTCACAGCATTATTCAGGTTCACTTTGTTTGTTGAAGTAGGAGCTGAGGCTGTTTCAGCCTCTGGCTGAGCCACGGGGCGAACTACAACTTTCTTCTTTTCGGGTTCCGGTTCTTTTTCCATCAGAACCTCATACTCTTCTCCGTTAACAACAACGTTGGCAATATTGTCATTTATGCTGTTTATTGCAACTTCATATTTGTTGCCGTTGATTGTATATTTATATTCTTTCATATTGTTATGTTCTTAAGGATGTTGCGTCATTGTGAGTATATGAGACTCCCATTCGGAGTGCTTGCTCTTTATTGTAATGACACCAGCTTCTTTGTCATGCACATTATTTCCGTTGAATTCGTGCAAGGCTAGTGCTATGGCGGCATATACTTCGTTATTCTTCATTGTCACTGACATTTAAGTTTTGAAACAATTACATAGGAATGTTTCCGTGCTTCTTTGCGGGCAGTCCGTCTCTCTTAGTAGCCAGCTGTGCAAGAGCGCGGCAAATGCGGAAACGCGTGTTGCGTGGCTCAATCACGTCATCAATATAGCCATATTTTGCTGCCTGGTATGGGTTGGCAAACATTTCTGTGTATTCTTCTTCTTTTTCTGCCAAGAATGCTTTCGGGTCTTCGTGTGTCTTAGCCTCTTTTGCACAAAGAACAGCCACAGCACCGCTTGCACCCATAACAGCAATCTCTGCAGAAGGCCATGCGTAGTTGATGTCTGTACGCAGCTGCTTGCAGCCCATTACGATGTGGCTTCCACCATAACTCTTACGCAATGTTACTGTTACCTTTGGAACTGTTGCTTCGCCGTAAGCGTAGAGCAGCTGAGCGCCGTGCAGGATGACAGCGTTGTACTCTTGACCTGTTCCAGGAAGGAATCCAGGAACGTCAACCAAGCTTACAATAGGAATATTGAATGCGTCGCAGAAACGAACGAAACGTGCACCCTTGCGGCTTGCATTGACGTCAAGCACACCGGCATAGCATGAAGGCTGGTTGGCAACAATACCTACACTCTGACCATTGAAACGTGCAAAACCTACAATGATATTCTTTGCAAACTTAGGCTGAACTTCAAAGAATTCTCCGTTATCGGTTATTGCAGATATGACCTTATACATGTCGTATGCCATGTTCGGATCTTCAGGAATAATCTCGTTAAGAGAGTCTTCCATTCTGTTGATAGGATCTTCACATTCTTTGCGTGGAGCCTCTTCCATGTTATTTGAAGGGATGTAGCTCAGCAATGTCTTTATCATCTCCATTGCTTCCTCTTCTGTTGAGGCTGTGAAGTGTGTAACACCACTCTTTGTTGAGTGAACGCTTGCGCCTCCAAGATGTTCCTGGTCGATGTCTTCGCCGGTTACGGTCTTTACAACTTTTGGACCAGTCAGGAACATATATGATGTATTCTCCATCATCAGTGTGAAGTCTGTCAGTGCGGGAGAATAAACTGCTCCGCCTGCGCAAGGACCGAAAATACCACTAATCTGAGGTATTACACCAGATGCGAGGATGTTTCTTTCAAATATTTCAGCAAAACCGGCAAGTGCACAGATACCTTCCTGAATACGGGCACCGCCAGAGTCGTTAATTCCAATTACAGGAGCACCCATCTTCATAGCCATGTCCATAACCTTGCAGATCTTTTGTGCCATGGTTTCAGAGAGAGAACCTCCGTTTACGGTGAAATCTTGTGCAAAAATATATACCAGTCTGCCGTCAATAGTTCCGCTTCCGGCTACAACGCCATCTCCAAGATATTGTTTCTTTTCCATGCCGAAGTTTGTGCAACGGTGAAGCTTAAACATGTCAACCTCTTCGAAACTGCCTTCATCAAGCAACATATCTATGCGTTCGCGGGCTGTGTATTTACCACGTGCATGCTGTTTCTCAATAGCTTTTTCACCGCCACCGAGACGAGCCTGCTCGCGTTTTGCGATAAGCTCCTTGATTTTTTCTACTTGTTTACTCATGATTTCTGAATGTATTTTTTAGTTTGTAGCGTTTTTATTCATATTATGATTTAAAGTGGTGCTATAATAGCACAAGGAATTAAAGACAAGATCCAATTTTTGGATTTATCGGTTATAATGATATTGTCTTTAGTTCCTTGTTTTTCCTCCTTTATATATATAACAGAATTATTTATTTCTCACAGAGCTCCGTAAGTATGCCGCATGTAGATTTCGGATGCAGGAATGCGATGTTTAGCTTTTCTGCGCCCGGTCTTGGTGCCTTGTCTATAAGACGAACACCTTTGCTTTCACACTCTGCCAAAGCGTTGCTTACGCCATCCTCGATGCAGAAGGCCACATGGTGTACTCCGTGATTGCCTTTGTCGAGCCATTTCTGTATCGTACTGTCAGGCGATGTTGGCTCCAGAAGCTCGAGCTTAACTTCTCCGCATTTCAGAAAAGCTGTTTTAACTTTTTGGTCAGCAACTTCTTCGACTGCATAACATTTCAGTCCTAATACATTTTCAAAATAAGGTAAAGCCTCTTCAATGCTCTGTACGGCTATTCCTAAATGCTCTATACGTGAAATTTTCATATTTTATAGGTTTTTATCAGATGTGCAAATATACATATAATTATTTAATGAAACAATAATTTATAGGTTTTTAATTTTTTGTATGATTTTATGTCAGACATTTCTTTTTGATAGTAAAATGACACTTATCAATACCGATGCAATACTGTGTGGCTGACAATATGCTACTTTTTCACTCTTTATTATTGATTATTGCTTTTATTTCTTGTCTGCCTTCTGAATTCTGCGCATGTAAGGGCTGTTGCCATTGCAACATTCAGGCTGTCGGTCTTTCTGTCTTTCTGGTAGCATGGAATAAATAGAGATTTGTCAACCTTGGATAATATCTGTTGTGATATACCATTGCCCTCATTACCCATTACGATTATTCCTGTAGGACTCAGCTCCTGGCTGTATATGTCTGTGCCGTTGAGTGCCGTTCCGTATACAGGCACATTAGCCGGTTTTTGGCTTATGAGCTTGTTCAGGTCGGTGTATATTATGTTTACGTGGGCTATGCTGCCCATTGTTGCCTGTATTACTTTGGGGTTGTATGCATCGGCAGTGTCGTTGCTGCAGAATATTGTTGATATGCCAAACCAGTCGGCTATTCTTATTATGGTTCCAAGATTGCCCGGGTCTTGAACTTTGTCAAGGGCAAGACATAATTCCCGTTCACATATATTAATGTCAACCGTCGGTGACGGTATATTAAAAATGCCCATAACTTGCTGAGGATGTTGCAGAAAACTTATTTTTCTCAGTTCATCCTCTGTTACTGTCGCATCTTGTGTCCTTGGGCTTATTTGATTAGACTTAAACCATTCTTCTGTTGCTATAAGCTGGCGCGAATTGTATATTTCCAAAAGATCTGCTACAACTTTAGGGCCTTCGGCAACAAATACTCCTTCTTTGGTTCTGTTCTTTTTTAGCTCAAGTGACCGTATGTATTTTATAAGATTTTTTGAAATCATAGTATTATCAAGTTAATGTTTTATGGCTGTGCCGCGCCCTTATACTGTTCTTATGCAATATCCGTGGCAGGAATGTTAATGATTTGTATATCAGAGCCTTGTGCCAGATATGGCAAATTCATAACAATAACGTTGGCAAAAGTACTAAAATTTTATTATTTTTGCAACCAGAAATGTGCGTTAAATGGTAAAACAGGTATCTAAATATATTTTTTTATTTATTTCACTGATACCCTTATTGGCAGTATTGTCAGGGTGTTCGGCTTCTAAGTTCATACCGGAAGGGAAGTATCTGCTGGATGATGTCAAGGTGATATCTGACAATAAGAGCCTGCATCCGGACAGGCTTGAGCCGTATATACGGCAGAAGGGTAATTCAAAGTGGTTTTCGATGTTTAAGATACCTCTCGGCACCTATGCCCTTTCCGGCAAGGATTCTACAAAATGGATAAACAGAAAGTTTCGTGATTTAGGTGAAATGCCGGTGCTGTTTGATTCTGTTCAAGCCGGAATGACGTGTTCTGATCTTGAAAATGTATTGCAGGGTTTGGGATATTTAAGAGCCAGAGTTGATTATAATCTGGATTTTAAAAAGA
The DNA here is from genome assembly GCA_000436695.1 of Prevotella sp. CAG:1185. Taxonomy (GTDB): domain Bacteria; phylum Bacteroidota; class Bacteroidia; order Bacteroidales; family Bacteroidaceae; genus Prevotella. The sequence continues at coordinate 12,838 of HF992598.1, read as the reverse complement.
AAAAGAAGGTCGTTGTGGTCTATAATCTTCATTCCGGTCCGCAGTATCATATAAACTCTGTTAATTATGACATTCAGGATAAGGGTGTGGCCGATTTTTTGAAAATTGGCACTAATGGCGGATTTAAACCTGGATTGCGTGCCGGAATGCCATTTCTTACCAACGAACTTGACAATGAGCGCAAGGCCATAACCGGTTATCTTAACAATAATGGATATTTTAAATTTCATAAGGACTTTATCACCTATTCTGCCGATTCTGTAAGCGGAAGCACTGATGTTGGCATAACTCTGCATTTGCATAAATTCAGCGGTGGCGGCAAAAGTCCTGAAGTTGAACATACACGTTACAAGATAGGCGACGTTACATATTATAGTAACGATGAAAGTAATAAAGTGCCTTTGCGCCAGTCGGTGCTTGAGGAAAACACTTTGATAGAGTCTGGTGCTTATTTTAATTCAGAGGCTCTTCAGAAAACATATAACAGATTTAGTCGTTTGCAGATTGTAAAATATACGAACATTAAGTTTAATGAGATTCCTGACAGCGACAAGCTTAATTGCGACATCGGTATTAGTACCAATAAAATCAACAGCGTAATCTTTCAGCCTGAAGGAACCAATACAGCCGGCGACTTTGGTGCTGCGGCGTCTCTGACTTATGAAAATAAGAATATTTTCAGGGGTGCCGAGACTTTCAGTATAAAATTGCGCGGGGCGTTTGAGGCAATAACCGGACTTGAAGGCTATCAGAATCAAGACTATGAGGAATATAGCCTGGAAACCAAACTTGTTTTTCCGCGCCTTGTCGTTCCGTTCCTGTCGCGTAATTTTAAAAAGCAGTCGGCTGCAATCACAGAACTTTCTGCAAGCTATAATATGCAGAACCGTCCTGAATTTCACCGCCGTGTGTTTTCTGCCGGATTACGCTACCGCTGGGATGATGCTGTGCGCAAGCGTAAATACAGTGTTGACCTTATTGACCTTAACTATATCTATATGCCTTGGATTTCACGGACATTTAAGGAAGAGTATCTTGACGATGTTGACAGCCGTAATTCTATATTAAGGTATAACTATGAAGACCTGTTCATAATGAAACTTGGTTTCGGTATGTCGTTTAACAACGGCGATGAAGCATACAAGTTTAATGTTGAAACAGCCGGAAATTTGCTTAACGGAATATCCCGACTTATTGGTACCAATGTAAACAGTGACAATCAGTACACCTTATTTAATATAGCCTTTGCGCAGTATGTAAAGGGCGACTTTGATTATACGCGCATGTTCCGTTTTGATTCGCGCAACAATTTGGCTTTTCATATAGGTTTCGGTATAGCTTATCCGTATGGCAACAGCCGGATTCTTCCTTTCGAAAAACGTTATTTCTCAGGCGGTGCTAACTCTGTCCGCGGATGGAGCGTACGCGGATTGGGTCCGGGTAAATTTAAAGGTACTAATGGTTCTATTGATTTTATCAACCAGACAGGTGACATTAAGTTAGACCTTAACCTTGAATACCGTTCTTTCCTGTTCTGGAAGATTTATGGAGCAGTGTTTGTTGATGCCGGAAACATCTGGACATTACGTTATTATGAAGAGCAGCCCGGCGGTCAGTTTAATATTAAAGACTTCTATAAGCAAATAGCTGTGGCCTATGGTGTGGGCATAAGATTTAATTTCGATTTCTTCATTCTGCGTTTTGACATGGGCATGAAAGCTATAAATCCGGCTTATGACACTCAGCAGGAACATTATGCTATCTTCCATCCGGACTTCAGTCGCGATTTTGCTTTTCACTTTGCAGTGGGCCTTCCATTTTAACAAGCCATTTATCGTCACGTTTCACGAGGCTTATGTTATATATTTCATGTTCTGAAATTCTCCCCGGCTTTCCTATAGTGTCAGTTTTCATGACATTGTACACATGGCATTTCACTATGGCTGATGTGTCGTTTACATATGTAATGTCGTCTGTCTTGTGCGTAGCCCCTTCGTCTTGGTTTCTCAGCACATCTATATCCTCCTGAAAAATGTTGCTTGCTTTATATCTTATCCATTTTTCTGACTCTGGTGTACAGAACGGCATGGCCTCTTTTAGATTGTAATTAAAATAATGTGTGGCAAAACTGTCAGTGGTCGAAATAATCTTTTCTTCGTCTTCAGATTCGTAATGTTCTGTACAGGAATAGAAAATTAATAGACAAACTATTGTTAAGAAAGAAATTTTCATATTGATTAAATTTCTACAAAGATAGAAATTTTTTTTGTTCCATAGTCAATTCTTTATAAATTTGCAGCCAAAAAATATTGGGATGCTGAATTTTATATCTTTCGGTAGTGGAAGTTGCGGTAATTGTTACTACATTTACACCGAGACATACGGCATATTAATTGATATCGGCATAGGGATAAGAAAGCTGAAAAAATACTTTCATGATTATGGATTAAACGTGAAGGATGTAAAATATATACTGGTAACTCACGACCATGCCGATCATGTTAAATCTGTTGGAAGTTTCAGCAATAGTCTGAATATTCCTGTTTATGCAACTAAAGAAGTTCATGAGGGGATAAGATGCAACTATTGTGTGAGGAAGAAAATAGACGCGGCTAATATACGTATAATAGAAAAAGGAAAAGACTTTGTCCTGGATGATTTTACTGTATCAGCCTTTAATGTGCCGCACGACAGCCGGGACAATATCGGCTTTAAAATAAAATATGAAGATGTCAATTTTTGTCTTATGACCGATATAGGACATGTTACTGACGAGATGGCTCAGGTAATCAGAGAGGCTGACTATTTGGTGATTGAGGCTAATCATGATGAAGACATGCTGCGCAACGGGCCATATTCTGAGTATCTTAAGAAGAGAGTTTCAGGAGGCAACGGCCATTTGTCCAACAGACTTTGTGCGAAATATCTTGCCGACAATGCCACAAGCAGACTAAGCCATGTATGGCTCTGTCATTTGAGTCAGGAGAACAATCATCCGGAACTTGCCCGTAAGACTGTTGAGATGGGATTGACTTCTTCAGACAATCGGAAAATTGACTCATTGGAATTAGACGTATTAAAGAGAAACAGCCCCAGCGGGGCATATAAACTTAAATGATTAAATTAGATGGATATGAAAAAGTTATTTGTTAAGGGTGCATTGATATGTGCCGCATTTTTGTTTTCGGCTCAAGCTGACGCTCAGATTAGTTTGGGTAACATCTTGAAAAATGTAGTTTCAGGTGGCTCTACAAATAAGACTACAACCACACAATCTACTACGAGCAAATCTTCTGGCAGTGGATTGTTGTCTGCGCTGACTAGTATTTTCTCATCCAGCAAAGTTGCTACAGAGGACAAAATCATTGGAACTTGGGTTTATGAAGAGCCTGCCGTAGTGCTTTCAAGTGATGATGTGCTGAAGAATATAGGAGGAAAAATCGCTTCTTCAACCGTTGAAAATAAGCTTAAAAGCAAACTTGAGTCGTATGGCTTTAAGAAAGGAAGTGTCACAATGACTTTTGATAAGTCAGGTAACTTCACCCAGACGCTTATGGGCAAGAATCTTAGCGGTACCTATACTATTGAAGATAAAAATATTGTGCTGAAATACGGCGGCAAGGTTTCACAGATTGTTGGTACAACACAGCTTGACGGTGATAATCTTCTTATCGTTATGGATGCCTCTAAGCTCCTGCAATATGTAAATATGCTTGGTTCTGTTTCGCAGAATTCTACTTTGAAGACAGCCGCTTCTCTTATTGGCGGAATGGACGGTCTTGAATGCGGACTTAAGTTGGTAAAGCAGTAAAATTTTGGCCGTAAGGAGTAAGGTATGTGCTGACTTTGAATAAAAATAGTTAAATGTTTAGTTAATACGAGGCAAAATAACACTTTTATCGGCTAAAAGCATTACCTTTGCGCCGCTATTACGAGTTGATAGCATAAATTCAAACCTAATTACAAATAAAAAATGGCAACAAAAATCAGATTACAGCGAGGTGGCCGTAAAGGTTATGCCTTCTACAGCATTGTCATCGCAGATGTAAGAGCACCACGTGATGGTAAGTTTACAGAGAAGATTGGTACATACAATCCTAACACCAATCCTGCTACGGTAGATTTGAATTTCGACCGTGCTCTCTATTGGGTTGAGACAGGCGCTCAGCCAACAGACACAGTACGCAATATCCTTAAAGGTGAGGGCGTTTATATGATGAAACATCTTCGCGGTGGAGTAAAGAAAGGCGCTTTCGACGAGGCTGCAGCTCAGAGCAAGTTTGATGCTTGGAAAGCTAACAAGGTTAAGGGTCTTGACCAGATTCGTGAAAACGAGGCTAAGAGCAAGAAAGATGCTGCTGCAAAAGCTCTTGACGCTGAGAAGAAAGTAAATGAGGAGATAGCTAAGAAGGTAGCTGAAAAGAAGGCTGCTGCAGCTGCTGCTAAGGCCGAGGCTGCTGCAAATGCAGAGGCTTCTGCTGAAGAGGCACCTGCTGAGGCTTAATTTTCTTAAAAAAGATTTTAGAATAGGGCCGGCTCATCATTTGAGCCGGCTTTTTTGTTTATATGTGTTTGCCAAGTCTTTATTCAAATCATTTTTTGCATAATGGCTGATAGGTATTAAAGTAGTTTTGTCTAAATATTATCAGACTATTTTTTTGTAAATATATTTTTCTATTGAGATAGAAAACTTTTGTTTTTTAAAGCCTCCAGAATAGCTGTGTTGTTTATAAAACCGAATTTTTATGTGAAAAATGACGTCTTTTAGCCATTTTGCTTAAGTTGCTGGTTGTCAGATGTTTATCTGGTTATTCATTATAAATTTCTATTGTTAAAAAACATTACTCTGCCATTTGGCTATGTCAAACGGCCTGTTTAACATGGTCAATCCACTGTTTTTTGTCGTAGATATGTACGTTTTATGTTCCGAAAACTCGTCTTTTCATGGTCGTTTTTAGTGCCGTCTATAAACTGATGTTAATTATATGGCGGTTTTATTGCTGTTTTTAAACATAAATTAATATTAAGTTTTCTAGATTTAAGAAAACTCGTGTCCTGATTTTTTACTTCATTATTATCTTGTTAAAGTCCAATTTTGTATATATGTCAGATGCTTATCTTTTCTTTCTTTAATATGATTTCTCCAGTTGTGAAATCGATATTCGTGCCATGGACATTCTATTTGTTTTTTTCCTTTCTGTGTTTGCTCTGTTGGCATAGTGAAATATTTATATATATTGTTGATATAAAGGGTTTAAACTTTTAAGTTTATGGCACGATTTTTGGTAGCTTATTCTATAATTTGTATTTAATGTGGTTAGTTGATTTCAGCCGGTTGGATGCTGTTAAAGACATGACGTTTTGGCAATATTACATCATTTGTGAATTCCATGTAATGGTTAATCAGCATAATGCTTGCGTCTCAGCCTGGCCGTTTGAATCATTTGACAAATTTAAGTTTAAGTAGAATATGTTTCAGCAAGATATACGAAGAATATTATTTATTGTTATTTCTATTTTGTCACTAATGTCGTCTGCTGACGCCAATACGCCATCTTCTGAGCCTTCATGGCTGTCGACATGGCATGCAGGCACTGTTGTAAGTGAGACTGATGTCAAGTCGGTTGGCGTGTCGCGCTGTTTTGTTAAGGAAAGCATCAGTGACAAGCTGTTCAAGCGTATGTGGCTAAAGTCATGGAAACGCAACTGCACTATGAAGCGCAGCCAGCTTTGTTATCTCAAAATGCTGCACCGCAACGCTAAGGGGCAGACACAACTCGGCGAAATGGTTGTAAACAGGGCTATAGCCGACAAAGTGCTGCGTATTTTCAGAACGCTTTACGATTCAGGTTACCGCATTGAACGTATGGTGCTCATCGATGATTATGGTGCAGACGATCAGGCCTCGATGCGTGCAAACAATACTTCGTGCTTTAATTTCAGGTTTATGACAGGCTCACAGACACGTGTTTCAAAGCATGGGCAGGGACTGGCAATAGACATTAATACGCTTTACAATCCTTATGTCCGCAAGAAGAGTAACGGCACCTGGACAATTGAGCCTAAAGAAGGACGCCCTTACGCCTTCAACCGCGATAAGCGTAAGGATATTCCCTATAAGATAGACCGAAATGATCTGGCTTACAAACTGTTTATTGAGGCCGGATTCAGGTGGGGCGGGGCATGGCGTCATTCTAAGGACTATCAGCATTTTGAGATTAATCTTTGATTCTACGGCTGTTGGCATTGTTGGCTGAATAGTCTTTTTTGATTATTGTTATGCATAGTATGCTTGTCTAAATGTTTTTAGGTTGGTAATATTGTCGTTTCGTCAATACATAATGCCTGCAAGCTTATGGCAAAACATTTGTATGTATTTATTGTGCCGTAACAGACATCTTTTGTATTTTTGTAATCAAATATGAATTATGTGTGCATTATGTTTTATGATGCTGCATTAAAATGATTACAGAAAGCAAATGATGATGAACATTATGGGAGATTTAAATATAAATGTTTGGCTTGAAGAGTTTCGGAAAAAGCTCGTTGAACTGTTTGGCGGTCGGCTGCGTTTCTTCGGAATTCAGGGCAGTTATGGGCGCGGTGAGTCTTCGGCTGACAGCGATATTGATGTAGTTGTGATTGTTGACGGCATGACGCATTATGATTTGTTGGCTTACCGTAATATGATTGATGCAATGAAATTCAGCAGTAAAATCTGCGGCTTTGTATCGGGTACAGCAGAGTTGCTTGCATGGGAAAAGCCAGACTTGTTGCAGTTGGTTCTTGACACTCAGCCTATCATAGGCTCGCTTGACAGCTTTGGAATTTCTTTTACCAAAGAAGACGTACGCAGTGCTGTAAGGGCAGGGGCTTGCAACTTGTATCATGCCTGTTCGCATAATCTGCTTCATGCACGTAGTATGGAGGCTCTTGCCGGACTGTTTAAGGCAGCTAGGTTTACGGTGCGTATGAAACATTATTATATTACAGGAAATTATGTTGCCATGTTTAGTAAGTTGGCTGATGTGGTTTCGGTTGAAGACAGGCAAATATTGACTTTGGCTAAGTCGATAACTGATGGATGCGGCTGTGATGTGTTCGACGGTTATAGTATGATATTGTTGGATTGGGCAAGCGATATAATTAAGTTTCTGCGGTAAGTGTTGCAGAGGTTATATAAAAAAGAAACATCCTGGAGATAATTTCAATGTATGTCATAGACAATTATGCTAAATGATAAAATCTTACATTGAAATTATCTTCAGGATGTTTCTTTTATGTTTAATTATTATTTACAAGACTATTACAGTATTTTTCTTCTAAAGGTCGTTTTTATAAATCTCTGTTACAACGTCTTGGTATTGTCGCTCAATGTCCATATATGTAACCATGTTCTTGTAGATGCCTTCGGCTTCAACATAATAGTCGGTAACGGATATCTCTCCGTTTTCAACGGCTGTGCGCAGCAATTTCAATGTCTGTCGCATCAGAGGCACGTCGTATGCGTCTACCGAAGCTTTTAATTGTTTCATTTGGTTGACCAGTGCGCGGGCAGAGTTCTCTGCATTTATACGTGCGTTTGCATGTTGCATCACAGCTTCGCTCTGTCTTGCCTTTGCTATTTTCACTTTGTTCTTGCTTGAAAACAGAGGTATAGAACCGCCTACTAGGAAACCGTTGCTTGCCATATCACCGTCGGTGTTTCTTCTGTATCCTATTTCAAGTTTAGGTATCCAGCTTTGTTTGTTCACCTTTACGTCTTGTTCCGCAGCAAGGACTGATGCCTGTGCGGTACGTACATTCCAGTCTGTTGCCACGGCCTTTTCGTACATCGTTTGGTCATTGTCGGCAGGTACGGCCGGATATTCAGTCATGTTGACTTCAATCGGCAGGCCTCCGTTAAGTGCCTGTAGCTGTTGCAGGGCGTTGGCATGCTTGGTGTCGGCTTGAACAAGTTCGGTTTCAAGGTTCATTCTGTCGAGTTTTATTTTGTTAAGCTCGAGCGAAGTTGCTTCTCCGTTGTCGAATTTAACCTTAAACATGGCTAGCAGTTCGTCAGCATTTTTTCGCCTTTCCTGCAGCAGTTGTTTCTGTTTGTTATAGTTGATTATGTCTAGACAAAGCTTTTTGGCGTTGAGCAGAATGTCGCGTCGTGCTGTCTGATATTGCATGTCGAGCACATTGCGCTGCAGTTTTCCGGCCTTTTTGCGTGCGCCGTAAAGGGTGGGGAAGTCGAAACCTTGAGTTATAACAAGTTCCGAACTTGCTATACCGCTTACATTGTTTTGAAAGAACGGACTATATTCAATTGAGAGATCTTCAAGCGTGTTCTGCGATTTTATTTCTATGCCTGCAGCCTCGTTGCCTTTTTGCAGTGCCTTCAGTTCCACGTTGTTCTGCTCAATGCTTTTCAGCACGGTATTTATGTCTTGGGCTTTAATGCTTGCTGTTGCGGCAAGGGCTATGGCTGCTATGATTATTGTTCTCATTGTTCCTGATTTTTGTTGTCTGTTTTTATGATGTTCTTGCGGTTCATCCATTCGTATACAATAGGAATGATGAATGCGTTGAGGAATGTAGACGTGAGAAGTCCGCCGAGTATGACTTTGGCCATAGGACTCTGTATCTCGTTTCCGGGAAGACTGCCTCGCAAGGCCAGTGGAATGAGGGCTAGGGCTGAGCACAATGCCGTCATAAGTATTGGGTTAAGACGGTCGAGAGAGCCTCTCATTATACATTTTCTCAACGGAAGGTGTTCTTCTTCACGCAGGGTGTTATAGCGGTTGATGAGCAGCATGCCGTTGCGTGTTGCTATACCAAACAGCGAAATGAATCCGATAATGGCAGGAATACTTACCTCGCCTGTAGTGAATACAAGGGCAAACACGCCTCCGATAAGTGCAAGAGGCAGGTTAAGCAGTATTACTCCGCTTTCGAGAGCGTTACGGAACTGCATGTAAAGCAGCAGGAATATTACTACGATGCTGAGCAATGATGCCAGCAGTAGCACACGGCTTGCGTTTTGTTCGCTCTCAAATTGGCCTCCGTATTCAACGTGATAGCCTTCAGGCAATGTTATTTCTGAGTTGATACGTTTTTGGATGTCGTTTACAACGCTGCGCAAGTCGCGTCCGCTTGCGTTGGCTGATATGACAATCTTGCGCTTTACGTTTTCGCGGTTGATGGTGTTTGGACCCATAGCCGACCTGACTTCTGCGACATTTGCCAAAGGAATTTTACGGCCGTCGGGCGTGTCGATCATCAAGTCACGTATGCGTTCCATGTCACAGCGGTCGTGTTCGGCTGCACGCACAACGAGGTTAAAGCTGCATCCCTTATCATAAACCTGCGATACTGTTTCACCTGCCATGTTGACACGTACAAATGTATTGAAGTCGGCTATTGATATTCCGTAAAGTTTCAGCATGTCCCGCTTAGGTTTTATTTCGAGTTCGGGACGTTCAATCTGCTGTTCCACATTAAGGTCGGCTATTCCGTCAACGGTACTTATGGCATCTTTAATCTGATTTCCAATTTCAAACATCTTGTTAAGGTCGTCACCGAAGAGTTTTATGGCTATACTGGCCTGCGTACCGCTGAGCATTGCGTCTATGCGGTGGCTGATAGGCTGGCCTATCTCGATGTTGGCACCGGTTATAACCGACAGTTTCTTTCTTACGTCATTGAGCATTTCTTCGTGCGAACGGTCTTTCAGTTCGAATGGAGCTTCAATCTCTGATACGTTCACTCCCAATGCATGCTCATCGAGTTCGGCTCGTCCCGTCTTTCGTGCAACGGTCTGTATTTCAGGTATTGACATAAGAATCTTTTCGGCGCGCTGTCCTATCTTGTCCGATTCTTCGAGAGATATGCCGGGAAGCGAGCTTATGTTTATCGTAAGTGAGCCTTCGTTGAATTTAGGAAGGAAACTGTGGCCGAGAGTAAAGAACAGTCCGAGAGCAACGATAAACAGAACGGCTGTTGAGGCTACGACCGGACGTTTATGACTGAGTGCCCATGAGAGCCAGCGTTCGTAGTGCTTTTTTAGCCATACAGTTACAAATGCTTCTTTGGGTATGCCGCCTTTTGTGTCATGACCGAGCAGATAACTGCAGAGTACAGGCGTGAGCGTTAGTGCTACTATGGTAGAGGCAAACAGGGCAACAATGAAAGCAACACCGAGAGGTATGAGCATACGTCCCTCCATTCCGCTTAGATAGAATAGCGGTATGAAACTTACTATTATTATTGCCGTTGAATTGAGTATAGGCATACGAACTTCGCGCGAAGCATTGAATACAACTTTTAGCAAGGGAAGTCTCTGTTCTTGTGGCAATGCCCTGTTTTCGCGCAGATGTTTCCATACATTCTCTACATCCACTATGGCATCGTCGACAAGCGAGCCTATCGCAATGGCAAGTCCGCCAAGGCTCATTGTGTTGACGCTCATGTTGAAATAATGAAGCACAATGAGCGATATGAGCAGCGATATGGGCAGAGTTATCAGTGATATGATTGTAGTCCGTACGTTGGCAAGGAACAAGAACAGCACTATGACAACAAATATTGCGCCTTCATAAAGCGACTGTTTTACGTTGTTTATTGAGCTTTCAATGAAGCGCGACTGACGGAATATGTCGGTAGATACGTGTACATCGGCCGGCATATTTTTCTTTAGGTCTTTAAGTGCAGCCTCAAGTCTTTCAGTTAGTTCAATAGTTCCCGTATCAGGCTGTTTGGTTACGGTGAGCAGCACGGCAGGTTTGCCTTTCTCGGACGCGGTTCCGAGTTTGGGAACTTGTGGTCCGACCTGAACATCTGCAACATCGCTAAGTGTTATTGCGTCACCATTGACTGTCTTAACGACGACATTGCCCATTTCCTTGACGTCTTCTGTAGACACGACGCCACGAACTATGTATTCGTTGCCGTATTCATATATCACGCCTCCGTTAGTGTTGCGGTTCATCTGATTGGTTGCGGCAAGAACTTCAGCAAGTGTTACTCCGTAATGGTTCATTCGGCCGGGATGCAACAGTATCTGATACTCTTTTATGTCACCGCCTAATACTGCTACTTGTGACACACCGCCTGTAGACAACAGGCGTGGACGCACAGTCCAGTCGGCCAGTGTGCGAAGGTCGGTCATTGAAGTACTGTCGGCTGTAAGGCCTACAATAAGAACTTCACCAAGGATTGACGACTGCGGACCTAAGGTTGGCTGTCCTACGTTATCGGGTAAAGTTTCGTTAACGGCTGCAAGTTTTTCTGAAACAATCTGACGTGCCAGATATATGTCGGTGCTCCAGTCGAATTCAACCCATACTACTGAAAATCCGGTTGTTGAAGACGACCTAACACGACGCACGTGTGTGGCTCCGTTTACGGCCGTTTCGATAGGGAAGGTTACAAGTTGTTCCACCTCTTCGGCAGCCATTCCGTTAGCTTCTGTCATGACAACCACAGTTGGTGCGTTAAGGTCAGGGAATACATCCACTTCAGTTTGTCCGGTGGTGTATATGCCTCCGATGACCAACAATACCGCTGCGACAAGGATAAGCAGACGGTTTTGCAGTGAAAATTTTATTATTTTGTTCAGCATTGCTTATCTTTCATTTAGTGTTGATGTGAATGTGCGGGAATATTCTTGCTTGCTGATGCCAGTCTTACTTGCGTTGCGCCTTTTGTAACTACTTTCTCTCCGCCCTTAAGACCGCTTGTTATTTCAACTCTTTCGCCGTCAGTTTCACCTATTTTCACTTCGCGGCGTTCATAGCATGTTGCGTCTGTTTGTATATATACAAAGTTTACTCCGTTTTCATCAGTGAGTGCCGATACAGGAACGCTTATCACATTTGGGCGTTCTGATGTAAGCAGATAAGTTTCTACAAAGGCTCCCGGCATGACATCGGCCTGGTTGTTGAACTCAAATGTTACAGATATGTAAGGTGAACCGTCGCCGGTTGATTTTCCTGTTGCAACGAGACGGCCGTTCATTGCTCCTATATTGTATATCCTGTCGCTGTATGCAGTCTTGAATTTTGCTGATTTGACTGTGCCGAGTATTGAGTAATAACGTTCGGGAACATTGGTTTTAAGATAAAGCTTGCGTGTCTGTGTGACGTTCATCATAGGCTGTCCTACGCTTACGTAGTCACCTTCCTTTACAAGGCATGTCTTTACATATCCGCTGATTGGCGACTTTACGCCTACACCGCCTTTACCCTGACTTCCGGCAAAAGCCTCATAGGCAATCTTTGCCGATTCGTAGTTGGCTCTAATGGTATTAAATTCTTTCTTAGTTACAATATTGTCTTTAACGAGTTTGGCTGCACGCTCATATTCGTTCTTAGCTGTCTGATATGCAACTGCAGCCTGACGTGCGGGATTGTCCTGAAGTTTGTCTGCCGAAATGGTAAATACAGTTCCGCCTTTGCTCACAGGCATGCCTTCAGCTATGCCTCTTCCAAACTTCACTATGCCTGGAACGGTTGCCACTATTGTGGCTTCGTTGCCCGATGCTGCCAATATTTTTCCTCCGGCCGGAATAACTCCACTGAATTTGCCCGGCATAATACGTTCTGAAACGATGCCAGCCTCTTTGGCTTGCTCTACACTAATAACAATTTCGGTTGAGTGAGCTTTCTCTTCTGCTTCGTGTGCGTCAGCTTCTTCGCTGTGTGCATCCTTGTGTTGGCACGATGCCAGTATCAGTATGCTTAGTGCCGATGTTATAAAGATGTTTTTCTTCATATTTGTGTTATGTCGTTATGTTATTATGGTTTATCTATTTTTGCTTTGCAAACACTGCTGTCCAAAGAAAATATCTTAGACA
>HF992597.1 GCA_000436695.1 Prevotella sp. CAG:1185 | reverse complement strand
AGATGATTTATATCGACCCGCCGTATGGCATTAAATATGGTTCTAACTGGCAAATGAAGCTCAACAACCGTGATGTCAAGGACAATGACGAGTCGCTCTCTGGAGAACCTGAAATGATTAAGGCTTTTCGCGACACGTGGGAATTGGGCATCCATAGCTATTTGTCTTATTTACGCGATCGTCTGGTGTTGGCCCGTGAACTTCTTACAGAGTCAGGTTCATGCTTTGTGCAGATTTCAGATGATAATGTGCACCTTGTGCGGTGTTTGATGGATGAGGTGTTTGGAAGCGAGAATTTCTGTAGACAAATATTTTTTAAGAAAACGACAGGGCAAGCAACTAAATTATTGACTATAAGCGGTGATTATATTTTATGGTATGCTAAAAATAAAGAGATGATAAAATATCGCCAGCTTTATATACCTAAGGATACAAAATTGCTAGATAGTTATGTATTCATAGAATCACCTGATGGTAAAGATTGGAGGAAAATGACTATAGAAGAGATTAACGATAATACTAAAATTCCATCAGGATGGCGTATATTTTCTTCTCAAAATTTACGTTCACAGGGATTTAGTACAAATTGTACATGCCAATATAAGTATAAAGACAAAATTTACTATTGTGGAGATAATAATCATTGGAAAACGACTCCAACGGGTTTGGATCGATTAGTAGAACTGAATCGAATTATTGCAAAAGGTAATGGTATCAATTATAAAAGATATGTCGATGACTTTCCAGTTGTACCGATAACGGAACAATGGTTAGATACAGCTATTGCTGGTTTCTCTGGAGAAGATAAATTATATATAGTTCAATCTGCTATTAAACCTATTCAACGCTGTGTATTAATGACCACCGACCCTGGTGATTTAATTCTTGACCCTACTTGTGGTAGTGGAACAACTGCATACGTGGCAGAGCAATGGGGCAGACGTTGGATTACCATAGACACGTCGCGTATTGCGCTCAATATCGCCAAAAAGCGATTGGCTACTGCGGTATTCCCTTATTATGAATTATTCGATAAAGAGAATGGCAGTATTCGTCAAGGATTTATCTATAAAAAGGTTCCGCATATCACGTTGAAATCACTGGCCAATGACCTTGAACCAGATGAAGAAATCCTATACGACCAGCCGAAGGAAGATAAAAAGAAGATACGTGTAGCAGGACCGTTTACCGTTGAAACCTTGCAAAGTTTCAATGTGGTCAATCCGGATGACATCGGTGTAGAAGAACAAAACGAGACTGAAGATTTTCAGGAACAGATTTTTGCTCATCTAAAATCTTCTGGCATCCGTAACGGAGCGAAGAACGAACAGGCCATATTCTACAACTT
>HF992596.1:5991-24097 GCA_000436695.1 Prevotella sp. CAG:1185 | reverse complement strand
TCCCGGACGTCAGCAATGATGTCCGGGACTCTTTTTTTGTCTGTCAAGGGGGAGGGGACTGATAAGATGAATGGGACTGATGAGAGTGATATTATGAATGGAAATGAGACAGCTGTATCCTATTTATTTTTTTGAATTTTTCATAAAGTATTTATACTTTAATGTATGATTGAATTCATTGTAATGCTACGATTAAAATATTGATTTAGGCAATAATATAAAAATTTATTTAATCGTAACTATTAATTGTCTGTATTCATATAAAAAAATAAAGCGATGGCTTTCACAAGCAATCGCTCTATATCTTCAATAGGTAGTAGTTTTTTAAGGTAAAAAGATTGTTTTCAGGATAACAGTTGCAAATATAAGGACTTTTTTTTTATTATCCAAATAAATTCTTTCTTTATTTTACCTAATATTTTTTGTGTGCCCACACATATTCTAAATTAACCTATTTTAAATATTAAACTGTAAAATCGAATAAAAAATGTATGAATTGAGATAATATAAAAATACTTTCTTTTAACTTTTTAGTAATATATATTTGTTTTTATGAGCCAAAAACACTACTTTTGGCATATGAAAAAAATGATATTGAGTTGTAGAAGGTTATTTTTAACCTTTATGGTGGTGTTGTTTTCAACATTGTCTGTTTGTGCGCAATATGCGGACAAGCGAGAGTTTAGAGGTGCTTGGATACAATGTGTCAATGGGCAATTTCTTGGCATGAGTACAAAGCAGATGCAAGATACTTTGATTTACCAACTCGATAAGTTGAAAGAATGTGGAGTTAATGCTATAATATTTCAGGTGAGACCTGAATGTGACGCTTTGTATAAAAGTAATTATGAACCTTGGAGCCGTTTTTTGACAGGCGTTCAGGGTAAGGCGCCAAATCCTTATTGGGATCCGTTAAGTTGGATGGTAGAGCAGTGCCATAAACGTGGCATGGAGCTGCATGCATGGATTAATCCTTTTAGGGCTAAGACGAAGACAACGAACAGTCTGTCTTCAAATCATATAGCTGTAAAACATCCAGAATTAGTTTTTTCGTATGATGGACAGTTGATTTTAAATCCAGGGAATCCTGAGGCAAGGGAATACATTTATAAAGTTGTTGAGGATATTGTAAGCCGTTACGATATAGATGGTTTGCATATAGACGATTATTTCTATCCTTATCCGGCTGCTGGACAGATTATACGTGATAATGCTGAATTTGCCAAATACAACAATGGATTTAAGAATATAAATGATTGGCGCCGTGATAATGTCAATATATTTATTAAGCAGCTTTATCAGACAATTCACCAAACAAAGCCTTGGGTTAAGTTTGGCGTTTCCCCATTTGGCATATATAGAAATAAAAAAAGTGATCCAGTTGTTGGCAGTAAGACTTCCGGTCTGCAAAATTATGATGATTTGTATGCAGATGTGTTGATGTGGGTTAACAATGGATGGATTGATTATTGTGTTCCGCAGTTGTATTGGGAAATTGGGCATAAGGCAGCCGATTATGAAACCTTGATAAGATGGTGGAATAAATATGCTTCAAAAAGGCATCTCTATATAGGTGAGGATGTTTTGCGTACAGTAAAAAGTCCTGATTTGATAGATAAACGTATCAACCAAATGCCTGCTAAACGTAGGCTTCATGGTGAAATGGATAATGTTCAGGGTACCGTGCTTTGGTATTCTAAGGTTGTGGCTGACAATGTTGGTAATTACGGTTCTATGTTGAAGAATGTTTATTGGAAGTATCCGGCATTGACTCCTCAAATGAAGTTTATAGATGGAAAGGCTCCTAAAAAAGTCAAAAAAATGAAATTTTTGGCAATGAAAGATGGTATAGTCCTTTTCTGGAAGGCTCCGAAGGGTAAAGATTGGACAAGTAAGGCTGAAAGATATGTTGTTTATAAATTTGATAAAGGAGAAAAGGTGGATATAGATGATCCTTCAAAAATTGTAGCCATCACTTCAGATGAATTTTATAAGATTCCTCATAATATGATAAAACCTGGGGAGAAGCATTATTATGTAGTTACTGCACTTGACAGATTAAGTAATGAAAGTAAACCTCGTAAGAAATCAATAAGATATTAAATATGACTATGAAAGCAACAGAATCAACTATAACTCAGTTAAAGAGATTTTTTAATAAGATCTCTCAAAAGTTTCCTTATGCTGATGAACCTGTAATAATGACAGACATTCATCTTAGCGTATCTCAAGATACAGGTGAGCTTTTGGCTTTTGATGATAATGATAATGAAATTACGCGTTGTGTCGTTGACCAATGGATAAATAGTAAGGAACAGGATTTTTATACTTCGATTGCCGGTATTTTGCGTGAAGTGCTTAAGGAGATGAGTGATGTTGTCGACAATTTGTGTATATTAAAGCCCTATAGCTTTATTTTAGAGAATGACGACAGGGAACATTTTGCTGAATTATATCTTGTCGACAGCGACATCAGAATTATCGGCGGCGACTTGATGAATGGTCTTGATGACGATTTAAATAAGTTTCTCGATGATCTTCTTAAAGAGTAAGTCGTGATAAGGACATGTAAGTTTTTGCTTATTGTACAATTTTTTGTCTTTTTGTTTGCTGTTTGAAAATATAGTGTTATTTTTGCATTTGCAAACTCGAGTTTGCAAATTTGGGAAGAAACATGAAAAATAAAATAAAGCATTTAGGTGTTGTCGATAATATTGATAACGGCAAGATAAAAGTGCGCATCATTCAGACGTCGGCATGTTCATCGTGTAAGATGTCAGGTAATTGTAACGCTTCTGAAAGTAAGGAAAAAATTGTAGATGTTTATGACAATAATCTGCATGGATTAAAAAAAGGAGATGAGGTCGTTGTTGTTGCATCGCAGCAGACAGGGCTTCTAGCAGTTCTTTTGAGCTCTGTAATACCTCTTTTTATTCTTATTGCTGTTTTGGCTGTAGCTTTTGTTGTTACTGAAAGTGAACTTTATGCTGCATTGTTCAGCCTGTGTTCTCTCGTACCATACTATTTCGTGCTGTATTGTGTACGGGAGAAAATACGGGTGAAATTGTCGTTTCATATTGATCCGTTGAGTGTAAGTACATTTGACGGAAATAGTTCGTTGACATATAATTACTAACTAAAACAAATACAAAACTTATGAATTTCATTTTAATTGCAGTAATTGTGCTTGGAGGTATTGCGTTGATATCTGCTGTGATATTGTACGTATGCTCTAAGAAATTTGCTGTTCATGAAGATCCTCGAATCGGGCAGGTTTCAGCCATACTGCCTGGAGCAAACTGCGGAGGATGTGGCTATCCCGGATGTTCCGGTATGGCAAATGCATTGGTGAAAGGAGCCGATGCTGGTTCCATTGACGGATTATTCTGTCCTGTTGGCGGATCTGACGTAATGAATCAGGTCGCAGATTTATTGGGTATGGCTGTTGCGAACACAGAACCTAAAGTTGCTGTTGTCCGTTGTAATGGAACTTGTGAATTTCGTCCACGTATTGCCGTTTATGACGGATTAAAAACTTGTACGGCAGTTAATTCTTGTGGCGCTGGTGAAACAGGCTGTGGTTATGGTTGTCTTGGCTGTGGAGATTGCGTTAATGCATGTTCCTTCGGAGCCATCTCTATGAACCCTGAAACTGGTTTACCTGAAGTTGATGAGGATAAATGTACATCTTGTGGAGCATGTGTTAAGGCTTGTCCAAGACACATCATTGAACTCCGTAAGAAAGGTGTAAAAAAACGTCGCGTGTATGTGCGTTGTGTGAATAAAGATAAAGGTGCTATCGCCATGAAGTCATGCAAGGCTGCATGTATTGGTTGCGGAAAATGTGAAAAAGAATGTAAGTTTGGCGCTATTACTATAGAAAACAACCTCTCTTATATTGATCCGGATAAGTGTCGCTTGTGCCGTAAGTGTGTAGAAGCATGTCCGACACATGCAATTGTGGCTGTAAACTTTCCAGCTCCCAAAGTGCGTGTAGACGCATCTGAAACAGTTGCAGCAAAAGAAACATCTTCTGAGGCTGTGAGCTCAAATGTAGAACAAAAACAGGAGGAAGTTAAAGCATGAAACTTAGAACATTTAGAATAGGCGGAATACATCCGGAAGAAAACAAACTGACATCTGAGGTTGCTACAAAAGTAGCAAAATTGCCTCAGCAGGCTATATTCCCGTTGTCTCAGCACATAGGTGCTCCGGCAAAGCCTGTTGTTAAAAAAGGTGATAAAGTTAAGGTAGGAACATTGATTGCTGAAGCCGGAGGCTTTGTTTCGGCTCCTATATTTTCATCAGTTTCGGGTACTGTATTGAAAGTTGAAACAGCAATTGATGCAACAGGTTATCGCAAACCTTCAATAATAATAAAAGTTGAAGGA
Organism: Prevotella sp. CAG:1185; assembly: GCA_000436695.1. Classification (GTDB taxonomy): domain Bacteria; phylum Bacteroidota; class Bacteroidia; order Bacteroidales; family Bacteroidaceae; genus Prevotella. The sequence continues at coordinate 19,706 of HF992596.1, read as the reverse complement.
GACGAGTGGGAAGAAAGCATTGACCGTTCGGAAAAGCTGGAACTTCTTTCAGATCATCCGGAACTGACACCAGAAGAGATTGTTGACCGTATTAAGAAAGCCGGTGTAACGGGTATGGGTGGTGCTGGTTTCCCGACATTTATAAAATTGTGTCCTCCACCGACAGCTAAGGCTGAATGTGTAATTCTTAACGGTGTTGAGTGTGAGCCGTATATAACTTCTGACTACAGGCTTATGATGGAGCATGCCGATGAGATTCTTGTCGGACTTGATCTTCTTATGAAAGCTGCAAAAGTAACTAAAGGATACATCGGTATAGAGGAAAATAAGCCGAAGGCCATAGAACTGTTGGAGCAGAAAACTGCTTCAAATCCTAATGTTGAGATCGTTCCTCTGGCAAAGAAGTATCCTCAGGGTGGTGAAAAGCAACTTGTTGATGCCGTTATCCGACGTCAGGTTCCTGCTCCCCCTGCAATACCTGTAAATGTAGGAGCCATAGTACAGAACGTAGGAACTGCTTATGCCGTTTATCAGGCTGTAATGAAGAATAAGCCTTTGTTTGAGAGATATACTACTGTTACAGGTAAGAAACTTGCTAATCCAGGCAACTTCCTCGTGCGTATGGGTACACCTATGATTGACCTTATTAATGAATGTGGCGGTATGCCCGAAGGCGATAATAAATTGCTTGCCGGAGGTCCTATGATGGGTAAGGCTCTTACGTCTGTTGAAGTGCCAATCTGTAAAGGAACAAACAGTGTAACCATACTTAGCGGAGATGATGCAAAACGTAAGGCTGTCCAGCCTTGTATCCGTTGCGCAAAGTGTGTCAGCGCATGTCCTATGGGACTGGAACCCTATCTTCTTGCAACAGCTAGTGCCAAGCATAATTGGGAAAAGGTTGAGAATGCAGGCATTACTTCATGTATTGAATGTGGCTCATGCCAGTTTACATGTCCTGCACACCGTCCTATGCTTGATAATATACGCCTTGGTAAGAGTACTGTTATGGGAATAATCAAAGCCCGTAACGCTAAAAAATAAATCCATTAAATCTGATTGTAGTAATCATTTAGATGAGTAATGGCAAATAATTAATAAAAAAATGAGCAAATTAATAGTATCATTATCGCCACATGCACATGGCACGGACAGTGTTGAGCGCAATATGTATGGCGTAATAATCGCATTGTTACCGGCATTGTTGGTATCATTTCTATATTTTGGTATTGGTTCTGTCGTTGTATGTGCGTCAAGTGTTGCTGCCTGTGTGTTCTTTGAGTGGGCAATAACAAAGTATATGTTGAAAAGAGAACCTTCCATAACAGACGGTTCTGCAATATTGACAGGTCTTTTGTTGGGTTTTAACCTGCCTTCAAATCTTCCTGTATGGATTGTGATAATCGGAGCGTTGGTTGCTATAGGCATTGGTAAAATGACCTTTGGCGGTCTTGGCTGTAATCCGTTTAACCCGGCATTGGTTGGCCGTTGTTTCTTGTTGGTCTCATTCCCTGCTCAAATGACTTCGTGGCCTGTTGCAGGTCAGCTCACAAATTATGTTGATGCTCAGACAGGTGCAACTCCATTGAGTATAATGAAAGAGGCAATAAAGACAGGAAATCCTTCGGCACTTGACAGACTTCCTGATTCTGTTTCGTTGCTGTTGGGTAACCCTGGAATCAATCATGGTGCCGGAACCATCGGTGAAGTATGTGCCATTGCACTGCTTTTGGGCTTAGCATATATGCTTTGGAAGAAGATTATTACATGGCATATTCCGGTAAGTATTCTTGTTACAGTATTTGTGTTCTGTGGATTGCTGCATTTGGCTAATCCTGTTTATGCAAACCCTGTTGCCGAACTTCTTACAGGAGGTTTGATGCTTGGTGCAATATTTATGGCTACCGATTATGTTACATCTCCTATGACTCATAAGGGCCAAGTTATTTATGGTATAGCAATTGGCGCCCTTACTGTTATAATCAGAAACTGGGGTTCTTATCCTGAAGGTATGTCGTTTGCCATTCTGATTATGAATGCGTTCACTCCGCTTATCAATACTTATGTTAAGCCTAAACGTTTTGGTGAAATAAAGAAGGAGGGTAAATAATGAAAAAGTTAGAATCATCAATAACAAATATGGTGCTTGTCCTTGTTGGCGTTGCATTGATAACAGGTGGCATACTTGCCTATGTTAACCATATAACGGAAGAGCCAATTAAACTTCAGGCAAGCAAAACTTTGGCAGACGGTATAAAATCGGTAATGGGAGGCGTCCAGCTGACTGTAGCTGAAGATGACACTATAAGACAGACGATAAAAGGTAAAGAAGCTATCTTTGTAGTTCATAAAACAGTTGATGCCAACAAGCAAGATTTGGGTGCGGCTGTTGAGAGTATTACCAGTGGCTTTGGAGGTGACTTGAAAGTTCTCGTAGGTTTCGACACTGAAGGAAATATTCTTGGTTATACAATCCTTCAGCATTCTGAGACACCTGGATTGGGTGCTAAAGCCGACAAATGGTTCCAAAAAGACGGAAAAGGAAATATTATTGGAATGAATCCTGAAAAGAATAATCTTACCGTTAAAAAGGACGGCGGTGATGTAGACGCCATCACAGCGTCAACAATTACAAGTCGTGCTTTCCTCTTGGCTGTCAATCAGGCATATAGTGCTTATAAGTCAGGTAATGTTGATGCACATTCATCAGCTAGTGGACATTATGAAAAGTAATCTGATTTAAATTTTGAAATTTATGAATTACATAAAAATATTAATAAATGGTATTGTCAAGGAGAATCCTACTTTCGTACTTCTTCTTGGAATGTGTCCTACGCTGGCAACCACGACATCTGCTATGAATGGTCTGTCAATGGGACTTGCCACAATGTTTGTGCTTATATGCTCAAATCTTGTTATATCTTTGATAAAGAACCTTACTCCTGATATGGTTCGTATTCCTGTGTTTATAGTTGTCATAGCTTCGTTTGTGACAATTCTTCAGATGATTATGCAGGCTTTTGTCCCTACAATTTATGCAACGTTAGGTCTTTACATACCGTTGATTGTTGTAAACTGTATCATTCTTGGCCGTGCTGAAGCTTTTGCTTGCAGCCATGGACCTGTTGAAAGCTTATGTGATGGTATAGGTATTGGACTCGGATTTAGCATTGCTCTTACATTGCTGGGCGCTGTTCGTGAAATTCTTGGTGCAGGTTCAGTCTTTGGTATAACATTGCTTCCTGAGACATGCAACATGCTTCTCTTCATTCTGCCTCCTGGTGCATTCATCACCTTAGGTTATCTTATAGCAATTGTAAACAGATTTAAGAAAGCGTAATTATGGAATATCTATTGATTTTTATCTCAGCTATATTTGTGAACAACATCGTGTTGTCACAGTTTTTGGGAATATGTCCGTTCTTAGGTGTTTCTCAAAAAATATCAACATCACTTGGAATGGGTGCCGCCGTTGCATTTGTGCTGACACTTTCAACTATTGTTACGTATCTTGTACAGATCTTTCTGCTTAATCCGTTTGGACTCCAGTATTTGCAGACCATAACATTTATTTTGGTTATCGCGGCTTTGGTTCAGATGGTAGAAATTATTCTCAAGAAAGTTTCACCGGCTCTTTATCAGGCATTAGGAATATTCCTTCCGCTAATCACAACTAACTGTGCCGTTCTTGGTGTTGCAATTCTTGTTATTCAGAAGGACTTCTCTTTGTTGCAGAGCGTTGTTTACGCTTTCTCTACAGCATTGGGATTTGCGTTGGCATTAGTTGTATTTGCCGGAATACGCGAGCAATTGTCAATGGTAAACATTCCAAAGGGTATGAAGGGTATGTCTATTGTTCTTGTTACTGCAGGCCTTCTGAGTCTTGCATTTATGGGTTTCTCTGGCGTTGATGCAGGTTTGAGAACTTTATTTGGATTGAATTGATATTTATATCGAAATTTAATTTTTAGATAAATTTTATTTGCGGCAATATGAGCTTTATTTTAGTTTCATATTGTCGCAATTTTTTTATCCGGTAATATTCTGTTTGCATACTTGTGGCAATTATCTGTTACTCGTTAAGTATATTTTATCAGTGCATTGTAATGAGATTAATAATTCATTGATTTTTACATCAAAACTCAGTTGTTTTCTAATGGAAATCCATTGATTTCTTAGAGCTAAACCAATAGGTTTTGTTTTTAATCAGAAGTATTTAACATTAAAATTTATTGGAATTATTAAAGATTTTATCTGATTCCTTAGTTCCGGATAAAAATAAACTTATTATATAATTTTATCGTGTTAAAAATAACTAAATGCTATTTATAAAGAAGAAAATAATATAACTTTGTCAATAAATTAGAATCTTAAAAATATAAGTATGTAAAGCACGAATGTGTTTCAAAATAATAGTATTTTATTATCTGACAGATAGTGTTTTAAAAATATAAATATATGAAACAAACAATTTTGGTTACAGGTGGTACAGGATTCATTGGTTCTCATACCACTGTAGAATTACAACAGGCCGGATATAAAGTGGTTATTGTTGACAATCTCTCTAACTCTAAGCCTGAGGTCGTTGACGGCATAGAAAAGATTACTGGTGTACGTCCTGCTTTTGAGCAAGTTGATTGCTGTGATTTGGCAGCGATGGATAATGTATTCACAAAGTATGGTGACATCAGCGGCATCATTCATTTTGCAGCCAGCAAGGCCGTGGGAGAGAGTGTGCAGAAACCGCTTCTTTATTATCGTAACAACATAACCAGTTTGCTCAATCTGCTTGAGCTTATGCCTAAGCATAATGTACGAGGACTGATATTCTCTTCAAGTTGCACTGTTTACGGTCAGCCGTCTGCTGAGAACCTTCCTGTAACAGAGGAGGCTCCAATTCAGAAGGCTCTGAGTCCTTATGGAAATACTAAACAGATAAATGAGGAGATTATACAAGACTTTATTCATAGCGGTGCTCCTATTAAGTCTGTTATTCTTAGATATTTTAATCCTATCGGAGCGCATCCGTCAGCTTTGATCGGTGAATTGCCCAATGGAGTTCCAATGAATCTAATACCGTTCGTTACACAAACAGCTATAGGACTGAGAAAGCAGTTGAAGATTTTCGGCAATGATTATAATACACCTGATGGAACATGTATCCGCGATTATATTTATGTTGTTGACTTGGCTAAGGCTCACGTAAAAGCTATGGAGCGTGTTCTTGATAAACCTGATACAGATCCCGTTGAATTCTTCAATATTGGTACAGGTAAAGGTGTAAGTACACTCGAAGTTGTTGAAGGCTTTGAAAAGGCCACAGGCGTAAAACTTAATTGGGAGTTTGCCCCACGCCGTGAGGGTGATATCGAGAAGGTTTGGGCAGATCCTGCCAAGGCAAATAATGTGTTGGGATGGAAAGCTGAAACTGGACTTGAGGATACATTGCGCTCGGCATGGAAATGGCAGCTTAAACTTAGAGAAGACGGCATTCAATAAGCCTGACATATACAGCTGTATTATTTGTATAATGATGCAGTGCTTGATTTTATAAATATAATATCTGCTTTGTCAAAGTATCTTTGATAAGGCGGATATTTTTATTTTTAGTGAATTAGATATATTCACAACGCAAATATATATTTGTTGGTTCTGTTGTGTCTGTAATGTTGTGTTGTGCAACTAATTTTGCGAGAAATAATTACAACTGTTTTTTATAATGATATAGTTGATTCGGATTGTAAAAATAAAATGAACTTTCAATCATCTTATTTGTCGTTTTGATCCGACTATTATCGGACAACACAATGATTGAAAGTTCATTATATGTATTAATGTTATACTCTTTTCTTAGCAAACTTTGTGAGAGCCGTCTTTAATTACAACGTTATAAACCTTTGGCTCTTTTCCGTATTTAGCCTTATATTTTTCTTTGGCATCATTTACAAATGAGTCATAAAGTTCTTCTTTTACGAGATTTATTGTGCATCCGCCGAAGCCGCCGCCCATTATTCGGCAACCTGTAACGCCATGAGCCTTAGCGATGTCTACAAGGAAATCAATTTCTTCACATGAAACTTCATAATCCTTGCTCAGTCCATCATGTGTTTCATACATCTTCTTTCCAACGGTTTCATAGTCGCCTTTGTTCAGTGCGTCGCAGACTGCAAGCACTCTGTCTTTCTCGCCGAGAACGAATGTTGCACGTTTCATGTCTTCCTCACTTACGTCATCCTTAACAGAGTTAAGCATATCCCAGTCGGCATCGCGCAGAGTTTCAATAGTCTTCTCCGGATATTTGTTCTTCAGTGCAGCCACAACGTTCTCACAGCTTTTACGTCTGTCGTTGTAAGCAGAAGAAGCCAGTTCGTGTTTAACAACAGAGTCAAGCAAAACCAACTTGTATCCCTTCGGGTCGAATGGGAAATATTCAAATTCACGGCTTCTGCAGTCAAGGCGCATAAGTTTTCCTTCCTTGCCGAATACGCTTGCAAACTGATCCATAATACCGCAGTTTACACCGCAATAGTTGTGCTCTGTAGCCTGACCGGCAAGAACAAGATCCCACTTCTCCAGCTTGTTGTCTCCAAACAAATCATTCAGAGCGTATGCAAAGCAGCTTTCCATTGCAGCTGAAGATGACATACCGGCTCCGAGAGGAACATCGCCAGAGAATGCAGTGTTGAAGCCTTTAACATCAACACCTCTTTTTTTCATTTCCTGAACAATTCCATAGATGTATCGTGCCCAGCTTGTCTTAGGGCCTTCGGGATCGTTCACGTTAAATTCTACACGGTCTTTAAGGTCAATGGCATAAGCCATTACTGTGTCTGTTCCGTTCGGACGTATTTCGCATGTTATACCTTTGTCAATGGCTCCCGGGAAAACAAAGCCTCCGTTGTAGTCTGTGTGTTCTCCGATTAGATTTATTCTTCCTGGAGATGTGTATACATTTCCTGTTTTTCCATCAAAATGTTTGATGAAACGGCTTCTAACAAATTCAATGTCCATATTTATTTTATTTAATTTTAGTTATAAGTTAATAGTTAGGTTATTTTTCTACTCCAAATTTGTAAATAGTCTTCTGTTTATATTGTTCACCAGGTCTTAATATTACCGAAGGGAAGTATGGGTGGTTAGGTGTGTCAGGGAAGTGTTGTGCCTCAAAGCAGATGGCACTCCTTCTTGGGAATGTTGCTCCATGCTGGCCTTTGTAGCCGTCAGCCCAGTTGTCTGTGTATACCTGAACTCCCGGTTCTGTTGTGTACACTTCCATTGTACGTCCGCTTACAGGTTCTTTGATGCGTGCAGCAAAACTTAATTCACCTTCTTCCTTTTTATTTAATACGAAGCAGTGGTCATATCCCGCACCATTCTTTATTTGTTCGTTGTCAGCATCGATGTCCTGTCCGACTGCTTTGGGTTTGCGGAAATCGAACGGAGTATCCTTTACCAGTCTGATTTCTCCTGTAGGTATAGACGTTTCGTCTATAGGCAAATAGAAGTCTGCGTTAATTTCACAAATAAGATTGTCGATAGTCGGGGTAGGATTGGCTATTCCTGCAAGACTGAAAAAGCCGTGGTTAGTAAGGTTTACTATTGTCTTTTTGTTTGTTGTTGCCATGTATTCAATGATAAGTTCATTTTCATCATTGAAGATATATGCAACAGTGATTTTCATTTCTCCGGTATAGCCTTCTTCACCATAAGAAGATATATAATTAAGGATAAGGGTCTCATCATTCATTTTCAAGGCATCCCATACTTTGGCATTGAATCCTTTTTTACCGCCGTGCAAAGAGTTGGGTCCGTTGTTGATTGCCAATTGATATTCTTTTCCGTTAAGTTGGAATTTACCTTTGCATATTCTGTTTCCGTAGCGGCCGATTAGAGTTGAAAGATAAGGTTCCGGGCTGTTTATCACGTCTTGAATATTGTCGTGGCCTTGAATAATGTTGGCATAATTACCATTTTTGTCCGGCATCATGATGGCAACTATGGCTCCTCCGTAATTAGTAATGGCTACTTCATTTCCCGATTTGTTTTTTAAAATAAATAGATCTGTATTTTTTCCGTTTATTGTTGTTTGAAAATCTTCTCTTTTCAAACCGCATAGGTTTGGTGTTTCATTTGTGCTCATAATATTAATTTTATTTTAGTTAATGTAACTACGTGCAAAGTAAACTAAAAAAGTTGAGAAACACGAATGAAACACCTAAAAATATCTCAAACTGTTATTAAAAAACCGTTAAAAACAATCATTAAGAAAGTCTGCAACAATATAACTGCTTCCACCAACAAATATAAAGTCGTTTTTGCCGGCTTCTTTCAGTGCCTGGCGATATGCTTTTGCCACGCTGTTATAGCATGTTCCATTAAGATTCATGCCTGTGCCTATTCCCTTTATCTTGTCTACGAGTATTGCTCTTTTTGTCTTTGCCTGAGTAAAATAGTAAATGGCATTCTTAGGCAACATTCCCATAACAGTTTCAATGTCTTTGTCGTCTACCATTCCAAACACAATTCTCATCTGTTCACATTTCTGCATTTTTAGCTGTTGACTCAGATATTGCCAGCCTCCAACGTTATGTCCTGTATCGCATATAACGGTAGGATTGTTCTGTATTTTCTGCCAACGGCCTTGCAGTCCTGTCAATTCGGCAACGCTGGCCATGCCATGTTTAACGTTTGCATCGCTGATATTAATTTCTTTTTCTTTCAGAATCTTTATAGCGCACAATATTGTGTTTGTATTCTTTTCCTGATACAGACCTCCGAGTTCACCTTTAAGTACACCGAAACTCCTTGTTTCGTATTCGATGCCTCCTTCTGGAAGTATTTTTGAACTGACCACTTCTTTGTCATCTTCAGCCAGATATATTCTGCTGTGCCTGCTCTTTGCCGTGTCGCAGAATACGGGACGGGTTTCGTCTGTCGTTTCACCTACAACCACAGGTATGCCTTCTTTTATTATTCCGGCCTTCTCTCCGGCTATTGCAGCAAGAGTGTTTCCTAAGAATTGTGTGTGGTCAAAACTTATATTTGTTATAATCGACAGTACAGGAGTTATTATGTTTGTACAGTCGAGCCTTCCGCCCAGTCCTACTTCAATAACAGCAATGTCGACATTCTGTTCAGCAAAATATTTAAATGCCATGGCCGTTGTAAGCTCAAAGAAACTCGGATGTAGCGGCTCAAAGAAATCTTTTTCTTCTTCTACAAACTTTATTACGTATTCTTTGCTGGCGCAGACACCGTTAACCCTTATGCGTTCACGAAAGTCTTTAAGGTGTGGTGATGTGTACAAACCAACTTTATAGCCGGCCGACTGCAATATTGAGGCTATTGTATGCGAACAAGAGCCTTTGCCGTTAGTGCCTGCTATGTGGATAGTCTTGAATCTTTGGTGGGGATGGCCAAAGTGCTCATCAAGTTTGAGCGTATTATACAACCCCTCTTTATAAGCAACAGCGCCCACTTTCTGAAACATAGGGACGCTGTTGTATAGATATTCAATTGTTTCTTCGTATGTCATTTCGTTGAAAACAATCAATTGTTAGCTAAAATAGTTTCTGAACTTTTGGAATATTGTGCGCTTTGTGGCTGAGTCACCTTTAAAGTTGTCACTTTCGCGCATCTCTTCCAAAGCCTTCTTTTCTTTCTGGGTGAGTGTCTTTGGCACATAAACGCTGATGTTTACAACCATGTCGCCGTTGCCTCTTCCATATCCTTGTACGGCAGGCAGACCTTTGTTTCTCAGTCTTAGAGCCTTTCCTGGTTGAGTTCCCGGTTCAATCTTCACTCTTACGCGGCTTCCGTCAATTGTCGGTATTTCGACACTTCCGCCGAGTGCGGCAGTTGGGAAGTCGAGAAGAAGATTATAAATGATGTCGTTGTCGTCACGAATGAAAGTGTCGTTAGGCTCTTCTTCGATATATACCTGTATGTTTCCCGGAGTTCCATTGTGCCTACCGGCATTTCCTTTACCAGGAACATTTACAATCATACCTTCAGAAACACCTGCCGGTATCTTAATTTCAACAACTTCTTCGCCTTTTACAACACCGGTTCCGTTACAAGCGTGACACTTGTTCTTTATTACAGTACCTTCACCACCGCAAGTCGGGCACACGCTTTGAGTCTGCATCATGCCGAACAGGCTTTGTGTTGTACGTGTTACCACACCGCTTCCGTGACATGTCGGACAGGTTTCTCTTGCGCTTCCGCCTTCGGCGCCTGTTCCATGACAGTGGGTGCAGGTTACGTCTCTTTTAACTTTGAATTTCTTTGTTACGCCTGTTGAAATCTCCTGCAGTGTGAGTTTCACTTTCAGGCGCAAGTCAGAGCCGCGCTGCTGTGCCGGACGATGCTGGCCTCCGCCGAATCCGCTTCCGCCAAATCCACCGAAACCGCCACGTCCGCCAAACACATCACCAAACATGCTGAATATATCATCCATGCTAAATCCGCCGGCACTGCTGAAGCCGCCAAAGCCTCCGCCGCCTGCAGGACCGTTAAATCCAAACTGATCATACTGCTGTCTCTTCTGCGGATCGTGCAATACGTCATAAGCCTCGGCAGCCTCCTTGAATTTCTCTTCGGCTTCCTTGTTGCCCGGATTACGGTCTGGGTGATATTTTATGGCGATTTTTCTATACGCCTTTTTTATTTCGTCTTCTGAGGCATCTTTGCTCACGCCAAGCACCTCATAATAATCTCTTTTTGCCATTGTTAAATGTTAGATGTTTATTGTCCAAAATATTTTTGTTACAAACATGCCCACTTAGTTATTGGCCTACAGCAACCTTTGCATGTCTTATCACTTTGTCATTGAGGGTGTATCCTTTCTGAACGCAGTCTAAGACTTTTCCTTTTTTATCATCGCCCATACCGGGAACCATAGCCACTGCCTCATGATAGTCGGTGTCAAAGTCGGCATTCTCTGTATTGATTTCCTTCACGCCAAGACTCTCCATCATCTTGTTGGTCTTTTGGTGAATCAGTCGCATGCCTTCTCTTATTACTTCTATGTCATCAGTCTTTTCAGCATTATCTATGGCGCGTTCCATATCGTCGATTATGGGCAGAAATGCCTGAACAGCTTTCTCCGAACCGTTAAGTATCAGTTCGGTTTTCTCTTTCAGGGTTCTCTTTCTGTAGTTGTCAAATTCGGCGACTGAACGAAGATATTTATCTTTCAGTTGTTCTATTTCCTTGAGAGCTTCTGCAAGAGGATCTTTTTCTTCCTCCTTTTCAGCGTCTTCCTTTTTGTCCTCCTTGTCGGTGTCAGCTGTGTTGTCTGCAGCTTCCTTGTCTTCTTTTTCTTCCGGCTTGTCAGTTGCAGCGTTGTCCTGGCTTTCTGCCTTATCAGATTCTTTTTCCTCTTCGGCAGCCTTTGCTGATGATGCTTTTACTTTTTCATCATCTATATTTACGTTTTCTTTCTTGTCCATGATGTTTATACTTTTTGTTGAATGTCTAGCAAAAATCTTGCCAAACCCGATAAACTGACATTTATTCGTACATTTTGGCACGCTGTTCTTTCAGTTGCTCGTCGTAAATATAGTCATCATACTGCATCAGCTTGTCTATAGTGCCTTTAGGAGTAAGCTCTATTATACGGTTTGCAACTGTCTGGATAAACTCATGGTCGTGGCTGCTGAACAATATGTTGCCTTTGAAGCTTACCAGGTTGTTGTTAAACGCCTGAATACTTTCAAGGTCGAGGTGGTTGGTCGGTGTATCAAGGATGAGGCAGTTGGCGTTCTTAAGCTGCATGCGCGCTATCATACAGCGCATCTTCTCACCACCGCTCAGCACGTTTACTTTCTTCATCACTTCCTCACCGCTGAAGAGCATTCGGCCCAGATAGCCTTTCATCTGCACCTCGTTACCTGTTCCGAACTGGCTCAGCCATTCTACCAGGTTAAGATCGCTGTTGAAGAATTCTGTATTGTCGAGTGGGAGATAAGCGGTTGTTATTGTTACTCCCCACTTATATGTACCAGCGTCAGCCTGTCTGTTGCCGTTGATTATCTCAAACAGGGCAGTCATTGCTTTCGGGTTGTGGCTAAGGAATACCACCTTCTGGCCCTTTTCAACGTTGAAGCTTACGTTGTCGAAGAGCACGGTGCCGTCTGTGTCTACTGCCTTAAGGCCTTCAACTTCAAGTATCTGGTTACCCGGCTCACGCTCCATCTGGAAGATAATTCCTGGATATTTACGTGAAGACGGACGAATTTCTTCAATGTTAAGTTTTGCAAGCATCTTCTTGCGGCTTGTTGTCTGCTTGCTCTTTGCCACGTTTGCAGAGAAACGGCGAATAAACTCTTCAAGTTCTTTCTTCTTTTCTTCTGCTTTCTGGCGCTGGTTCTGTGCCTGACGCAGTGCCAGCTGCGAACTCTCATACCAGAATGAGTAGTTACCTGCGAACACTGTTACCTTGCCGAAGTCGATGTCGACGGTCTGTGTACTTACAGCATCAAGGAAGTGACGGTCGTGGCTTACTACCAATACTGTCTGTTCAACGTTGCTGAGATATTCCTCAAGCCACTGAACGGTGTCAAGGTCGAGGTCGTTGGTAGGCTCATCGAGCAGCAGGTTGTCAGGATTGCCGAACAGAGCTTTTGCAAGCATTACGCGCACTTTCTCGTTGTTCGACAGTTCGCTCATCTGCTTGTTGTGCAGGTTTTCCTTGATTCCGAGGTTCGACAGCATTTGTGCTGCGTCGCTTTCGGCATTCCATCCGCCCATCTCGGCAAACTTTTCTTCAAGTTCTGCAACTTTGTTGCCGTCCTCGTCGTTGAAGTCTTCTTTCATGTAGAGGGCCTCACGCTCCTTCATGTTCTTCCACAATGGCTGATGGCCCATAAGCACAGTGTCCATAACGCTGTACTCGTCGTATTTAAAGTGATCCTGATCCAATACGGAGAGACGCTCTCCAGGGCCAAGCTCAACGCTTCCTTTGTTTGGCTCAAGCTCTCCGCTTATAGCTTTGAGCAGAGTTGATTTGCCCGCACCGTTGGCGCCGATTACGCCGTAGATGTTGCCGTTTGTGAACTTGATGTTTACATCCTTGTAAAGTACTCTCTTTCCAAACTGAATTGCAAGATTTGTGACTGTTATCATTCCTATTTTACCTTGTATTATAATTTGACTGCAAAATTACAACTTTTTATCTTATATTCCAAATTTAAAATACAAGGCTTTGTAAACATTTAGTGTAAATGATGATAAACGTGCCTTCTGATGCTTAAATGGTTGATTATTAATTGCTTTCCGTTCTTATTATCATCTTATGTGTGTTGCCGTCGGCTCTTTATGTTTCTGTGTCGTTGTTGTCTTGTTGTTGTTTTTTTTAGATGCGGCGTCAGGGTGGGGGATAAATGTCTTTTGCGCTTAGTTCATCTATCCTGATACCTGACGCCGCGTCTGCTTCTAGTTTGTGCTTAGTTAAATATTTATTTTCAAAAGTATTATGGATTGCTTTTACAAAGTCAGAATCTGTTAAGCTCAGAACTGCCAGTTCCCTTACCTTTATATTTCTTTTTGTTTTTACTGTTGAACGAGTAGGTTACAGACAGTTGTATCAGTTGCGAAGCACCTTTACGGTATTCGGTTACGTTAACTCCGTTTGTGCGTGTGAGATGCTTTTGCTTCTGCGTGCCGAAGATGTCGTTTGCCAAAAGAGAGAACGACCAGTTGCCGACGCTCTT
>HF992596.1:0-5970 GCA_000436695.1 Prevotella sp. CAG:1185 | reverse complement strand
GCCGACGCTCTTCAACAAATAAACATACACCGAGGCGTTGTCGTACATATAATAAGTGTTGTTATTGCCTTTGCTCGACCACCATCCCGTAAGGTATGCATATATCCCCCAAGGCAGGTCGAAACGGTTCTGAAGACTTATGCTTCCTATGGGCTTGTTGTAGCTCTCTTCTGGCGAGCCGTATTTTAAGTCACAGATGGCGAGCTGTCCCTGTATCATCGGATGCCAGAAGCCGATATCCATGCTGTGCGACAGCACTATGTTTAGTGTGTTGAAGTCAGGCAGGTTTATCGGCTTGCGTATGTTGAGGTTATAGTCAGGCATGTGCATGTATACATATTCTATCTGTCTTTTCATTCTTATATATGTTACGTTAAGCATGGTCTGTTTCCATGCCATGCTCAGGTTTATATTGTGTGGCGTCGATGAGCTCAGCAGCGGGTTGCCTGTCTCCCATGACGTGTGCGACACGTATGTCGAATTGTTGTTTAGCATGGAATAGCTCGGCCTGTATATGTTGGTGTTGTACGAAAGTCCTATTCTCAGGTCTTTTACGGCATAGCTGATTGTGAACCTCGGCAGCCAGTCGGTGTACGACTTTGACTGACCGTCTATTCGTTCTCCGTTTTTATAGTAAGTGAAGTCTGTCGCTTCAGCCCTCATTCCGGCTGTCAGCATCAGGTTGTTAAGCGGTCTGTATGTTGCGTTGACATATCCGGCTGCAAGATTCTGTTTAATAAAGTCGTTTGCCTGTGAGCCTGTGCCGTCAATAATGCTGCCAAAATCAGTCCTGTCTGACGTGTACGAATATTCGCCTCCCACGTCAAAGGACAGTTTACCGAAAGCCATGTTTAAGTTTGCCTTTGTGGCAATCAGATGATACGATGCCCTGTTTGATGTGTTCACAATGCTGTATATCCCCTTACTGTCCTCTGTGGTGTTCTGATTGTTTTTGCTTTCTCCGTACAGGTAGTCGGCGTCAGCCGTAATCTCAAAGTTCTTTTTTGCGCCGAACTTAATCGTGGCATATCCGTTAAGATAATGCTGCATGCTCTGCGATAACAATTCGTTTGCCGAAGCAATGCTGCTTTCCTGTCCGTCAGCGTTGGTCTTTATGTTGCTGTCCGCGTTGTATTTGCTTGACGGTGTTCTCGAAAATTCGTACCTTACTCCTGCCGAATTGCTTTCTCCGAAGTCAAAGCTGCTTCCTGCCTGCAGGTTCATTGATTTGCTGCGGCTGTTATATTTGCCTTCTGTTAATGTATAGTTTTTGTTGTTGTTGAATTTCTCATCATACGTTCTGTCCTGTTTGAATCCGCTGTCGGTAACAGAGCCTCCGACAAAGAATCCTAATCCGTTCTTCAAGACATACGAAAAGTCGGCGTTTACGTTTCCTGATGCAACTTCAGACATCGTTCCGGAGCCTGTTATAACTCCGGCCAGGCCATTGTCGCGTTTCTTGGTGTGTATTATTATCACCGACGTTACGCTTGAGCCGTATTTAACGCTCGGGTCTGTAATGATGTCTACGCTCTTTATGTTTTCCGGTGACAACTGGCTCAGTTCGCTGCTGTTCCTTACGCGTCTGTTGTTTATGTATATTTCAGGCGTTCCCTTGCCGAGTACTGCTATTCCGCCGCTTGTTGCGTCAATCATTGGCATCATTCTTATGGCATCATTGACCGACGGCAGTTTGGCGAGCGGGTTGCCTTCCATCTCAATTGTAAGTCCTGAAGCGTTGTGCTTTATGAATTTTCTCACTCCCGTTACTGTTATGCCTTCAAGGGCCTTAGCCTGAGGTTGCATGCGTATTGCTCCGCTTAGCGGAATGTCGGCATAGGCGGTTTCATAGCCCAGCGATGTTACCCTTACGGCCAGAGTCTTGCAGTGTGTCGTGTCGTTTACAACGAATTTGCCTTCTTCGTCCGTAAGCCCTCCTGATATCAGACTTGAGTCGGCTGTGTTTATCAGTGCCACGCTGGCATATTCCATTGGCATGTCCTGTTCGTTCACCACTTTGCCGCTTATCTGCTGTGCATAGGCCTTTGCAAGTGTAAGGAGCATGATGATTAGTATTGTAAGTTTCTTCATATTGATAGTTTTTATTTTCGTTTTCGTCAATGCATTTATATCCCGTCTTTCTTATTGTGTCTTTTGAAAGATTTTATTTGAATTGTGCTTCACTCATAGTTAGTACGCAATGCTTAGCGTTTTGTGACATCATTTATAATAATTTTTTTATTAGCCGTTTTAGCGTAACCGCCATATTGTCATTACGCCTAGACTATTTTCATCTCTTTTATTTCAGTACGCTTGTTTTTGCGCTGCCTTCAAACCTTGCATTGTTGCCATGATCAGTCTTACGGCCGAAGTCGAGTGTGTAGCGCATCGTCAGGCTGACGTATCTTCCGTCCCACGGACGCGACAGATATTCGCTGCTGTGCAAATTGTCGCTGTCAAACCATGACTTCACCCAGCCGTGTTTTCTCAGTACGGAGTTTACAGACAGCATTGCGTAAAAGTTTCCGGCTGTGTATTGCAGATTCACTTTAAGGTTATCGCTTAATTGCGCCGTTGTGCCGTATCCGCCGCGCATAAATCCCTTGTTGAAATTTTTGCCGTATCCTGCCGACACTGAGAAATTCTTGTTCATGTTGTAGCTTACGTATGGGTACAAGCCATAGTTGTTTAACGAGAAATTTCTTATGCCCGAATGCATCTCGTGTGCGTAATACAGCTTTGCCTGCATGTTAAGCTTTCCGCCGGCAAGAGACAGCGACGGTGTAAGCGATGCTGATATGATGTCGTAGTTGCCGCTGTTAACGATGTCCTTAATCATAAGTCCGTTTTCCGCATGCCATAAGGGCACAATGTCGTGCATTATCTCTTCCCACATAACGTCGGCGTTAAGCGAAAATCCGTTTATTGGCATCCATGCATACGACATAAGGGCTGAGGCATACCGTTGAGGCTTCAGACCGGCGTTGCCCTTGGTGCCTTCAATCTCGTTGTCCTGTCGCACCACGGTGTTATAGAATGAAGGAGTTATCGGCATCTGCATAATTTGCGCGTATGCATACAGAGAGTGTTTCTTTCCGATGCGGCCGTTCATTACTACGAATCCGTTTACGTATGGCTTGGTGTCATAACCGTCGTAGTTCACCTTGTAGAAGTTTACAGGCACTTCTATCTGCGCGCTTGCCGACCAGTTGTCAGAGAATTTGTGGTTATATCTCACTCTGGCATAGACATAGTTGTTTATGAGTTTCTGTCGTGTGTTGTCCGTTCCTGTGTAGAGCGTGTTGAATATTTCCGATTTATATTCTGCCGTTACGGTCATATAGTTTTGTTTGTATAGCGGAAAGGCGTATGACATCCATACGTCAGGCAGATACACGTCTTCCTCGGTGGCATTGAATATCGGGCTGCCGAATGTGTACAGAGTAGACGCGTCGTTATGGTTGTAAGAGAACGATGCCGCGCCGTACAGCATTGAGTTGCGTGGCAACTTTGACAACTGGAAATATGTGTTGATGTATGGCAGCATGCCTTTCGACGACGCTTCCGTCAGAGCCTTGCCGTTGTCGGGTGCGTTGTTGCCTGTATAGGTTATGTTTATGTCGCTGTTGTTCACCGGCGTGCTTTCATATCTGTATCCTGCCGATGCCGTGAAGGTCAGCTTGTCGCTTATGTATCTTGCGTTTACGGCTGTTGTGAACATCTTTGTGTGTTCTCTTTGCGTCTCTTCTGTCAGCTTGTCTATTATGTTGTCCTTACTGAATATGTATTGTGTGCCGGTGTTGTGCGTTATGTCGTCAGCGTTGCGGTAGTAGGCTTCTGCCAGTCCCGTAAGCGTCCATTTGCCAGTATTCACTTTTGCTGCGGCTCCATAGTTGCCGCTGTTGTAGACGAACGACTGATTAACCTCGCCGAGCACATATCCTCCGTATTTGTATTTCTTCATCACGAGGTTTACCACTGCCTGATAATTTTTGTATTTAGGATCTGCAGGCGATTTGAGATATTCTACGTGCAACACGTCTTTCGGTCTCAGGGCTTTCACCTCCCAGTCTTCCGCCTCCACGCCGTCAATGTAGAAATGCACTTCGCCTTGATAAGTTGTTTCCACTTTGTTTGAACCAAGATCAACTCTAAGTCCTGCCACCATCATTCTTGCCAGCAGGTCGTTTATGTTTATGGCATGCTGCTTCGCTTCCTTTGACGGAATGTAAACCACACCGTCTGCAATGGCATAGTTGCGTGTACCGTCAACCACCACCTCGTTGAGTTTATAATTTTTTATCGAGTCAGTCTGGGCTTTTGCATAATAATCCAGACTTAGAAGAACTATCGTAAATAATAATAAACGTTTTTTGTTCATATATCTAAAATTTTTTAGTTTAACTGTATTGTGTACGCAGGCAAGCACCGTTTTGTGACATCTTTAACATGATTTAACTTGCTTTTCTTGATGTGACAGCCATCAGTGATAATCAGATTTTTTAGCAATATATATTATCTCCGGTTAACATCTTCAGCCTCATACTCGGCTGCGGCACTATTCTTTTCTTTCGCAAAGGAACGGAAATTTTATAATAAAAACAAATTTTCAGACAACTCAGAATTCACAAAAAATTCACAGACACGTTTGCATACCTACGCAAACGTGTCTGATTTTTATATTTATTAAAACCTGTTTATATTTAGCTTTTCGAATAATCCTGAGCAGACATGTTTTGCAAAGATTATTGAAGCATTAAACTTCACAAATAATTCACAAATGTCATAATCTGCATTTTATAACATACTGGCTATAAGGATTTTATGTATCTGTCGAAGTCTTTAGACGTTCCATCCTTGCCTGTAATTCTGTTGTATAGACGTTTTCGTATGTTGGTTATGTCAGACCTGCTGCGGCCGGTGAGCAGACTTATCTGCGAAGGTGCGAAGCCCAGCTTGACCAAGAGGCACAGCTCGTATTCGCTTTCACTCAAAACGGCCTTCAGCCGGCTTATCTTTTCGTGGCTGTCAAACAGACTTATGAACATTTTGCGCTCTTCTCCGCTCATCGTAACGTGCTCCTTTTCGGCATGTCTACGTAAAATTCTTACAACCGGCTCGTCTGCAAACGGCGTAATTCTGGCAGCAATGTCCTTGTTTTTCTCATATTCGGCTTTCTCTTTTTGCAGCCTTTCAATCTCTTCCTCCTTCTCCTTAATCAGACTTTCCATCCGCGTCTGTCTGTTTTCGGTCAGTATGTCCAGCTCGCGCCTTGCCTTCTTCAGTTCGCTGATGCTGCGTTCATATTCTTTTATCTCGTTAACTCTTGCCCTGCGTTTCCTCATTATATATGTTCTCACGGCCAGTGCCCCGCCAATGGCTGCAGCCATGATAGCCATAATTATGATTATGCTGATATATTTTGTCCGCAATGCGTTTTTCTCAGCCTCTTCGGCAGTCTGCCTGTATCTGTTATAGTTGTACATTGCCTGCATCTGCTGGAGATGTTCGGTTGACATCTGGGCATACGCAGAATCTGTCATCATACGGGCTAAGTCTGCATATTTCGCAACAGAGTCAGGCCGATGAAGTTTTTTGTATAATTCAGTCAATCCTTTATAAGTAAAGATATAATCACTTGGATAACTTTTTGTTGTATTCAGACATTTATTAAAATAAAATATTGCAGAATCAATGCAATCATTATAGAGGTAATAATATCCTTTTATTGAGTAAAAGATTTCACGTCCATTCTTTATATTTCCATATTTGTCAAACAGACCAGATTCTTTTTCATAAATATTTAAATATTTACCAGATTTTTCAATCATATTATATTTTGCGAGTGTTGTAATCAATGGGCCTAATGATATAGCAGCCATTTTGTCGGCTCCATTTTTCTTGTACATAGTGTAAAGTTTTTCTCTTATTGAGATGGCAGAGTCTATGTTGCCTTTAAGTTTATATATA
>HF992595.1:12896-22509 GCA_000436695.1 Prevotella sp. CAG:1185 | reverse complement strand
TGGCAACTTGCGGACATTCATTAAAATTATATAAAAAGGAACAGATCGTGATGAATAAATATTCTTGAGTTTTTCATCAGCCAAATTGTGAATATGTCATAAGGCTCGGGCTACCGGCAGCAATGTGTAAGAATATTTTTCAGCATACTATTAAATTTCCATTGTCATATATATTACGGCTTACACTTGCCCGATTTGGATTTTGGTTGCAATTTATTTGTTTTTTGTTACAAAAGTGAGAAAAAACTAATATTTTTCCGGAAAATAAGAAAGTTTTTGAAAAACTTGAGTTATTTTTGCATAGAGTTAGTATCGAAAGCATGAATAGTATCACAGAGAAGACGATTGACATCAACGATATTCTTAAAAGTAAGATGGGCAGCAAGGCCAAGTATGTGCCTGCGCCTTTGGTTAAATGGCTTAAGCATATCGTACATCAGGACGAAGTCAACAAATATCTTTGGGACAGTCGCAATCTTACAGGAGTCGAATGGCTTGAGGACTGCATGCGCTATCTTGACATGACGCTCGATATTGTCGGCAAGGAGAACCTGCCCGACAAGAATGACGGAAAGCTTTACACCTTTGTGAGCAACCATCCGCTCGGCGGTGAAGACGGCGTTGCGCTAGGCGCAGTCATCGGTCGCCATTACGACGGCAAGTTCCGCTATCTGGTTAACGACCTGCTCATGAATCTTCCGGGCCTTGCCCCGCTGTGCATACCTATAAACAAGACGGGGTCGCAGAGCCGCAGTTTTCCGGCCATGGTCGAGTCTGGTTTCAGGAGCGACAACCACATGCTTATGTTTCCGGCAGGCCTTTGTTCGCGCCGGATCAACGGAAAGATACACGACCTGCCCTGGAAAAAGACATTTATCACGAAGAGTGTTGAAACTCACCGCGACGTGGTGCCCATCCATTTCGGCGGGCGCAACTCCGATTTCTTCTACACTCTTGCCAACATCTGCAAGGCATTGGGCATAAAGTTCAACATCGCTATGCTCTTTCTGGTCGACGAGATGTATAAGAACGTGCACAAGTCGTTCCGCATAGCCATAGGCAAGCCTATTCCGTGGCAGACATTCGACAAATCGAGAACACCGGCACAGTGGGCGCAGTATGTGCAGGACGAGGTGTACAAATTATAGTGAAACAGGTTTAAAAAACAGAGATACATCAACAAACAAACCTCTTAATTTTTTATAAGATGGAACAAGAGATAATCCAGCCGATAGACAAAGAGCTGCTCAAAAGTGAGCTTACGCCTGAGCGTCAACTCAGAATGACTAATAAGAGTAACAACGAGATTTATATTATAACGGCTCACAATTCGCCCAACGTTATGAAGGAAATTGGACGTCTGCGTGAGATGGCATTCCGCGAGGCAGGCGGCGGCACGGGCAAGAGCATGGATATAGACGAGTTTGACACGATGGACAACTGCTACAAGCAGCTTATCGTATGGAACCCGGAGGCTGAGGAGATTATCGGCGGATACCGTTATATTCTGGGAACCGACGTCGACCTTGACGAACACGGACAGCCAATACTTGCAACGGGACACATGTTTCATTTCTCAGAGAAGTTCATGAAGGACTATATGCCTCAGACCATTGAACTTGGACGTTCGTTCGTATCTCTCGAATATCAAAGCTCAAAGATGGGTGCCAAGAGCCTTTTTGCGCTCGACAACCTGTGGGACGGACTGGGTGCGCTCACCGTTGTGATGCCCAACGTCAAGTATTTCTTCGGCAAAATGACGATGTATCCTTCATACGTGCGTAAGGGCCGCGACATGATTCTGTATTTCCTTAAGAAGCACTTCAACGATCCTGACAATCTGATTATACCGATGAAGCCGCTGAAAATTGAGACCGACGAGAAGGAGCTGGAGCAGCTGTTCTGCGAGGACTCGTTCAAGGACGACTACCGTATACTTAACCGCGAGGTGCGCAAGCTGGGATACAACATTCCGCCGCTGGTTAACGCATACATGGGCCTTAGTCCTACGATGAAGATGTTCGGCACAGCCATCAACTATGGTTTCGGTGATGTTGAGGAGACTGGTATCCTTATCGCTGTTGACGAGATACTTGAGGAGAAGCGCATCCGCCACATCGACTCGTTCATAAAGGAGCATCCCGAGGCGCTGAATATCACTTCAGGAGCCAACAATATAATTTATAAAGAGAAATAAATCTGATATTGAACATACACAAAATTTTTCTGCCGTAAGACTTTAGCCCTGATGAGGCTGTCTTGCGGCAGATTTTTTTATGTTATATATTGCCGCTTTGCCGTCGGCTTTTGCGGTTTCATGCGTTGGTATAGCTGTTTTTATTTATCCTTCAGCACATATCCCTTTCTTATTATTGCTTCGATGCTCAGCGATGAGTCGCTCTTCAGTGCCCTGCGCAGATAGGTTATCTGCACGTTGAGCGCCATGGAGTTAGAGTAGGAGTCGTCGCCCCACACCTCTTTAAGCAGCACTTCGCGCCCCACCACCTTGTTCAGATTCTCGGCAAGTATGCGCAGCAGTTCTGCCTGACGGCTGGTGATGATAACCTTCTCGTTGCCGTGGCGAAGCTCGTTGAGCTCGTAGAAAAACAACGTTGAGCCAATCTTTATTGCCGTGGTGTCGTCGTCGGAGGTTTCCGGGGGCTGCTTCATCTCATAAATCATGTTCTTCATGAACTCGTGCCTTATGGCGTTTATGCGGCGCTGAATCATTATCGTCTTTATCTGATACATCATGCAGAAGCCCAGTATTACGAGCAGCACCACGCTTGCGGCAAACTTCCAGATCATCAGTTTCAGCGTCTGCGACACAGGTATGGGGATGGTCATTTCAACGGCCTCCATTTCAAGTGGATTGGTCGAATATCTCATGTGCAGCGTCTTGCTTAGTCCTCCGCTCACGCTGAATGTTGGCTTTATCATGCACCGGTTTGTTTTGACAAACCTGAAACTGTCGGTTTTTATGCCCTCTGCCGCATACAGCAGCGAGTCGAATGTGCTGCGGTCGAACCGTCTGTTCTGCGAGACCATGTACCTTGACGCCATTTCCACGCCTTCGCTCATGTCGATATTCTTCACACTCAACTTCTTTTTAGTGTCGGGCAGGGTGTATCTTATTGTCGATTTCACCGGCTTGTTTTTCTCTTTTCTCTTTTTCACGCTTTGGCCTATCTGCAGCACAATCAGCATTTTTACGTTGCTGTTATTATATTTTATGTCGTCATATTTGTTAATTATGTCGTCATATTTGTCAATCATGTCGTCATATTTGTCAATTATGTCGCCATATTTGTCAATTCTTATGTTCTTCTCGGTTTCAAACGCCTTAGCGCAGGCTTCCTTCATTTCTTCAGCCTTGACCATGCTGCTGTATTCGTATTGGTTATATAGCCAGTAAGCCTCCATGGCGAATATTGCCGCCATTGCCACTATGCTTATTGTCCAAACATGTTTTATCCTTCGGTTCATCTTACGGTTATGTTGTGTTTACTGATTTTCCTTCAAGTTGTGCGCCATATTGCCGTCAGTGTCATGGCGTGGCAAAGTGTATGCAAATATAGTAAATAAAGGCGAACTGCATGGCGGAGATAATATTTTAGTAATACGTTCTGTAATATGCGAGTAATAAAAATGTGCCATTTCATCGGTCTGTCTTTACTAATTTTGCGGTATTAATTAAAACTTTTGTTATTATGAAACGATTTATATCCATAATCCTCTTTACAGCTTGCACGATATTGTGCAGCGCGCAGACCAGCATCAAGGTGGTTACGCCTGGGGAACTGCAGCCCGGACTGCCGTGCGACACTTTGCGCTACGTCATAACCTATGACATGGCTTATGTTGAGGACACTCTGCAAGTGCCGATGAAGGCGGCTCACGAGACGATGTTGCTCGAAATTGGGCGCAAGGTTACGGCTTTCTACAGTTACGACGCCTACAGAAGTGACTCGATCAATGCCGGACTTCTAAGCCGTGGCGCCACACAATACAGCGTTCTCGGCCGAATACCGTGGCGGTTGTATACCAATTATCCCGAAACGGGGCGCTCGTCGTTCACCGAAAAACTCGGTCTTGACCGCTTCGTATGCGTTGAAAGTGTGGAAAAACCGCAGTGGCAGCTTTGCCCCGACAGCTCTGCTACTATTTTGGGATACCGCTGCCGGCTTGCCACAGCCTGCTATAAGGGCCGCGTTTGGAGCGCATGGTACGCCGAGGACATACCTCTATACGTTGGGCCGTGGAAACTCTGCGGACTTCCTGGACTCATATTGCGCGCTTACGACAGCCGTCGCCATTATGTGTTTGATGCGATAGGAATAAAGACAGCCGATGAACCGCGCCCCATATACTATAAAGGTGAAGGCTATGAGAAGGTTAGCCGTAAGGATTTGGACGGTCTTTATCGCCGTTATTATTCTGATCCTGTAGGTTATATGGCAGCCGATGGCAAGGTAACGGTAAAGGTGCAAGACCGTAGCGGCAATTCAGTTGCTCCGCCTAAGGGTGTTCCGTATAATCCGATAGAGCGGTAGTAAGGTTGTTAAAGGGCGTCTGCTGTCAGTCGTTGTAAAGCTGTTTGTTATGAAAGGAATAATCAGAATATTTATGACATTGCTGTTGCTGCCGTTCGGCTTGTATGTTTCGGCGCAGCAGTCGGTTACAGGTGTTGTTACCGATTCTGCCACCCATGAGCCGCTGCCCATGGCTGCGGTAACGCTGATGCGTGGCGGAAAGCCGGTGGCATTTACCAATGCAGACGACAAGGGAGCATTTTCCATTGCCGTAAAAGCAGGCGACTGCCTTTCGGTGAGCTTTCTCGGCTACCGCAAAAACATGTTAAGGGTGAGTCCGGGGCAGCATGTAAGCATACAGATGGCGCCAGAAGCGTTTGAGCTTAGAGAAGTTCAGGTTAAGAGCGGACGCATAGCCGGACTGAGAGACACCATAAGCTACGACCTGTCGAAGTTTGCCGATAAGCGCGACAACTCGCTGAAGGATGTGCTGAAGAAACTTCCCGGAGTTGACATCGATAAAAACGGCAAAATAAGTTTCAACGGAAAAGAAATCAGCCGTTTCACCGTTGAAGACTTAGACCTGACGGGCGGACGCTACGACAGACTTAACGAGGCGCTAAAACCCGAAGATGTTGACCGTGCGGAGGTGATACAGCACGACCAGCCCGTGAAGGCTCTGCGCGACAAAGTGTTTACCGACGATGTGGCAATGAACATAAAACTGAAGCCGGGAGCGCGCGACAAATGGATGGCAACGCTCCGGCCTGCCGTAGACGTGGCGTTTCCGCTGAAAGGCACTGAGCCTATGGGCGGAATAGATGTGCTGCAGATCGGGCAGAAAAGACAGCGCATGTATGATGCCGAATACGACCGCTCGGGCCGCGACCTAAGCCGTAGCAACGATGTGCTTGCACTTGGCGGCACCACGGGATATGGTTCAGGGGCAGATGTTCCGCAGTGGTTGGCTCAGCCGGAGCTTGCCGCACCCATTGACGACAACCGCCTGCGCTTCAACCGCTCATATAGTCTGAACGTGAAGCACACGGCAAAGACGGCCAAGGGAAACGACTGGCGCATCACGGCGGGATACATGCACGGCAACGAGGAGCAGACAACCTCGAATACATCGTCATACTATTTAAACGGTTCCACCGTTGAAAATACCGATGAAACCGACTATTCTTTGATGAAACGCGATAATGTTTATGTGGATTTTACAAGTACGTTGAACAAAGAAAAAGTCTACGGCAACGAGTATTTCCTGGCAGAAGGGACAAGGCGTGAAGGCATTTCGCATATTGAAGGAACAGCACAAGGCACCACCGCACAGACGGTGAAAACGCCCGAAATGCGCCTTTTGAACAATTTTTCGCGCCTTTTTACGTTCGGCGACAACACTCTTGCGGTGCGCTCGACGGCCGATTTTCATTACGCTCCGTTCTCGTTGAACGTTGACGGAACCACGGAAGAACTGAAAAACCTGCTTTGGCATACCGACAACAACGCTGAAACGGTTCTGCCCGGCAGATATTTCACGCAAAAATATAAGGTGGGTTTCGCCATAGAACACCTCAACCTTCGCGGACGAAACACCTCAGTGGAAGTTTACGCAACGCCCGGACTCGAATACCGACGCGGCAGCCTGAGACTCAATTTAAGCTTGCCCGTAAGATGGCAGCGGCTTACGGCGCAGAACAGAAACCTGCTTTATGCGTCGCCGTCGCTCTATCTTAACCTAAAGACCGGCATGCGCAGCGAACTGACAGCATGGGGCGGATATGCGATGAAACCGGGCGAATGGAGCAGATTCGCACTCGATGAATACACATTCGACTACCGAACAACTTACGCAACGTGCGGTATTGTGCCCGTAGACCGCACCTTGAGCGCATACATAACTTACGACTACAAGCGCCCCGTAAGAGAACTCTTTTGGTCGTTTACGGCAATTTATAGCCATACACGAAGCAACCTAATGACCGACATGACCATAGCCGACGGCCGATACAGATATTATGTTGCCGAAAGAGACAATAGCCGGCAGTCTGCCTTCTTAAAAGCACAGGTGTCAAAGGGCTTTTTCAGTCTGCACCTAAAGACGCGTCTTGCACTGCAGTATGCCTATTCGGAGGGCGGACAGTTGTCTATGTCGGCCGTTACAGGCTACTGGGCACACACCTTTATCATGTCGCCCGAAATAACTTTCTCGCCTTCTTTCGGCACATTTTATTACACGGGACAATTCACTATGAACGGCATGAACACCGATGAAACCGCCCAAAATGTGCTGTTCTGCTAGCGTCAGAACCTGTCTTACACGCAGACGATAGGCAATGTAGACATAACCTTGTCGGCCGTTCATTACCGCAACGAACTGCAGTCGGCTCAGACCGTCAACACGCTGCTTGCCGATGCAGGCATTGTGTGGCGCCTGAAGAAGATAAGGCTGCAAGCCGAGCTGCGCAACATCTTTAACAGGCGCAACTATGCCGTTACATATTACGGCAGTGCGTCCTCGTCTACCACATACTACTATCTGCGCCCTCGCGAGATAATGCTGAGCGCGCAGATTAGTCTTTAGTCGCTTGGCTACATGGTGCTGCAGCGTATACAGATATTTATATTAACTTAACATTTGCCAGACTTCTCGTCTGCTGTCTGACGTATGTTGTGCATCTTTTTGCAAATCTTTATTATACTATGTAACAACTTGATATTCAACGTGTTGCAAAAGACCGTCTTTTGTCTTGCAAAACGTGGCCTTTTGCCTTGTAAAAGCATACCTATTACGATGCAAAAGCTATCCTTTTACAATGCGATTGATGAAGAGTTGAAAAATAAAATCGTGCCAAACAATATTCAATTGTTGCAGAATGTTAAAACAAAAGCCTCCATATCTGCTGCGAAAAAATGTCCGCAAGATATGGAGGCTGAATGTGTTTATCGCGTTAAATGAAACTTAGCGGTTGTTATGCTTATACAATCGGCAGACTAATTCCGTTGATTTTCTGATAAATGTCGAGTGCATACACGTCGGTCATGCCGCTGATATAGTCGATAACAGCCATGATGCGCGTTTCGAGGTCGGGTGCGCTGATGTCATACTGGCTGCTCACGCGACTGATAAGTTGGCGCGAGTAGAACCGCTGCGGATTGACAGCAGCCTCGGTCATGACCTCCATCAAACTGTCCATAATCTTAAAACCGCTCAATTCTACGTCAAGCACAGGCTTGCTCTTGTATATTTTCTTTTTCGAAAGTTCGGTGCAGTTGCGGTAAGCCTTAACCAGTCTGTCGTCGATGCTGTCGATAAGACTGCCGCTGAACTCGCCCTTCATTATCTCTTCCTCGTGTTTCATGAACGTGTCTACGCAAGCCCTTTCGAGCGCGTTGATAACGCAAGCCCTCATGTATATCACCTTCTCGTTGTCGTCGGTTATCTCCTCGTCGTGAATCCTCTGCATGATATGATTTTGCCCCTTTTCATCGAAGAAATCAAGGAAAAACCGCTTTGTCTCCTCATACGTTACAATCTTCAGCTTGTGGGCATCCTCAATGTCCATAATCTCGTAGCAGATGTCGTCGGCGGCCTCTACAAGATAAACCAGCGGATGGCGCGCATACTCGTCAGGACAGCCGTCGGCCGACTTGCGTATTATGCCGAGGTCGTCGGCAATACGTCTGAAAATATCGGCTTCGGTGCAGAAAAAGCCGAATTTACCGTGCCCTTTTTCCGCCAGAGCCGACGCAAAAGGATATTTCACGATAGATGCAAGCGTGGTGTAAGTCATCACGAATCCGCCGTCGCGGCGCCCTTTGAAGCGGTGAGCAAGCAGACGGAACGCGTTGGCGTTACCCTCAAAGTGAGTTATGTCGTTCCACATCTCGGGGCTCAGCCGGTCTTTGAGATATGCCCCCTTGCCCTCGGTGAAGAACGTCTGAATGGCCTTCTCGCCGGAGTGTCCGAATGGCGGGTTGCCCATGTCGTGCGCCAGGCATGCCGTGCTTACTATGGTGCCGATCTGCGTAAACAGCGTGTCGGCAAGTTCGGGCCTTGTCTTCATAACGCAGTGGGCAACGTCGTTGCCGAGCGACATTCCCACGCTTGCCACCTCCAGACTGTGAGTGAGGCGGTTATGTACGAAAATGCTGCCCGGGAGCGGGAACACCTGAGTCTTGTTCTGCATGCGGCGGAACGGCGCCGAGAATATCAGCCGGTCGTAGTCGCGCTTAAACTCAGAGCGGTCGTCGTGCCTTATGGCGTGGCGCGACTCCTGTCCCAGTCTTTTATTCGATATAAGTTGTTTCCAGTTCATCATCTTTCTGCAAAATAAGGCCGTATGCACAATACGGCGGTTAGCTGCGCAAAAGTAATCTAAAAATGGCTAAATTCTTTCTTTTTAGCTATAAAAATACAATTATGTAAATATAAATAGCTATTTTTGCAAACAAAATGGAGTAACGTAACCGGCAGCATGCCAGCTGTGGGCCGGCTGATGCCGGCATGTGACGTAAAGCCAAGGCATGCGCCGCTTAAACCTGACAAACAGAATAAAAAATATGATATCCGTAAAAGTAATCAACAAAGGGCACCAGCCACTTCCGGCATACGCCACGGCGCAGAGTGCAGGTATGGATCTCAGGGCAAACATCGACGCCCCGATAACGCTGCGCCCCATGGAGCGGAAACTTATACCCACGGGACTCTACATCGCACTGCCCGAAGGCTATGAGGCACAGGTGCGCCCGCGTAGCGGACTTGCCCTAAAGCACGGCATAACGGTGCTTAACTCTCCGGGTACGATAGACGCCGACTACAGAGGTGAGGTTATGGTGCTGCTGATAAACCTTTCGGATGCCGACTTTGTTATCAACGACGGCGAGCGCATAGCACAGATGATTATAGCGCGCCACGAGACGGTAGAATTTGTAGAGGTGAGCGTGCTCGACGAGACAGAGCGCGGCGCAGGAGGCTACGGCCACACGGGAGTGAAATAACAGCAAGATTCGCATTTCAACAATTCAGATGAAAAGACTAACATCATACATCATGGCGCTGCTTTCGGCGGCTGCCATAT
>HF992595.1:9378-12885 GCA_000436695.1 Prevotella sp. CAG:1185 | reverse complement strand
GCTGCTTTCGGCGGCTGCCATATTTACAGGCTGCAGCCACGGTGTAGCGTCAAGTGCCGGGCATGAGGGCGCGACGTCTGCCGGAATAACAGTTCCGCCCATAAGCCATAACGACAGTTTGCGCTTCAAGATTTATTATTTTGAGGCCGTCAAACAGCAGGTGGCAGGCAACTACGATGCGGCATACGACCTGTTGAGCCACTGCCTTGATATTAACCCCAATGCGGCAGAGGCATATTTTATGATGTCGTCTTACAGCGGAGTGCTCAAAGGTGACACTGCCGCACTTGAAAACATAAAGAAGGCTGCCGAGCTTGACCCGAGTAACAACACCTATCTTGAGAGTCTTGCCACGGGATATCTGCGTATAGGCAACAGCGCCGAGGCAATAAAAGCATACGAAAAGCTGTCACACAACAGTCCGGAGCGTTCTGATGTGCTTGATATATTATATCAGCTTTATCTCAAGAATAAAAAATACGATGACGTGATAAAGACCGTCGGCCGCCTTGAGGCGCTTGAAGGCAGCAGTGAGCAGACAACGCTGGTAAAGATGCACGTGTACTCGCTGCAGGGCAAGAAAGACCTTGAGTTTAACGAGCTGAAGTCGATGGCGGACAAATATCCCAACGACATGAGCTACAGGCTGATGATGGGCAACTGGCTTTTGCAGAACGGTAAGCCTGAAGAAGCCTATAAACAATATATGGAAGTGCTGAAGCAGGACCCCGGAAACCCTCAGGCGCGTATGTCGATGATCGACTATTACAGAACCACAGGCGACACCCTGCAGGCCGACTCGATACAGGAAGACATGCTGCTGAACCCCAAGACGTCGGTTGACACCAAGATGACGCTTATGAGACAGGTGGTTGCCGATAACGAAAAGAACGGAGGCGACAGCACTCAGGTGCTCGGCCTGTTCAATAGAATATTGGAGCAGCCGCAGGAAACATCCGACATGGCACAGTTGTGCGCGGCATACATGACACTGAAGAATATGCCGCAGGACTCTATCTCGAAGATGCTTGAAAAGGTGCTGACCATATCGCCCGACAACGCAGCGGCACGCATGCAGCTGATACAGGCCATGTGGAATGAGCAGAAGTTTGACCGCGTGATAGAACTTTCGCGCCAGGCACTCGAATATAATCCCGACGAAATGGTGTTTTATTATTTCCTCGGACTGGCATACGTTCAGAAAGATGATGACGACAACGCCCTCGAGGCATTAAAGAAAGGAGTGAGTCAGATTGACGACCAAAGCAATCCCTCAATAGTTTCAGACTTCTACGCCATTATGGGCGACATTCTCTACAGCAAGGGTATGGGGAAGGAAGCCTATGCCGCGTATGACAGCTGTCTGCAGTGGAAGGACGACAACTTCGGCTGTCTGAACAATTACGCCTACTATCTGTCGGAAGAAGGCAAAGACCTCGAAAAGGCCGAGCAGATGAGTTACCGCACGGTGCAGGCCGAACCCGACAACAGCACTTATCTTGACACATACGCATGGATTCTGTTCAAGCGTAAAAAATATAAAGACGCCCAGCCGTATATCGACATGGCGATAAAGAACGACACCACCAACAGCGCAGTGCTGCTTGAGCATGCCGGCGACATTCACATAATGAACGGTGATACCGACAAGGCGCTTGAATATTGGCGCGAGGCTCTGAAGCAGATTGGCGATGAGGACAAGAAGGTGTTAATAAGAAAAATAAAACTGAAGAAATATGTTGAAAAATAAAAGCAGGCTGTTTCGCAGCATCATCTTTTCGGCAGTGTGTCTCACCGTAGTTTCGTGCGGCACAAAGAAGGCTGCCATGTCTGGCGGCTCGTCTTTGTCGTCGGGCAAGAACGATGTTGAAAACGTATTAGCGCGCAAGACCGACTTCCTGCGCAAGGTTTACGACAATGAAGTTTATGCGAAGGCTATATCAGCAAAGATAAAATTCAGCATCAACGCCGGTTCTAAGGACCTCACTGTATCAGGCTCGCTGAAGATGAAGAAGGACGATGTGATACGTATACAGCTCACTCCGTTCGGACTGATGGAGGCCGGACGCATAGAGTTTACCAAGGATTATGTGCTCATGGTAGACCGCATCAACAAGGAATACATCAAAGCCTCATATAAAGATGTTGACTTTCTGCAGCGCAACGGGCTCGACTTTTACGCTCTGCAGGCATTGTTCTGGAATCAGCTCTATGTGCCCGGAACGCAGAACATAACCGACTCGTCGCTCAAGAATTTCGACGTTACGTTCAACGATGCCGTTGCAAACACGCTCGTTACGCTCAGTCGGGGCAACATGAACTATGTATGGCAGACCGACAAGACAAGCGGACAGATAAAGGCCGTTGACATTACCTATAACAGCAAGACCGAGGGAAGCACCACGGTTAAGTGCACCTACGGCACCTTCAAGCCGCTCGGAGCAAAGAAGTTTCCTACAGACATAACCCTTATGCTTAAAAGCAGTTCGGTGAAGAAAGCCAACGGTGCCTCCGTGAATATATCGATGAGCGGAATAGACACTTCGTCCGACTGGGAAAGCCGCACCTCTGTTTCGGATAAATATAAAAAGGTGGAGGCTCAGGATGTTATTAACAGAATCTTAAAGTTGTAAATGAGAAGGATATTTATATTTCTACTGGCATTGTCTTTCGTGGTTCCTTCCATGGCGCAGAAAAAGCAGACCGCCAAGAAGAAAGCTACTACAAAGCGCGTGGTTAAGAAAACCACAAAGAAGAAAACCACAACGAAGACCGCCAACTATTCGAATGCTTCAATCAAGGGACTGCGCACTCAGCGTGCAAGCGTACAGCGCAAGATTAAGGAGCAGGAGCGGCTTCTGCGTGCCAATAAAGCCGATGTTAAGAAACGGCTCGACAATCTGATGATGATAAACAGCGAAATCGACCAACGACAGAAGTCGATTGAAGGCATACAGAAAGATATCACGCATATAGACGGCAACATAGGCATGCTGAAAAATCAGCTCGCCACACTCGAACAGCAGCTTCAGGACCGCAAGGCTAAATATATAAAGTCGATGCGATATATGGCGAGCAACCGCACAATACAGGACAAGCTGATGTTTATATTCAGCGCCAAGAACTTTGCCCAGATGTACCGCCGTCTGAGATTTGTCCGCGAATATGCGGCCTATCAGCGCGCACAGGGTGAGATGGTGAAGGCAAAGCAGAGCCAGATAGAGGACAAGAA
The DNA here is from genome assembly GCA_000436695.1 of Prevotella sp. CAG:1185. Lineage (GTDB taxonomy): Bacteria > Bacteroidota > Bacteroidia > Bacteroidales > Bacteroidaceae > Prevotella. Next base: position 9,653 of record HF992595.1, on the reverse strand, counting down.
CAAGGAACTGCAGAGGGTGAGAGGGCACAAGAACAATCTGCTCTACAAGGGGCAGCAGGAACGTGCCGCGCTGCAGGGCAAGCAGGCCGAGCAGCAGCAAGTGGTTAACACTCTGCAGAAACAGCAGAAGACAATACAGTCGATCATTGCCGACCAGCGCAAGAAAGACGCTGCGCTTAACGCTCAGATTGACAAACTGATAGCCGAGGAGGTGGCTAAGGCCAAGGCAAGGGCTGAGGCCGAAGCCCGCAGAAAGGCTGCCGCAGCCGCTGCAG
>HF992595.1:0-9356 GCA_000436695.1 Prevotella sp. CAG:1185 | reverse complement strand
CCGCTGCAGCCGCAAAGCGCAGGGCGGAAGAACTGGCACGCAAGAAGGCAGCCGCTGAGGCTGCTGCACGCGAGAATGCGCGCCGTGTGGCTGAGGCTAAGGCACGCGAGGAGCGCCTGAAAGCCGAGGCAAGGGCAGCAGAGCGCAAGAGTGCCGAAGAGAAAGCCAAGGCAGAGCAGGCCGCACGAGAGGCTGAGGCCGACCGAGTGGCTGCAGAGCGCAAGGCAAAGGTAGAGGAGATGAGGCACGAGAACGAGGTGGAAAGAGCTAAGAAAGAGGCTAAGGAAGCCGTGGCCTTCGACTCGGAAGACCGTAAGCTCAGCGGCAGTTTTGAGCGCAACCGCGGCCGTCTGCCTATGCCTATCACAGGCTCTTACAGAATAGTAAGCCATTTCGGACAATATACCGTTGAGGGACTCAAGAACGTCAAGCTCGACAACAAGGGCATCAACATACTTGGAAGTCCGGGAGCTTCAGCCCGTTCGATATTCGACGGCGAGGTTAGCGCCGTGTTCGGCTTCGGCGGCACAATGGTCGTTATGGTGCGTCATGGAAGCTATATATCGGTTTACTGCAACTTGCGCTCAGTAAGCGTCCACCGCGGTCAGCACGTCAGTGCCCGTCAGGCTCTCGGCGTTGTGGGCGACGACAACATATTGCAGTTCCAGTTGCGCCGAGGTACGGCAAAGCTCAATCCTGAGTCGTGGCTCGGCAGGTAGCATTCTGACTAACGCGATAATATATGCTCAGAAATGGCCTCTGCGACGGTGTGACAACAATTCCGTAACACATTTTTTGTCAGATAATTTTATTACTGCCAATTGTGTGCCGGTATGTCAGTATAACCGCCGTGCGGGGTGTATGCATATTTTTCTCACAAGCCAGAAAAATATTATTTAAAATTATCCGAAAAGAAAAATTTTGATTACTTTTGCGAAATAATAAGGTGTAAGGACATATGGACGATGAACTTAGAATAATTATAAGCGGAGGTGGCACCGGAGGCCACATCTTCCCGGCAGTTTCAATAGCCAATGCAATCAGAGCAAAACATCCCGATGCAAAAATACTGTTTGTCGGAGCGTTAGGACGCATGGAAATGCAGCGCGTGCCGGCGGCAGGCTACGAGATAGTAGGACTTCCGATAAGCGGCTTCAACAGAAAGAACATGCTCAAGAACGTGGTAGTTCTTTACAGAATATGGAAGAGCCAGCAGATGGCTAAGAAGATAATACGCAAGTTCAAGCCGATGGCTGCTGTCGGAGTTGGCGGATATGCCAGCGGTCCTATGCTCAACGAATGTACAAAGATGGGCATACCTTGCCTCATACAGGAGCAAAACTCTTATGCGGGCGTAACCAACAAGATCTTGTCGAAGAAGGTAGACCGCATCTGCGTTGCCTACGACGGCATGGAAAGATTCTTCCCCGCTGACAAGATAGTAAAGACAGGCAACCCTGTGCGTCAGGCCCTGCTTGACACAAAGATAACAAAAGCCGAGGCGCTGAAGAGCTTCGGACTGTCTGAAGACAAGAAGACAATACTCATTGTGGGCGGAAGTCTCGGTGCAAGGACAGTGAACGAGAGCGTGCTCCAGAATCTCGACATGATAAAGGAGTCAGGCGTACAGTTTATATGGCAGACAGGAAAATACTATAACGCGTCGATAATGGAAGAGCTGAAGAAGCGCGGCACATTCCCGACATTGTGCGTTACCGACTTCATCTCTGACATGGGTGCCGCATACAAGGCAGCCGACCTGGTTATCAGCCGTGCCGGCGCAAGCAGCATATCAGAGTTCTGCCTCATAGGCAAGCCGGTTATCCTTGTTCCTTCGCCTAACGTTGCCGAAGACCATCAGACAAAGAACGCCATGGCCCTGGTAAACAAGAACGCCGCCCTGTACGTGAAAGACGCCGACGCTCCCGCAGAAGTGGTTAAACTGGCGTTGCAGACGGTTCAGGACGATGCCAAACTGAAAGATCTGAGCGAGAACATACTTAAGCTCGCTCTTCCTGATTCAGCCGACATAATAGCTGACGAAGTGGTTAAGCTCGCGCGCCGCGGTCGCTGATGCGCAGGCAAGAGACAGACATCACAGACAAAAAACTATATAGTAAGTAAAAAATAATTGCAACATATATAAGACAGAGGACATAAAGATGTCCGGGCGGGCGAAGGTCCGTTTCAGTAGCGAATAATAAAGATAATGGAACTGAAAGATATTAAAGCTGTATATTTTGTAGGAGCAGGCGGCATAGGCATGAGCGCCATAGCACGTTTCTTCCTGCACAGAGGCGTGGTCGTGGCCGGATACGACAAAACTCCTTCAGCATTGACAACACAGCTCGAGAAGGAAGGCATGTTGATTCATTATGAAGAAAACATAGACGAAATACCGCATGCATGCAGAAACCAGAAGTCTGCACTTGTGATATATACACCGGCAATACCGGCCGACCACAAGGAACTGGTATATTTCCGTGAGAACGGATTCGACGTTGAGAAGCGCGCTCAGGTGCTTGGCATGCTCACACGCTCGCACAAGGGACTTTGCGTGGCAGGAACACACGGCAAGACCACAACGTCGACAATGTGCGCCCACATCATGCACCAGAGCCACATCGACTGCAACGCCTTCCTCGGCGGAATATCTAAGAACTACAGCTCTAACTATATCCTGAGCAAGGAGAGCGACTTCGTGGTTATCGAGGCAGACGAGTTCGACCGCAGTTTCCACTGGCTGCGCCCGTGGATGAGCGTCATAACGTCAACCGACCCCGACCATCTTGACATCTATGGCACCAAGGAAGCCTATCTCGAAAGTTTCGCACATTATTCTTCACTGATTCAGCCCGGCGGAGCACTCATCATACATAAGGACCTTGAGATGAAGGCAAGAGTGCAGCCCGGTGTCAGGGTGTACGAATACAGCCGCGACAGCGGCGACTTCCACGCCGAGAACATCGTGATTGAGAACGGCAACATATCGTTCGACTTCATTTCTCCCGTTGAGAACGTGTGCGGCATACAGCTCGGTCAGCCCGTGCCCATCAACATCGAGAACAGCGTGGCTGCAATGGCCATGGCACAGCTCAACGGCTGTACGCCCGAGGAACTTAAATACGGCATGAAGACATACCGCGGAGTTGACCGCCGCTTCGACTTCAAGATAAAGAACGACAAGATTGTCTTCCTGAGCGACTATGCCCATCATCCTAAAGAAATCTATCAGAGCGCAAAGAGCATACGCGAGCTGTATAAGGACAAGAAGATCACCGTTATCTTCCAGCCCCATCTCTACACCCGCACACGCGACTTCTATAAGGACTTTGCCGACAGCCTGAGCCTGCTCGACGAGGTTGTGCTCTGCGACATCTATCCCGCACGCGAGGAGCCTATCCCCGGCGTTACATCTAAGCTTATCTACGACAACCTGAAGGAAGGCGTCGAGAAGAAGATGATACACAAGGAGGATGTTCTGTCGTTCGTTAAGGACAACGACTTCGAGGTGCTCGTGGTGCTCGGCGCCGGCGACCTCGACAACTATGTCCCACAGATAGAGAAAATACTTCAAGACAAGTATAAATAAATGCATCGGAAACTTAAAAGAACCATTCTCGTAACGCTCGACGTGTTTCTTGCGGTTTACCTGGTGATGGCGATAACATCGTTCAATCACCCGGAGGAGACACATAGCGTGTGTACCAAGGTTACGATAAATGTTGAGGATGAAAGCACCAACGGATTCCTCAGTGCAAAGGAGGTTAAGCGCATTCTTGAGCGAAGCCGCCTTTACCCGTTTAAAAAGAAAATGGCCGATGTCAATCCGCGTGACATCGAGGACAAACTGAAAGACACGCCCTTTGTCAACACTGCACAGTGCTATAAGACAAAGGACGGCAACGTCTTTATAAGCATCACGCAGCGACTGCCCATCGTGAGGGTTAAGAATGTCAGCGGTGACGACTATTATCTTGACGAGGAGGGAGGCATAATGCCTAACAGCAAGTACACGTCAGACCTGATAATAGCCACCGGATACGTCAGCCGCTGGTATGCCCGCAACTATCTGGCTTATCTTGCAAATGAGCTGATGAAAGACGACTTCTGGAAAAACCAGATTGTGCAGATTAACATCTTGCCCGACATGGGCGTTGAACTTGTGCCCCGCGTAGGCGAGCACATCGTATATCTCGGAAATCTTCCGCAGACTAAATACATTAACCGCCGCAAGGCTCTCGTACAGGACTTTGTAGCGAAGAAAATGGACCGGCTGAAGAAGTTTTACAAATACGGACTCAGCCAGGCCGGCTGGAACAAATACTCTTACATAGACCTGGAGTTTGACAACCAGATAATATGCAAAAAGAGTAAGAAGGCAGACATATAAAAAACAGAAACAACAAATTGATAACGTATGGCAGCAAAGGATTTTATAGTAGCAATAGAATTGGGCTCATCAAAGGTTACAGGTATTGCGGGCAAGAAGAATCTTGACGGAAGCATATCTGTGCTTGCCGTTGTGAAAGAAGACTCATCATCGTTCATCCGCAAGGGTGTCGTTTACAATATTAATCAGACTGTTCAATGTGTGTCCAACATAGTGAAGAAACTCTCCGTGGCTCTGAAGTCAGAGATTTCGCAGGTGTATGTCGGCGTGGGCGGACAGTCTATACGCAGCGAGAAAAATGTTATAGGCAGAGACCTTCTGAGCGACACTATCGTTACGCAGGAGATGGTCAACGAGCTGATGGACACCAACCGCAACATGACTTATCCTGAGCAGGAAATTCTTGACGCGGCCACACAGGAATATAAGGTGGGCAACCAGCTGCAGCTCGACCCCGTGGGCATACAGTGCAGCCGACTTGAAGGCAACTTCCTCAATATATTGTGGCGCAAGACCTTTTACCGCAATCTGAACAAATGTTTCGAGACTGCCGGCATTGCCATTGCCGAGATGTATCTGGCGCCGCTGGCGCTTGCCGACAGCGTGCTCTCTGACTCTGAGAAGCGTTCGGGATGCGTGCTTGTTGACCTTGGTGCCGACACTACTACCGTTTCTGTTTACTATAAGAATATCCTTCGTCATCTTGCCGTCATACCTCTTGGAGGAAACAACATAACCAAGGACATTGCCTCACTGCAGATGGATGAGGCCGACGCGGAAAAGATGAAGCTGAAATACGGCAATGCCTATACCGACAACAACGATATTGACAACACGCTGATGCTGCCTATCGACTCTGAGCGAAGCGTTGAGTGCCGCAAGTTTATTGATATTGTTGAAGGACGACTGCAGGAAATCATTGAGAATGTGTGGTATCAGGTGCCTGTTGAATATGCCGACCGTCTGCTCGGTGGCATCATTCTCACAGGAGGAGGCTCTAACATGAAGAACATAGACATTGCCTTCAGAAACCACACACACATAGAGAAAATACGTATTGCGAAGTTTGTTACGCAGACTATCAATTCGAGCAACCCTGACATCAATGCCCACAACGGCATGATGAACACCGTGCTCGGCATACTGGCCAAAGGCGACATGAACTGCGCCGGCGAAGATTACAACGAACACACCGACTTGTTCGGCACTGACAAGCCAAAACCGGCAGCCAATGTGCAGCAGCAGCCTCATGTGCAGCCGCGCAGCAACAGCGAGGGCGTGGTGCTTACCGAGGCTGAGAAACAGAAGATTGAAGAGATGCGCCGCAAGGCTGCCGAAGAGGCCGCACGAAAGGAGCGCGAAAACGAAAAACCGGCTGACGAAGAGCCAGTGAAGGAAAAGAAAGGCATGAATCCTCACGTGAAGAGACTCAAGAACTGGTTTAAGAGTCTTGTTTCTGAGGACGAATAAGGCAGATGCGGCATCGTTGTAACAAACTTATAAATACGATAAAAAATAAACAGAGATATGGCTGATACACAAAGAATAGTGGATTTCGGTGAGCCCGAAAAAGAAAAGAGCATAATAAAAGTTATCGGAGTAGGCGGCGGTGGAGGCAACGCCGTTAACCACATGTACCGCGAGGGCATACACGACGTGTCGTTCGTGCTGTGCAACACAGACAATCAGGCACTCAACGATTCGCCAGTGCCCGTGCATCTGCAGCTCGGCAAGGAGGGACTCGGAGCCGGCAACAAGCCTGCAAAGGCGCGCGAGGCTGCAGAGGAGAGCATTGAAGACATAAAGGCTATGCTCAACGACGGCACCAAGATGGCATTCATCACCGCCGGAATGGGCGGAGGTACAGGCACAGGCGCAGCCCCTGTAATCGCACGCGTCTCTAAGGAACTTGGCATACTTACCGTGGGTATCGTTACCATACCGTTCCGATTTGAGGGCGAGCGCAAAATCGACCAGGCTCTCGACGGAGTGGAGGAGATGTCGAAGCATGTTGACGCCCTGCTCGTTATCAACAACGAGCGTCTGCGCGAGATTTACACAGAGCTGTCTATTCTCGACGCCTTCGGCAAGGCCGACGACACCCTGAGCATAGCAGCCAAGAGCATCGCCGAGATTATCACCGTTCACGGACTTATCAACCTCGACTTCAACGATGTTAAGACCGTGCTTAAAGACGGCGGCGTGGCCATAATGAGTACGGGCTACGGCGAAGGCGAAGGCCGTGTAAAGCGTGCCATAGAAGACGCTCTCAACTCACCTTTGCTCAACGACAATGATGTGTTCAACGCCAAGAAGATTCTGCTCAGCATATCGTTCTGCAGCGACAAGAACAGCAACAACGGTCTGATGATGGAGGAGATGAACGACGTCAACGACTTCATGGCTAAGTTTGGCAACGACTTTGAAATCAAGTGGGGACTTGCCACCGACCCCGAACTGGGCAACAAGGTTAAGGTTACAATCCTTGCCACAGGCTTCGGCATTGAGAACGTAGACGGCATGAACGAACACTACAAGAAGCACACTCAGGAGGAGAACGAGCGCCGTGCCGAGGAAGAAGAGAAGGCTGCCGAGCGCCGTGCTAAGCGTGAGCACTATTACGGCACCGACAGCAAGAGTGCTAAATACAAGCGCCGTCCGCACATATATATATTCCGTCAGGAAGACCTCGACAACGACGACGTTATATCATCTGTTGAGTCGACGCCTACATACAAGCGCACCCGTCAGGAACTTGAGGAGATACGCAACCAGTCGATGGGACAGGTGAAGAAGGCCGAAAACGAGGACAACAAAATACAGGGAACAATAAAGTTTGGATGATTGCTAATTTATAATTTATAATTCATAATTCACAATTCATAATTCATAATTTATAATTGGCTGACGCTGAACTTCGTTTCATAATTTATAATTCTTAATTCTTAATTAAAATGTTATTTGATCAGATAAGCAATGATATAAAGGAGGCCATGAAGGCCCGCGACAAGGTGCGTCTTGAAACCTTGCGCAACATCAAGAAAGTGTTTATTGAGGCAAAGACAGCTCCGGGAGCCAACGACACTCTTGAGGATGCCGATGCCATGAAGATTCTTGCCAAACTGGCTAAGCAGGGCAAGGAGTCGGCTGCCACATACGTGCAGCAAAACCGTCAGGACCTTGCAGACGAGGAGCTGGCACAGGTTGCTGTAATCGAAGGTTATCTGCCGAAGGCTATGACAGAAGAGGAAATCGAGGCAGCCGTTAAGGAAATAATTGCACAGACAGGTGCCCAGGGCATGAAAGACATGGGCAAGGTTATGGGCGTTGCCTCTAAACAGATGGCTGGTCGTGCCGACGGCCGCGTTATTTCCGGCATCGTAAAGAAACTGCTTGCCTAAGCATTTTCTTTCTTATATAAAATGATAATCAGCCTGAACGGACTAAAAAGGTCTGCTCAGGCTGATTTGTTTTTTGATGTGCCGGCAACAGAACTTTGTCTCCATCTGCACAAAATGTTGTATAGAGTCTAACGTTAATAGCAGAACACACGGCTCAAACTCCTTTAACTCCTCTAACTCCTTTAACTCCTTTAACTACTTTATAAAGAAAACTCGTCACTCGTCACAATCGTGTATAATGCATTGAATTTCAATAACTTATGATGTGACGAGTTGATTTCTTAACTCGTCACGCCCGTCATACTTACGTCAGCCGTGATGAGTAGGTTAGGCAACTCGTCACATCTTAACATCTTGACAGACAGTTTGTTACGCGCGATTGTGACGAGTGATGAGTTTTTTATAAACTAAAATTGATAAATGATCCATGCGTATCAGTATGCAATTAGAGTCAACCATTATCAGTAATACGTCCTGTTTTGGTCAACCTTAATAAGTAAATAAATCTATATCTTTATTTCCGTATCTTTAAAAGGTGTCCTTTTGCGTTCTAAAAGGCCACTTTTCAGCATGCAAAAGCATACCTTTTGCATCATCGTTTGCCGTGTTTTGTAAGTTCAGTATGATAAGTCCTGTTGGTAAAATTCTCAATTCTCCATTCTCAATTCACCATTTTGATTTGCTTTTTCAGCCTGTATTTGATAGTTCTCAGTGCTCCCGGTGTCACAGCCATAATGCGCTGAATGTCCTTGTCGCTGAAACCTATGGTTATCAGCGAGAGTGCAAACAGACTGTTGGTTGTCAGCTTGCCGTATCTGCTTTCAGCCTCTTTTGCCTTTTCTGCATATTCAATTCTGAAGTATTCGATGAATGCCTCAAAGTCGTCCTTGCTCCATTTTATGGTTGTTCCTCCGTCGGCAATCTCTTTGTGCAGCCTTTTTCCGCGGCTCACTGTTTCAGCCTCATTCTTCCTGATGTCTTCAATTTTCTTTTTCAGTTTCTTTATTTCTTTGTCCCTGTCCTTACCCGATGCCGCCATGCTCTCCATTTGCTGCGTGTACATCTCAATCTTCTCCCTGTCTTCCTCCATCAGGTTTCTTGCCCGGCTCATCTTCTTTCTGTGGTATACGGCGGCAGCTATGATGATAATTGCGAGCGCAGCAATGGCAGTGGCTGCAGTCGGCATCCATTGTCCGGCATTCTTCACGGCTTCGTCTTTCTCGATGTCCTCTTGTAGTGCAAGCATGTCTTCTGTATGTTGTCTTGCCTTCAGACTGTCTATCGCTGCCTTGCTTTTTTCCGCCAGTTCCATGGCCTCTTTATATTCGCCCTGCTCCTTCTTTACGTCAGACATCCATGCCAGCACTTCAGCCTTGATGTCGAAGTCGCCGTCAGCAACAGCCTTTTCGTATAGCTTCCATGCCTCGGCTTTTCGTCCCTTTTCCATGTATATCACTCCGAGTATATAGTTAGCCCTTGCCGTAGGCTTGGCTTTTATGGACATTAATATATATTTCTCGGCAGAGTCTGGCTTGTTGGAATTACAATAATAGGCACTGGCG
>HF992594.1 GCA_000436695.1 Prevotella sp. CAG:1185 | reverse complement strand
ACAGGTGCATCTGACAAAAGGCATGAGCTGCCTCGTCCCCGCCTGCGTAGCCGACATGGACGTGGTGCCGAACAACGAAAACGGCATGTCGAAACTGCTGGAGGTGTATATTGATAATAAGAATTACTAGTTTAAGTGAAGAGTGAAGAACGAAGAGTGAAGAATCCAATTGCTTTGTGGGATGTTACTTTTTGGAGTTAAAGTAGTTAAAGAAGCATATTTAGTGAAGAGTGAAGAACGAAGAGTGAAGAATCCAAATGTAAACGTAGTGCTTACTAGTAGAAGCCACAAGAGTAATGTACCGACGGATTTGTAATTCGTCGGAATAAAATATAAGGAACCAACGGTCAGCGTAGCTAATTTCAATCCGATTAAAATACCGCTTATTTAAGTGAAAGATGAAAAGTGAACAGTGAAAAATCCAATAGCTAAGTTAGCTTAAAATTATAAATTATTGAAGTAAGAGCATGGATTATAATTCACAATTAACTAACGCTGAACTTCGTTTCATAATTAGCTAACGCTGAACTTCGTTTCATAATTAGCTAGCGCTGAACTTCGTTTCACAATTAGCTGACGCTGAACTACGTTTCATAATTAGCTAGCGCTGAACTTCGTTTGGGTTAGACCGAACAGTGTTTCATAATTGTTATGTGTCTTGTGGATTCTTACCCAAAGGCAGATAGACACAAGACCATTGGATTTTTCACTCATAACTCTTCACTTTCCTAGTAATGTATTGTAGGGACGTACCCCAGGTGCGTCCACATCTCATTTATCATTAAATTATATCGTAAATCATTAAAATACAGGGTGTTATCAGTTGGACGCACCTGGGGTACGTCCCTACAAAAATCCATGTGCCTTGTGGATTCTTATCGCAAGCACTACGTTGACTATTGTCTTTAACTCCTAGCCAACTTGTTGGCGATAACTACTCTAACTACTTTAACTCCTCAAAAGAATTTTTAATTAGCAAACGAAGTCCTTCGTTTGCTCTGTTCTTCGCACCCGGAGTGGTGCTATTTTTGTATTATGTCCTTTGATGTCGTATTCAAGGATGATACAGAAATGGCACCACCTCGGGTTCTTTCGTTTTGTATGGATTTATATCAGGGAGTGATGAGTTAAGGAGTCGTATGCTTTGAAGGGTATAGGCATTTGTAGTTAAAGAAGTAAAAGAAGTTATCGCCAACAATTTGGCTAGGAGTTAGAGTCATATGTCTTGTGGATTCTTGTCGCAAGTACGACGTTGACATTTGGATTTTTCACTCTTCACTTTTCACTGTTCACTTAAATAAGCACTACGTTGGCATATGACTTTAACTCCTAGCTCACCCTAGTGAGCGATAACTCCTTTAACTACTATAACTCCAAAGATTAACTTCTTTTTTCACTTAACTCCTGACTGTAAGTATTCTGCCTGCTGTTGTTAGAGATTAAAAGTAAATGATGCTATGCGATGGGCGGATGCGGCGGTGACGGATATGTTTTGGTGTTGAATTGATATTTTGACGGACGTAAGGATGTGGGGGCGAGTTAATATTTAATGGAATAATCTTTGTATTTTTAACCGATATTTCTTGCGTTTCTTGTCTGAAAAGCCTATCTTTGTAAGGCATTGACGAGGCGCGGAAGATGGAGTGTGCTTTAACTGTAACGCCGGACTACGGCCTCAGACTTTAAACCTATAAAGAGAAACAATAAGACATATTCATTATTTCTTAATACTATGGCAAAAATAAAACAGATTGTGGAGTGCGTGCCTAACTTCAGCGAAGGACGCGACAAGAACGTTATTAAACAGATTACCGACGTTATTGAAGAAGCCGGCGGCGTGAAGCTGCTCGATGTTGACCCGGGTGAGGCTACCAACCGCACGGTGGTTACTTTTGTTGGTGAGCCGGAGGCTGTTGTGGAGGCTGCTTTTAAGGCTGTGAAGAAGGCAGGAGAGCTTATTGACATGCGCAAGCATCATGGCGCTCATCCGCGTATGGGTGCTACCGACGTGTTGCCGCTGGTGCCTGTAAGCGGAATAACTCTTGAAGAGTGTGCCGAACTGGCAAGAAAACTGGCTGAGCGCATAGCCGACGAGCTGCAGATACCATGCTACTGCTATGAAGAGGCTGCACTGAAACCTGAGAGACGCAATCTGGCCGTGTGCAGAGCCGGCGAATATGAGGCGCTGCCCGAGAAGCTGGCTGAGCCGGACAAGGCTCCCGACTTTGGCGCAAGAGCCTTTGACGAAGGCGTGGCACGCACGGGATGTACTGCCGTTGGAGCGCGTGACTTCCTTATTGCCGTTAACTTTAACCTTAATACCACATCGACACGCAGGGCAAACGCCGTGGCTTTTGACGTGAGAGAGAAGGGAAGACCGGTGCGCGAAGGCAACCCGATAACAGGCAAGGTGAAGAAAGACGCCAACGGAAAGACGATAATGCAGCCCGGAACGCTGAAGTCGACCAAGGCCATAGGATGGTTTATAGAGGAATACGGCATCGCACAGGTGTCGATGAACATAACAAACATCAATGTCACGCCGCTGCACGTAGCCTTTGACGAGGTGTGCCGCTGCGCACAGAACAGAGGATTGAGAGTTACGGGAACAGAGATTGTGGGTCTTGTGCCGAAGCGTTCGATCATTGACGCCGGAAAGTATTTCCTGGATAAGCAGCACAGATCGACAGGTATTCCCGAGGAAGACATAATGAACATAGCGATAAAGTCGATGGGACTGGACGACCTGCGTCCGTTTGTGCCCGAAGAGAAGGTTGTGGAGATGCTGCTCGAGGCAGACCAGAAGAAGGCAAAGAAGCTGACAGCGCTGACAGTGAAGGGCTTTGCTGACGAGACTGCAAGAGAATCACCTGCACCCGGCGGAGGATCAGTGGCTGCATATATGGGCGCACTGGGAGCCGCGCTGGCAACTATGGTGGCTAACCTGTCGGCACACAAGCCCGGATGGGACGACCGCTGGAACGAATTCAGCCAGTGGGCAGACAAGGGTATGGTGCTGGAGACAGAGCTGCTGAGACTCGTTGACGACGACACAGAGGCCTTTAACCGCATAATGGCAGCCTTCGGAATGCCTAAGGGTACAGACGAAGAGAAGCAGTTGCGCTCAGAGGCGATACAGAAGGCAACACTGTTTGCAGCACAGGTGCCGCTGGAGACAATGAAGACATCGGCACAGGTGTTTGAACTGTGCAGAGCAATGGTAGAGACAGGCAACCCGAACAGCGTGTCGGACGCAGGAGTAGGAGCGCTGGCAGCAAGAGCAGCCGTGATGGGTGCCGGACTGAACGTTAAGATTAACGCTTCGTCGCTGAAAGACCAGGAGACAGCCAAGGCTCTGATAGGCGAGGCTGAGGCTCTGATGGCAGAGGCAACAAAGCAGGAGACAGAGATAATGCAGATGGTTGAGCGCGTAATCAGCGGAAACTGATGGTGGCACGACCGCAAGACATATAACCAGTTAAACAACAGAAAAATCATAATATCTATGACAAATGAGGAGTTTAAGGCGGCGATACGTGCCGGCATACCTGACGTGCTGCCGGAGCCGCGTGAGTATGACAAAGACGTTAACCATGCGCCGAAGCGCAAGGACATACTGACAGAGGAAGAGAAGAAACTGGCGCTGCGCAATGCGCTGAGATATTTCCCTAAGAAATTCCACAAGACACTTGCGCCGGAATTTGCCGCCGAGCTGCGCGACTACGGCCGTATATATATGTACAGATTCAGACCTACTTACGACATGTACGCGAGAAGCATTGACGAATATCCGCACAAGTCGGAGCAGGCTGCCGCAATAATGCTGATGATACAGAACAACCTGAACCCGGCAGTGGCTCAGCATCCTCATGAACTTATAGTTTACGGAGGCAACGGTGCCGCATTCCAGAACTGGGCTCAGTATCTGCTGACGATGAAATATCTAAGTGAGATGACCGACGAGCAGACACTCGTAATGTATTCAGGACATCCGCTGGGACTCTTCCCGTCGCACAAGAACGCTCCGAGAGTGGTTGTCACCAACGGTATGGTTATACCTAACTACTCGAAACCAGACGACTGGGAGCGCATGAACGCACTGGGCGTAAGCCAGTATGGACAGATGACAGCCGGATCGTATATGTATATCGGTCCGCAGGGTATTGTTCACGGCACAACGATAACCGTACTTAACGCCGCACGTATGCAGATGAAGAAGCAGCCGGGCCGCAAGGATATACACGGCATGCTGTTCGTATCGTCAGGTCTTGGCGGTATGTCTGGCGCACAGCCTAAGGCAGGAAACATCGCAGGAGTGGTAAGCGTTGTGGCAGAGATTAATCCTAAGGCAGCACAGAAGCGCTATGACCAGGGCTGGGTGGACGAGATGCACACAGACCTGAATGAACTTATACCGGCAGTAAGAAAGGCCGTAGAAGAGCGCAGAACGGTGTCTATGGCATACGTAGGCAACGTGGTAGACCTGTGGGAAAGACTGGCTGACGAGAATATAAAGGTAGACCTGGGAAGCGACCAGACATCACTGCACAACCCGTGGGCAGGAGGATACTATCCTGTTGACATGACATTTGAGGAGTCGAAGCAGATGATGGCCGAGAATCCCGAACTGTTCCGTGAGCGTGTTCAGGCATCATTGCGCAGACAGGTTGCAGCGATCAACAAGCTGACAGAGCGCGGAATGTATTTCTTCGACTATGGCAACGCGTTCCTGTTGCAGTCAGAGCGTGCTGGAGCCGACATAATGGCTGCCGACGGCAAGTTCAGATATCCTTCATACGTTCAGGACATCATGGGCCCGATGTTCTTCGACTATGGTTTCGGTCCGTTCAGATGGGTATGTACATCAGGCAAGCCCGAAGACTTGGCAGTAACCGACCGCCTGGCAGTAGAGGTGCTCGAAGAGATATGCAAGACAGCTCCCGAGGAGATACAGCATCAGATGGAAGACAACATCCACTGGATAAAGGAAGCAGGACGCAACCATCTCGTAGTAGGCTCGCAGGCACGTATATTGTATGCCGACGCAGAAGGCCGCACAAAGATAGCCCTTGCGTTCAACGAGGCAATAAAGAAGGGCGAGATAACACGTCCGGTAGTGCTTGGCCGCGACCATCACGACGTATCAGGAACCGACTCTCCGTTCCGTGAGACAAGTAACATATACGACGGCTCACAGTTCTGTGCCGACATGGCTGTTCAGAACGTCATAGGCGACTCGTTCAGAGGTGCCACATGGGTATCTATCCACAACGGTGGCGGAGTAGGCTGGGGCGAAGTAATCAACGGCGGCTTCGGCATGCTTGTTGACGGCAGTGAAGACAGTGCCCGTCACATCCGCGAAATGCTGTTCTGGGACGTCAACAACGGTATAGCCCGCCGCAGCTGGGCACGCAACGAAGGCTCTATTCACAGCATAGAACGCGAAATGGCCCGCACCCCGAACCTGAAGGTAACAATGCCTAACTTCGTGGATGACGAGATAATTGATGACGCTGTAAAATAAATTCAGTAGTTAAAGTAGTTAGAAGGAGTTAAAGTAGTTAAAGTCAAATGCCTTGAAGCAAGAAGAAATAATTAAGAATTAAAAATTAAGGATTAAGAAATAATGTCCTGATTATGAAACAATATTAGGCGTTAGTCAATTATGAATATTAATTTGTAATTGTAAATCCACAAGACATATGACTTTAACTCCTTTTACTACTCTAACTTCTTTAACTCCTAAACACACACATAACTTTAAATTTAACTACACAATGATACACAAAATATCAGCAGAACACCTCACTATAGAACGTATCGGTGAGATAATAGAAAAAGGTTACAAACTTGAACTCAGTGACGACGCACGCAAACGCATTGTAAGATGCCGTGAATATCTGGATAAGAAAATTAATGAGACAGATACACCTATCTATGGCGTTACTACAGGATTCGGCTCGTTGTGCAACGTGTCTATCGGCAACGACCAGCTGTCGCAGTTGCAGATAAACCTCATGATGTCGCACGCCTGCGGTACTGGCGACCGCGTGCCTAACGACATAGTCAAGATAATGCTGCTGCTGAAGATACAGTCGCTGAGCTACGGCTATTCAGGCTGCAAGCTCGACACCGTGGAAAGACTTATCGACTTCTTCAACAACGACGTTTATCCTATCGTCTATATGCAAGGCTCATTGGGAGCGTCAGGCGACCTTGTTCCGCTGGCACACCTGTGTCTGCCGTTGGTAGGACTTGGTGAAGTAGAATTTAAAGGCAAGGTGATGACAGGAGCCGAGGTGCTGAAGAAGAACGGATGGAAACCTATACAGCTCGGATCAAAAGAAGGACTGGCACTGCTCAACGGAACACAGAACATGAGTTCGTTTGCCGTATGGGCATTGTTGCAGGGCGAACGACTGAGCAAATGGGCAGACGTGATAGGAGCAATGTCGCTCGACGCATATTACGGACTGGTGTCGCCTTTCACAGATGCAGTGCATCAGGTAAGACCTCATAAAGGACAGATTGAAACAGCCGCAAACATGAGACGACTGCTTGAAGGCAGCGAGATAATAGATAGAACAAAGTCGTATGTGCAAGACCCGTATTCGTTCCGTTGCATTCCGCAGGTTCACGGCGCAGCCAAGGACTCAATGGCATACGTTAAGTCGGTTATCGACACAGAGATTAACTCTGCCACAGACAACCCGACAGTATGTCCTGACGAAGACCTGATAATATCTGCCGGAAACTTCCACGGAGAGCCTATAGCACTGCCTATGGACTTCCTGTCAATGGCACTGAGCGAACTCGCAAATATATCAGAAAGACGAATCTATAAGCTGGTGTCAGGCACAAGAGGTCTGCCGAGTTTCCTGGTTGCCAATCCTGGTGTTAACAGCGGATTTATGATTACACAATACACAGCAGCGTCGATAGTAAGTCTGAACAAGAATCTCTGCTCTCCTGCATCAGTAGACAGCATACCGTCGAGCCAGGGTCAGGAAGACCATGTGAGCATGGGAGCCAACGCCGCCATTAAACTATATAAGGTGGTGCTCAACACTGAGCGCGTGCTGGCAATAGAGCTGTTTAACGCCGCACAGGCATTAGACTTCAGACGTCCGTTGAAATCATCGCCTATACTCGAGAATATACGTGCGGAATACCGCAAGGTTGTGCCGTTTATAATTAACGACGAGGTGATGTATCCGCACATCCAGCATTCGATAGATTTCCTCAGAGAGTATCCGTGTCAGGCATGATAGCGGTAAACGAATAAATACATCAAGCCGATGAAACTGCTTGTAAAGAACATAAAGACACTTGCCGGAATAGACCGCCACGGCAAACTGAGACTGCAGGGAAGCGAGATGCAGACGCTGGAGCAGATAAGCGACGCCTATCTGACAGTCGAAGACGGACGCATAACCGGATTCGGAACTATGGACAGTATGACGGATGCCGAGGCTGCTGCCGACACTGTGGTTGACGCCGAAGGCGGAACGGTGCTTCCGTCGTGGTGCGACCCTCATACACACATAGTGTATGCCGGAAGCCGTGAGGGCGAGTTTGTCGACAAAATAAGAGGACTGAGCTATGCCGAGATAGCCAAACGCGGCGGAGGCATACTCAACTCTGCCGACCTGCTGCATACAATGACCGAGGATCAGCTTTATGAACAGGCCATGAGACGTGTGCGTGAGGTGATGATGAAAGGCACGGGCTGTGTGGAGATAAAGAGCGGCTACGGACTGAACACCGAAGACGAACTGAAGATGCTGCGCGTGATAAAGCGCATAAAGGAGACTGCACCGATAAAGGTGGTGTCGACGTTCCTGGGTGCGCACGCAGTAGGACGACAGTACAGTCAGGACGAGTATGTGCGCCTTGTGGTTGAAGAGATGATACCCGAAGTGGGGCGTGAACATCTTGCCGACTATGTAGACGTGTTCTGCGACGAAGGATTCTTTACTCCCGAAGAGACCGACCGCATACTTGAGGCAGGAGCAAAATGGGGTATGCTGCCAAAGATACATGCCGACGAGTTGGCATCATCAGGCGGCGTGGAAGTAGGCGTAAAGCGTAATGCTCTGTCGGTAGACCATCTGGAAAGCATGACAGAAGAGGAGATAGAACTGCTGCGCGGCAGCGGCACTATGCCCACTGTGCTGCCAGGTACGTCGTTCTTCCTCAACATGCCTTATGCCTTGGCACGCAAGATGATTGATGCCGGACTGGGTGTGGCTGTGGCAAGCGACTATAATCCAGGTTCAACTCCGTCAGGCGACATGAAGTTTATTGTGTCTCTGGCATGTATAAAACTGAGACTGCTGCCGGCAGAAGCAATAAATGCCGCCACGATAAACTCAGCCTACGCCATGGGACTTAGCCGCGACTATGGCTCTATAGCCGTAGGCAAGGTGGCAAACTTCTTTATAACAGAGCCTATCCCTTCAGTAGATTTTATTCCTTATGCCTACACGTCGCCTATAATAAAGCGTGTGTTCATCGGGGGAAAGGAGATTTGCTGATTTAGATTGAGGCAGCTTAATCTGAATAATAAATGACAGAAAACAGAGTCGTTGCGACGTGATGTCGCATGATATTGATTTTTGTAATGAATGTGGTTTGCGCAACAACAGTATGACAATTATACTGCTGTTGCGCTTTTTTTGTATCCGTACCATTTGTATTTATTCCTAATCAGTCGTTAGACCGCACATGGTTTTATCTGTCTTGTACATTCATGCTTTCAGTTGCCTTTTTTATCTTGATCTGCTTATGGAAGCGAATAAGTGTCCGTCAATGAATGTGACTAATCGTAATTATGTGCAGTTTCGTCATCAAAAAAACGCAAAACCGGGATGAAATAATGATGACATTGCTGTTAGAAGCAAGTCAGACGGCATAAAGCAAAATGTAAACGTTATACGGCCGTGACGGTGAATAATCCGTCCGGCATTGACATTTTGCAATCTGTATATCATGAATAATACTGTTTCTGCCTATAAAATCCTTTCACAATGAAATGCTCATATGCGGCATATTTATATGCTTTGAATTGTTTTTAACAAAAATATTTTTATCCGTCAAGTTTTTTGTTGTATTTTTGCATACGGATTTAAGATATAACTAGATTATTTTAGGTGTTCTTCAAACCATTCCTGCATTATTATGACTTAAAATAAGGGGACAGGGCAACTTTCGTTGTATATGGTTAGAATGGGCACGTACAGTTCCATTTGTTTACCTCAGAATACTTACGGATGGTTAAAGGGCAATGATATAACTAGATTTATTTTTAAGAAAGTCTCTTGACATACACAAACTGATAAAAAGAAGTAAGGTAAATATCAATTCAGATGAAACCGCTAAAACTGATATTATTGCTGAGCATGTGGCCCTTAGCCTCAATGTTTGCCTCAGGCGATACGCTGAAATACAAGCTCGAGATGTCGGCAAACGTGTCGACAGGAAGCTATGCGCCCATGTGGTTTACGGCCAACCGCTACGGACTGTCAGGCGTTAAGCCTAACAGCGGATACGTAAGGGCAGGGGTGGATTATGCCAAAAAGATAAACGACGAATGGCACGTTGAGGCAGGACTTGATTTGGCAGGTGCCGTAAACCAGACGTCGCCTTTTGTCGTCCAGCAGGCATTTGTCGATTTTTCGTGGCGAAAGATAACCCTGAGCATAGGCAGCAAGGAGCGCGCTCCTTTTCCTCTTGACAAGGATATGCGCCTGAGCAGTGGAATGATGGTTGAAGGCCCTGATGCACGCCCCATACCGCAAGTCAGGTTTGAGGTGAAGGAATATCAGACTTTGCCCTACTCAAAAGGATGGCTGGCGGCAAAGTGCCATTTCGGTTACGGATGGTTTACCGACGGTGACTGGCGCGCCGATTTTGTAAAGCCGGGCGAAACTTTTACAAAAAACGTGATTTATCACAGCAAGTCGATGATGATAAGAGTAGGCAACCCCGAAAAGACGCCTGTTACAATGGAAATAGGAATGATAGAGGCAGCACAGTTTGGCGGCAGCAGATGGCGTAAGAATGTCGATGGCACTGTTACGTGTGTGGCAAGGATGCCGGGCGGAGTGAAAGACTATCTGAAGGCCATAATACCGATACAGAAAAGTACGCTCGAGAATGTGGAGGGCAACCACGTAGGAAGCTGGAACTTTGCGCTTAACTATACGGCGCAGACATGGAAGGTCAGATGTTATTACGAACATTATTTCGACGACCATTCACAGCTTACGTGGCAGTATGGACGCTGGAAAGACGGACACATCGGCGTGGAGGTTACGCTGCCTAAAAACCCCTTTGTGACGAAGGTGCTGTGGGAAGGGCTATGCACAACCGACCAGACAGGACCGCTGCTCTATGACGGTGTGGGCGGTTCGTTTCATGAGATACAGATGAGCGGCGGCGACAACTACTATAACCACGACTACAACTGGCAGCACTGGGGCATGGGCATCGGTCATCCGTTTCTGCCCGGACCTATATATAATGCCGACGGAACCAACATGTTCAGGAGCAACCGCGTTAAGGCGCATCACATAGGTGTCGGCGGCAATCCGTCTGACGAGTGGTCTTATCGTCTGCTGCTGTCGTATATGAAGCATTGGGGAACGTACAAGGTGCCGCTCGACCGCATGATGCGCCAGGGCAGCACGCTGGCGGAAGTTATGTATAAGCCGAAGAAATATGCCGGCTGGAACTTCTCTTTGGCATTAGGTTACGACAAAGGCAGCTACATAGGCGACAGCATGGGCTGCATGGTTACAATAACTAAAACTGGTTTGTTATGGTCAAGATAATGAGATTGTTTATTGCCGTGGTGATGGCTGTTGCAGTTGCAGGCTGCGAGTTTAAGGAACCTATAAATGACGACATTGAAGGATTCTGGAAACTGGAGCGGTTCGAGACTAATGCCGACGGACGCATGCATGAGTGTACGCGCCTGTATTACAGCATTACGAGATACGTCGTTGAGGTGTCAGAGAAGCAGGGACCTAACGGCTACGGCACGTTTATAGGCCGTTTCGGGTATAAAGACGGCAGGACAAAGGTGGTGATGAAGGACTTTAAGCATAGGGCAAACACAAGCGACAACGGGGTGAGTGCTACAGTAAACGAACTTAAACCTTTCGGGATAAACTCATTGGAGACGACATTTGATGTTGTTGTTGCCGACGGCGACAACCTTGTTCTTCGCTCTGATTACGCAACGCTTCAGCTGACGAGATTTTGAGATTGTTGATGGGAATAATGGGAGTGATGAGGCTGATGGGACTTATGGGGCTAATATGGCGCTTTATGTTTCTGTAAAGTTTACATTGATGGTCCCGGTATATGTTTTTATTTTGCAATGCTGTTGTGGCCTTAAATTAACATACAGCATATATTTTGCTTTCAATTTATTCATGGCATAATGTCTTGATGCAAACATCGGCAATCAAAATACTTATATAAAGGGGCAAAATGACATTTCATTTTGATTTGTTTATTACAATTAAAAGACGTTTATTATTTTGTTATGTTCTCAACTTACATTATCTTTGCAGACAAATTAGCAGCGTTACGGCGGCTAATATCTGTTAAAGATAGTCGTGTGAGGTTGCCGTTGCGTAACGAAACAAATTAAATCAATGAGCAGACATTTATATCCCATTTGGAATTTTATAGGCCACAATAAATATTGGATTGTGGTTATCCTTGGTGTTCTCATTGTCGGATTTCTCGATGAGAACAGTCTTCTGAAGCATATCCAGAACAGAATGCTTGTCAGCGACCTGAAGGAGCAGATTGACACATACAACTCTCAGTATGAGCGCGACGAGCAGCAGATAAAGGAGCTGCGCCGCAATCCGAAGGCAATAACCAAGATAGCACGCGAAAAATATTTTATGAAAGCCGACGACGAAGATATATTCGTGCTCAGCGATGACCAAAAACCCATAACAGATAACGATGAAACAGCTAAGTAAATTGCAGACAGTGGTTCTGCTCTTGGGCGCGGTGCTCATGGTTGCCGGTGCCGGACTTTATGTCTTTGGCACACACATGGTGTCGCCATGGATATTTCTTGTAGGTGCAGTATGCTTTGCTGCCATGCAGATGATGCAGACTTACAGTGGAAACAACTTCACAATACGCCGTCTGCGCCGCATAATGGTTACGGGCGATGTACTCTTTATCGTGTCGGCACTGCTGATGGTCGAAAATTCATACGCCCTTTTGTTGCCCGTATTTATGAAACTTTTCCCCGACGGATATAACTATTATGTCACTTATGTCCACAACAACTGGGTGCTTCTGCTGCTCGTTGCTGCAATGTTGGAGATATATACAACTCACAGAATATCAAGCGAACTGGCCAAAGAGGCAAAAAAACTCTAAAAGTCAGTGTATTTATTTTAAATTGCATAAAAAATTTTTCTTACGTCGATAATACGTTGTAATTTTGTGCTAATGATTACAAAATGAAGGTTATGGTTAAGACTCTTTTGACTCTTCTGGGTGCATTCACTGTTCTTACATCGTGCATGAACTCTTATAATATCGAAGGCTCATCTAATGTGCCTACGTTAGACGGACGCATGCTCTTCTTAAAAGTATATGAGGGCAACGACATGAAAAACATCGATTCGTGCGATATTGTTCATGGTCAGTTCCGTTTTTCAGGCAATGTTGATTCAACACGTATTGCCACTCTTTTTATGGATGACGAGAGTCTTATGCCTGTTGTACTCGAAAGTGGTGAAATTCAGATCAAAATAGATAACACGCAGCAGAAAGTAAGCGGTACGCCGCTTAACGACAAACTGTTTAAGTTTATAGAGAAATACAATCAGCTTGAGAGCGAAGTAAGAGAGCTTGGCCACCTGCAGAGTCAGGCAATCATGAATGGTCACGACATCAACGAGGTCAATGCCCGTCTGTCGCAGAAGGCTGCCCAGATAGCCGAGAAAGAGGATAAGCTCGTTACGTCGTTCATTGTCGAAAACTTCGACAACGTGCTGGGTCCGGCTGTGTTCTTCATGATTACTGCCGGCAACAGATATCCTGAGCTTTCGCCTTGGATTGAGGATATTATGAGCAAGGCTACCGACAACTTTAAGAACGATCCTTATGTGCGCGACTATTATCATAAGGCACAGCAGAACGAGGCTATCATGAACGGTACGGCAATGCCCGACAGCAGTGTTGATCCGTCGGCAACCACGCCTACGCCTAACGAGCTGGCGCAGCCTGAAGACAGCGCAAGTGCAGATATGGGCGCCGAGTGATAAACAGAAACAGCGGATTAACCACTTGAAAAAGAAACATATACAGGGGCTTTAGAAGATATTATGAGATTATTGATAAAGGATGCCACGGTTGTTAACGAGGGAAAATCGTTCCGTGGCTCAGTTGTCTTGGAGAATGGTTTTATTTCAGACATTCTCCAAGACAAATTTATTTCAGACAGTGAACATTTTGACAAAGTAGTTGATGCTTCGGGCTGCTATCTGCTTCCGGGCGTTATCGACGACCATGTGCATTTCCGTGAGCCGGGACTCACAGCCAAGGCCGACATCAGTTCTGAGAGCCGTGCCGCGGCTTATGGCGGTGTTACGTCTTATTTCGACATGCCTAACACTGTGCCTCAGACAACCACGCTTGAGGCTCTCGACGACAAGAAGGCGCTGGCGCGCGCCAAGAGTCATGTCAACTATTCGTTCTTCTTCGGCGCCACCAACAATAATGTCGACCTGTTCAGTCAGCTCGATGTTCACCGTGTGCCCGGCATAAAGCTCTTTATGGGCTCGTCTACGGGCAATATGCTCGTTGACCGCCGTGAGGCTCTTGAGCGCATATTCCGCGAAGCGCCCGTTCCGGTTATGACTCACTGTGAGGACACCGGCATAATCAATGCAAACATGGCTGCCGCAAAGGCTGCTCATGGCGACGATCCCGACGTGTCGTTCCATCCGCTTATACGCAGCGAGGAGGCTTGTTTTAAGTCTACAGAGCTTGCCGTAAGCATGGCGCGCAAGTTTGGCGCGCGTCTTCATGTGGCTCATCTTACAACGGAACGTGAGCTTAGTCTGTTTGAGCCGTGGCGCGACACAATGCCCAATATAACGGCTGAGGCCGTTGTGGCTCATCTGTTCTTCTCGGATAAAGACTATGCCACACTTGGCACAAAGATAAAATGCAACCCTGCAGTAAAGACACTTGCCGACCGCGACGCTCTTAGACGTGCGCTTGTCGACGGCCGTATATCAGTAGTAGGCACCGACCATGCTCCCCACAGATGGGACGATAAGCAGGGCGGATGTGCGCGTGCTGCGTCGGGCATGCCCATGATTCAGTTCTCGCTCGTGTCCATGCTCGAGCTTGTCGACAGCAATGTTCTTACCATAGAGCGCCTTGTCGAGCTTATGTGTCACAATCCTGCACGCCTTTTTGATGTGCGTGAGCGCGGTTTCATACGCAAGGGCTATAAGGCCGACCTGACTATTGTGCGCCCTGACTGTCCGTGGACTGTCACGAAGGATGTTATTCAGAGCAAGTGTGGAT
Source organism: Prevotella sp. CAG:1185 (assembly GCA_000436695.1). Classification (GTDB taxonomy): domain Bacteria; phylum Bacteroidota; class Bacteroidia; order Bacteroidales; family Bacteroidaceae; genus Prevotella. The sequence goes on along the minus strand of HF992594.1, from coordinate 5,531 downwards.
GGAGTCCTATGGAGGGACATCAGTTCAACTGGCGCGTTGTTCACACCTTCTGCAACGGTGTTCATGTGTACGACGACGGCCGTTTCGACGACTCGTTCCATGGCGAGGAGATAATGTTCCGTTAAAAAGGATTGTTGATGTATTGTTGAAAATTAATCTTCTGAAAAAATGATTGCAAGGATATTTGTACTTTTGTTGTTGATGATAATCCTGTCCGACATCTATATCGACAGGCGACTGCTGCGCCGTCTTACGCGTTATCTGTGGTGGCAGCGCCTGTTGTGGTGGACTCCGGGCATCATTCTTTTTATATATACGCTTGTGCTCACGTTCTCGCGCGACTTTGCGCCTGAGCGTGTTGAGCTGCTCAACGTTTATCTGTTCCTTTTCGGTGTGCTTGCCATTCCGAAATTCCTTTTCGCCATTTGCTCTATATTGGGCTGGGGGCACTGTCGGTTTCACCACACGAAGAACAACTGGGGCAATCTTGTTGGCTTTGTCTTGGCAATAGCCCAGATTGTCATCATAATTTATGGCAGCACCATAGGCTTCAGAAGACTCGACATCCGTCATGAGGATTTTTATTCTCCTGACGTTCCGGCTGAGTTCGACGGCTATCGCATCGTGCAGTTCAGCGATGCTCATTTAGGCACTTACCGCGGTTCTTCGTCACAGATTCTCAAAAAAATTATTGGCAGCATTAACGCCCAGAAGCCCGACTTGATTGTGTTTACGGGCGATCTTCAGAACATGGCGCCCGACGAGTTGTATGATTTCATACCTCTTTTGAGCAGTCTTTATGCCAAAGACGGTGTATGTTCCATCCTTGGCAATCATGATTACTCTGATTATATTAAGGCCGACGATGTGACAAAAGTGGCAAACGAGCGTGAGCTTATCAGTCGTGAGCGTGAGTTTGGCTGGTCGTTATTGCTTAATGACAATAAGGCGATAAAGCGCGGCAACGACTCAATAATTGTTGCAGGTCTTGAGAACGACGGTCGCAAGGGTGAGCCTAAACGTGCCGACATTGGCAAGGCATTGGCCGGTGTTGACAGCCGTAACTTTGTACTTATGCTTGCTCACGACCCGCGTTTGTGGCGTAGGGATATCCTGCCTAACAGCAGGGCGCAGCTTACGTTGAGCGGCCACACTCACGCTATGCAGTTTGAAATCTTCGGTTGGTCGCCTGCGTCATTGATGTACGACGAGTGGGGCGGCATGTATCACGAAGGTAACCGTGCCCTTAACGTGTCAGTAGGCATGGGCGGCTTCATCCCTTTCCGTATAGGCGCAAGCAACGAGATAGTTGTTATTACGTTGCACAGAAAGGGTATTTAAGTGAAGAGTGAAGAACGAAGAGTGAAGAATTCAATTGCATTGTTGGCAATTTTCGTAAGTACTACGTTGGCATTTGACTTTTTTCGCTGCGCTCAAGGAGCTACTACTTTAACTAATGTGCCGGCAGATTTGCAATCTGCCGGAATTAAGTATAAGGAACCAACGGTCAGCGTTAGCTAATTTCAATCCGCTTAAAATACAAATGAATGAAAGTTAAGAAGTTAAGACAATAGTCTTGTGGATTCTTGCAGCAAGCACTACGTTGGCCATTGTCTTTTTTCGCTATGCTCAAGGAACTTCTCCTTAACTACATAACTCCTTAACTCCTAAAGAATTACTTCTAAAGAAAAAACTTACTGATTCGGATTCTTCACAAATCCCTGATATTTCGGAGTCAGTCCTGCCATTATTTCGTCGTAGCTTATTTTCATACGTTTGTTTATGTCCTCAGCGCCCTGTCCTTCGGGATAGATAGGCTTGTGGATAGTCAGCGTCAGCGGATGCCATTTCACCCAGTACCATTTGTTTGTCCTTGGCAGCACGTCGAACGAGCCGTTGATTGTCAGTGGAACTACAGGCAACTGTAGCTCGTCGGCAAGCATGAAGGCGCCACGCTTAAACACACCCATGTGACCGGTGAACGTGCGTGAGCCTTCGGGGAACACTACAACGCTCATTCCGTCTTTCAGCGTGTGGCGTGCCTTGTCGTATGTCTCCTTAACCTTGCTCGGGCCGCGCTTGTCTACAAATATCTGGTGGGACATCTCGCAGGCAAAGCCTACAAGAGGAATCTTGCGCAACTGGTGCTTCATCATCCATTTGAAGTTGCGTCCCAGATGACCGAATATCAGAAATATGTCGAACGAGCCTTGGTGGTTGCTGACGAACACATACGACTCGTTGTCCTTCAGGTTCTCGCGTCCTACCACCTTTACAGGCAGAAGCAGCACTTTAAGTATGGCTGCTGCCCACAGCTTAGGAGGATAATAACCCCAAAAATGGCCGTTGCCAAGCACACATCCTGCGCTCGTGGTGAGCGATGTCAGAATGGTTAGCACGAGGATTATCGGCAGCGCGATGCATATTTGATAAATTCGGTAGATGTATCTCATTGTTGTTGTTTTATTGTTTTTTCGTTAGAATAATATTTTTGGTTAACCAGTCTGTTCCCATTATGCCTGTCATAGACGTTCATGTCCTTGCCGGGCATTTTTCTTTTATTTGTCGGCCACAGGCAGTTTTGCGTTACTGAATATTCTTTCAGCATATTGCCGGTGTGGCTCGTTGCGTTTTGTCGTGCAGTAAGGTCGGTATAATATTGCAGTCCGGCGGCAGCCGGACTGCCTTTGGTTTCTTTTGTCAGTCTTTAATCTTAGGATACTTGCGTGTCCATCCGTCCCATCGCAGGCGCATCACTCCGAAGAATGCCTCACCGAATATGCCGCCGCTCATCTTAGACACACCCTCACGACGGTTGACAAATATCACGGGCACTTCCTTAATCTTGAAGCCAATCTTATAAGCCGTGTATTTCATCTCAATCTGGAAGGCATAGCCCTTGAATCTTATCTTGTCAAGCTCGATGGTCTCAAGCACGCGGCGCTTGTAGCATTTAAATCCGGCAGTGGTGTCGTGAACCTTGAATCCCGTTACAAACCTTACATACTGCGATGCGAAATAGCTCATCAGCACACGGCCTATAGGCCAGTTAACAACGTTCACTCCGCTCACATAGCGCGAGCCTATGGCAACGTCGTAGCCCTCGTCGTGGCAAGCCGAATAGAGGCGCGGCAGGTCGTTAGGGTCGTGACTGAAGTCGGCGTCCATCTCGAATATGTAGTCATATCCTTGCTGCAGTGCCCATTTGAAGCCGGTGATATATGCCGTGCCCAAGCCCAGTTTGCCGCTGCGCTCTATAATAAACAGACGGTCGGCAAATTCGTTGTCGATCAGTCGGTGAACTATAGCCGCGGTGCCGTCGGGCGAGCCGTCGTCTATCACGAGAATATTAAAACATTTCTCAAGTGAGAACACCGCCCTGATAATCTTCTCGATGTTCTCTTTCTCGTTATACGTAGGTATAATGACTATGCTGTCGCTTTTGTTCATGGCCTGAATGTCTTTTTGTTTATGCGTGCTATATTTGTCTTGTCTCCCTTTGGCAGTAGCCGTAAAAGAGCCTTCAACGTTGTTGTCTATTTGTTCAGATAACGCTGCCCCCGGTCAGTCCGTATGTAGTTCCTATCATTCCGTCAGCCCTGGATGCCGCTTATCTTGTTTTTTATCTTATGTGCAAAGATACTGCAAATCGAGAGCAGAATCATCAAGTCTTGCTTGAATGTTATGCCGAGATGCCGCTTATCTTATTGCAGAGATAATGCAAACCGAGAGCAGAATCATCAAGTCTTGCTTGAATGTTATGCCGAGATGCCGCTTATCTTATGCAAAGATAATATAAAAAAGTGAGATACTGAGCAAATCACGGAAAAATGATTGAAAGTTAATGGTTTATGAGATTTTGACGATTTTGGCGAGTGCCAAATAAAACCGCCAGAAAGCCAACTTGAACCGGAATTGCGTTACCATCCCGTTACCGAAGAACGGGACGGGTAACGGCATGGAAAAGGACGGCAAAACGGGGTAAAAATGCCACTCGCACAGGCGTTTGGAGGCTTTGGGGATGAAAAAGTCCTGCGGCAGATTCGATTGCGCCGGTCTGCTGTGGTTTACATACAGCCAAACAGCTCTACACAAGGTAATTTTGTAACCAAAAAAATCAGGATTATGAGTAGAGCGACATTCAAGATTTTATTTTACCTGAAGCGCAACGCGCCGAAGAAGAACGGACTGATACCGGTCATGTGCCGTATCACGGTGAACGGGAAAATCGCACAGTTCAGCTGCAGGCTGGACGTGGAGGAAAAGATGTGGAGCGTGGAGACCGGGCGGCTGACCGGAAGGAGCAACGTGGCTCTGGAAGGCAACCGTATGCTGGACAAAATCCGCGTGGGCGTGAACAAGGCGTATCAGGACGTGTTCGACCGCGACACTTACGTCACGGCGGAGAAAGTGCGCAACGAGTACCTCGGCATGGGTATGAACCACAAGACGCTGCTCGCCGTGTTCAGGCAGCACAACGAGGACTACGCCAAATTGGTGGGCAAGATGAAGAGCCAGCGCAGCTACTGGAAATACTGCGTGGTTTACAAGCACCTGTCCGAGTTCATCAGGACACGGTACAAAGTGGAGGACATCACCCTGAAAGAACTCGCCCCCGCCTTCATCACGGACTTCGAGCTGTTCCTCCGGGTGGAGAAAGGGCATTGCACCAACACCGTATGGTCGTACATGATGCCTTTCCGCAGCATCATCTTCACCGCCATCAACAATGGCTGGCTGCAACGAGATCCGTTCTATGCCTATCACATCACGAAGGAGGAGACGAAACGGGGCTACCTGACGAAAGAGGAAATCACGCAGATGATAAACGGCACGTTCAAGAGGAAGAACTACGGACTGATACGCGACCTGTTCATCTTCTGTTGTTTCACTGGCTTGAGCTGGCGCGACATGGCAAATCTCACGGAAGAAAACCTGCAAGTTTCCTTTGACGGGCACCTGTGGATAAAGACAAGCCGCCAGAAGACGGGAGTGGAAACGAACATCCGCCTGCTGGACGTGGCGAAGCACATCATCGACAAATACAAGGGTGCTTCCAAAGACGGCAAGCTGCTGCCCGTACCATGCTATAACATCTGCAAATACGGCATCAAACAGGTAGCCAAGCAATGCGGAATAAACAAAAACGTAACCTGGCACCAAAGCCGCCATTCGTACGCAACCACGATTTGTCTTTCCAACGGCGTGCCCATTGAAACGCTGTCGAAACTGATGGGGCACACGAGCATCCGCTCGACCCAAATCTACGCGAAAATCACGGCGGAGAAGATGAGCCAAGACATGGAACTGCTCTCTCAAAAGCTCGCCCCGATGGAGAAGTTCATCTGCCAGGCCATTTAGAAATAGAACTAAAAACGAAAAGAAACATGGAAACGAGAGGTGTCATAACAATAGAGAACAGGACGGTGGTCATGCCCGACGCCGAGGTGTGGATGACAATCGGGGAACTGGCAAACCTGTTCTACGTGCGCGGCGTGTCGGTGGAAGCCGCCATACGGAGACTGGGAAAG
>HF992593.1 GCA_000436695.1 Prevotella sp. CAG:1185 | reverse complement strand
GATTGGCAACTTGCGGACATTCATATAATTTTAATTATACCAAAGACTGATGCTTCCGGCTGTCTTATCATTTCCCGTTGCTGTCCGATTATTCTTGACACAGCATGCCATGCCTATGAAAAATCTAACGAAAATCCACTCGATATAAAGCAAAAATCCCGACACATAATACCCGATTTGAATTTAAAGCCGCAAGTTAATACTTCTTATATATTTATTAGCCATTTTTTACTGTCCCGATGCATTTATTATTATCTTTTGTGGTTATATTATAAAAGGACATATTAAAATACGCATCATGAAAGCAATAATAACATTAATGATGTTCGTGGCAGCCACATTTGCTGCCACGGCACAGAGCAACACACAGGACAAAGAACTCAGCAAGAAAGAGAAAAAACTCATGGAGGCACGCATCGACAGCGCGTTAAACGCTGAAGCGATACAAGCCATAAACGACACTGCCTTCACGATAGAAGCCGATCAGGTGATGTTCAAGCGCGGATATACGGCACACGTTACAGCAAGCACCAACTTTGTTACGGTAAGGGGCGATAACGCCATTGTTCAAGTGGCATTCAACGTGCCCGTGGCCGGACTCAACGGCCTTGGCGGAATAACCGTAGAGGGCAGCGTAAGCCGATATGAAGTGAATAAGGACAAGAAAGGCAACGTGTTCGTAAAGATGGGCGTTATGGGCAAAGGCATATCTGCGCAACTGTTTATCTCGTTGTGGAAAGGAGCCAACAAGACCACGGTTAACATAATGCCAAACTTCAACTCTAACAACCTGACGCTAAACGGCATGATGTGGAAACCTGAACACAGCAACGTATTTAAAGGCACTACGTTCTGACTTTTAACAAGCACTTACGGCCTAAATCAGTCACGGCGCAGCACGTAGAAACACGATGAGGACAGAAAATTTCTCAGATATGGCAACATACGCAAAGGCGAAGGCAAGACAAGCGGCCTCAGTCCGAACTTGATTTCATAGTGAGGATTGACTATCCACAGCAGCATGTCGGTCACTGTATAGCCGGTGCGCGCCGCAATACGCCCTAAAGTTTCTACCGTGCAGCGTGTCTGTCTTATTGACATAAGCTCACGCACCGTAAAGTTATCTTCGCCAAAAAGTCTGAGTACACGCTCATAAACAAAGCGAGGCAGAAGATGGATAAAAGGCATGCGCGACAGCAAACTGCTGCGGGCAATCTGCTGATGACCGCCGAAAGGCATCTGCCAGGGCGGAAAAGCCACAAACACCACACCATGAGGAGCCAGCATGACGCGGAGTTTTGACAGCAAGGCAGCCTTGTCGGGCACATGCTCCACAACATCGTGCATTATGATAATGTCAAAACTGCGGCCGCAACAGTCATAATTAAGAATGTCGCTACACACAAACTCTGCCGCAACATTTTCTTCCTTAAAATAAGTCTGCGCCTGTCGTATTCTCAGTTCCGACATATCCACCCCCGTAACATGGCACGCCCTGCGCGCAAAGGGCAGCAGATTACCGCCCTCGCCACATCCTACCTCAAGCACGTTAACACCACGTGTTGCGACAAAATTACTAAGATATGGTATAAAGTATTTTTCTGTTGTGGCCGCCTCTTCCATGAAATAGCGGCGCCTGTCTAAATGTCTTGCCTGCATATTTTTCTGTCTTTTGTTCTCATCATTATGAGTGTTCCTGATAGAAAATACTGCATCCGTTTCCCGACTTTCTTCAAAGAAAAACGGCAATCCGGCAAAAGTCTAATTACAGGTTTATATTTAAAAGTACTGCAAAAGGTGGCCTTTTACATTGCGAAAGGGCATCTTTTGATCTCTAATATGCGGCAAACGACAAAGCAAAAGGTATGCTTTTATATTAAAAGAGCATGAGACGCCGTACAGGATTTACATAATTCACTCATTAGTGTCCAATAAAAATGGACGAGTTAAAAATTTA